>NZ_JAUTAH010000001.1:1992362-2323589 GCF_030818545.1 Brevundimonas sp. SORGH_AS_0993
GGCCGCCGCCCCGGCCGCCCATCCGGCGGGCCAGGCCCAGGCCCCGCGCATCGTCGTGGTCGATCAGCCTGGCGCGGGTCAGGCCGCCGTGGTCGCCGCCATTCGCGGCGTGTCGCGCACCGATGCGGACTATTTCCCGCTGACCCTGGGCAACACCCTGCTGGGCGGGGGCTTCTCCTCGCGCCTGAACCAGGAGATCCGCATCAAGCGCGGCCTGTCCTATGGTGCCGGCTCCTCTCTGGGGGTGCGCGCGGACGCGGGCGTCTTCACCGCCTCGACCCAGACCAAGAACGAGACCGCCGACGAGGTCGCCGACCTGATCCTGGCCGAGATCGCCAAACTGGGAACCGAGACACCGACGGCCGCCGACCTGGCCCCGCGCCGCGCCACCCTGATCGGCGGCTTCGGTCGCTCTCTGGAGACGGTGGACGGCCTGGGCGCCCTGGTCGCCGACCTGGCGCTCTACGACCTGCCGATCAGCGATCTGGCCGACTACGCCGGGCGTGTGCGGGCCGTGACGCCGGATCAGGTGGAGGCCGCCTTCGCCCGCCACCTGCCGGTCAACCAGGCCAGTCTGGTGATCGTCGGCGACGCCTCCAAATTCCTGGACGCGCTCAGGGCCAAGCATCCGAACCTGGAGGTCGTCCCGGCCGATGCGCTGAACCTGAACGCCGGCGCCCTGAAGTAGGGCGCGCCGGCCGCCCCGTCCTGGGCATGGAGCCGGGACGGGGCGCTGAGACAGGGCGCCGAACGGGCGGCAAGCCTTCAGGTCGATAGACAAACCACCTGGGCCACGCGCAGGTCCCGGCGCAGGGCGTCCGAAACGGGACCATAATCCTCGACCGTCATGGGTTGGCTCGGGGCGTCCTCCTCCGCGGCCTGCTGGCCCCGCACGGCCGGGCCGAAGGATTCCGGCGCAGTCGTATAGATGCGTCCCCGACGCGGCGCTTCGGCGATGGTCACGCCCAGCACCCGCCCCTGGCCGTCCAGCGCCGGCGCCCCCGACAGGCCCGCCAGCGTCCCGACCAAACCGTCGGTGCGCCCCACCTCGGCCCAGGCCAGCACCGGCTCCTCGTGGGCGCCGCGACCGAACACTTTCAGCGTTTCGCGGCCCAGCAAGCGGGTCGTCACCTCGCCCGGTTCACCCTGGGGGAAGCCGGGATGAAACGCCCTCTGGCCCCGGCGCAGCGGCGCCTCGGCCGCGACAGGCAGGGCCGGCGCGCCCCCGTCGGTGATCAGGACCGCCACATCGGCCCGAGAAGCCAGGCGCACGTCCGCCGCCACCGCCCGTCCGCCGCCGACCACCAGGGCGGGCTTGCGGCAGCCTTCGACCACATGGCGCGCCGTGACCCAACGCCCGCGCCCAGCGATGGAAAAGGCCGTGCCAGACGTCGGCTGGAACGATGCGTCCGGCGCCTCCAGGGTCACGGCGGCGTCGAACGGGGTGACGGGCCCGAGAAATTCGCCCTCCTCATTCGCCTGGGGCGCGGCCGGCGAGGCCGGCGGGGCGTCGGCGTTTTCGCGGCGGACCAGCGACACGGTCAACAGAACGCCGGCCACCGCCGCATAGACGGCCCAGTCGGGCAGACGAAGACGCGGCAAGGCCGCTCAGCCCGTCAGGGCGGCGGACAGGATCAGCGCCGTCGCCAGCTTGGCCCCCGCCAGCACCACGGCCGCCGAGACCTCGCCGTTCTGAATCCGCTGCGGCAGGCCCGTCAGGATCAGGTCGACGATGCGAAAGACCAGCAGTTGCAGAACCAGGGTGGCCACGCCCCAGATGGCTATGTCGCGCACCGTGCTCGATACCGACAAGGACACCGCCAATGGAATGGCCAAGCCGACCAGTATGGCGGAAAAGCCGATGGCGGCCGCCGGATTGCCCTCGCGGATCAGGCTGATCTCGCGCCACGGCGTCATCAGCACATAAACCGCCGCCCCCGCCGTCAGCAGCAGAAGGGTCACGATCAGGTGCGTGACCATGACCGGAAAGCCGGACGCAAAAGCCTGCATCTCGGCGCTCGACAACACATCGGACAAGGACGGGTCCATGACCCAACGCCTTGCCCGATTGCCGCCCCAATCCGCAAGCGCGCCACGGCCACACCTTGTGACGAAAGATTACAGGGCGTTGTGGCCCGGCCAGGGGTTGGACTGCCGTGCGGCCCTGTAAGGCGCGCTTAAGCCGCCGCCGGCTCGGCCTTCCTGAGCGCGCTGGCGCGCAGCTTTTCGCTCTCGGACTTCAACTGTCCGCAAGCGGCCAGGATGTCGCGGCCGCGGGGGGTGCGGATGGGCGAGGCGTAGCCGGCCTTGTTCAGGATGGCGGCGAAGGCTTCGATCGTCTTCCAGTCCGAGCACTGATAGTCTGTGCCGGGCCAGGGGTTGAAGGGAATCAGGTTCACCTTGGCCGGAACGCCCGAGATCAGCTTGACCAGGGCGCGCGCCTCCTCGGGGCTGTCGTTGACGCCCTTCAGCATGACATATTCGAACGTCACCCGCCGCGCGTTCGACAGGCCGGGATAGGCCCGAATCGCCGCCATCAACTGCTCCAGCGGGTATTTCTTGTTCAGCGGCACCAGCACGTCGCGCAGGGCGTCATTGGTGGCGTGCAGGCTGATGGCCAGCATGGCCGCCGTGCGGTCGCCCAGGGCCTGAAGCTGGGGCACCACGCCACTGGTCGAGACCGTGATCCGACGACGCGACAGGGCGATCCCCTCGTTGTCCGAGATGATGTCGATGGCGTCCGAAACGTTGTCCAGATTGTAGAGCGGTTCGCCCATGCCCATGAAGACGATGTTGGACAGGCGGCGGTCTTCCTTGGGGGACGGCCACTCCTCCAGATCGTCGCGGGCCACCTGGACCTGGGCCACGATCTCGGCGGCGGTCAGGTTTCGGACCAGTTTCTGCGTGCCGGTGTGGCAGAAGGTGCAGTTCAGAGTGCACCCGACCTGGGACGAGACGCACAGCGCCCCGGCGCGACCGACGTCGGGAATATAGACGGTCTCGATCTCTATGCCCGGCGCTGTGCGGATCAGCCATTTGCGGGTGCCGTCCTTGGACACCTGACGCTCGACGACCTCGGGGCGGGCCAGGGTGAAATGCTCGGCCAGCTTGGCCTGCATGTCCTTGGCCACGTTCGACATGGCCGCGAAGTCGGTGACGCCGTAGTGGTGGATCCAGCCCCAGATCTGGCTGGCGCGCATCCTGGCCTTTTCGGGCGGGCAGACGCCGGCGTCGATCAGGGCCTGGCGCAGGCCCGCGCGCGTCAGGCCGCTGAGGTTGACGAGGGGCTTTTCAGTCGGCGCGGTCGAGACGCGCGAAAGGTCGAGCGTGATGCTCAAGGCGGCGATCCTGAATGAGATTTAGCCGCCCTCTATAGCACAAACCCCGGCAATTGCATGACCGGGTGCAGGACCGGGCCGTATCAGCCCCTTGTCACAGACCGACGTCCCAGACCCCGGCGTCGCGCATCCGGCTCTCGCGGGCCTCTTCGGCGCGACCGCCCATCTCCTTGGCCATGCCTCGGACGGCGGTGGAGACGGTGGCCTTGTGCACGCCCGGAACCAAGGCGTGGGCGAAGGCGGCGCAGGCCAGGCCCAGAAGCTTGAAACCGAACGCGGAAGAGGCCGCCATATGCTCCAGATAGGTCTCGCCCACCTCGCGCGGATGATCGCGGAACAGGCGGTCGAAAGCGGAGGCGCGGGCGGGCGCGCTGTCCATCGTCGTCTGGCTCATGCGAGGGCTCCGAAAACATAAAAACCGGATCCCATGGTCTCGCGCGGGCGGCTCTTTCGCAAGGGCCGATCCCCCCAAATCACCCCATCGTCAGACGCTGGATCTCGCGCTAGGCTCGCGCTTCGATCAAGGAACCGTCCATGCCAGTCCGCCTCAAGGCCGTGTCGTCCCTCGCCGTCGCCCTCGCCGTCTTCTGCGCGACGGCCCCGCAAACGGCCCTGGCCCTGGCGCCTGCGTCTCGCAGCGGCCCGCCCGCCAGCGCCCTGCCCTATGACGCCCGGCGTGGGGTGTTCAGCTTTGCGCCCGACCTTGAAGGCTCCCTGCCGGCCGTGGTCCAGGTCACGACCCTGGGCCAGTCGCGCGGCCCCAGTTCGGACGCCGCCGATCCCAAGCCCTACGCCTCGGGCTCCGGCGTCATCGTGGATGCGGCGCAAGGGATACTGATCACCAACAATCATGTGGTCGAGGGCGGACGCAAGTTCACCATCGACCTGACCGACGGCCGCCTGTTCAACGCCACCCTGATCGGGGCGGACAAGGCCACCGACATCGCGGTGCTGAAGATCACGCCGGACGGCCGGCCGCTGAATCTGAAACAGGTCCAGACGGTCGATTCCGACACCCTGCGCACCGGCGACCTGGCCTTCGCCGTCGGTTATCCGCTGGGCCTGGACCAGACCCTGACCATGGGCGTCGTTTCGGGCCTGAACCGTTCCGGCCTGGGCGATGCGGTCGAAGACTATATCCAGACCGACGCGGCCGTGAACTCGGGCAACTCCGGCGGGCCGCTACTAGACAGCCGGGGCCGGCTGATCGGCATCAACACCTCCATCCTGTCTGGCGGCATGGGCGGCGGCAACGACGGCATCGCCTTCGCCGTGCCGACCCGCATCATGCTCTATGTCGCCGACCAGATTCGCAAATACGGCGAGGTCAGGCGCGGCGAGACCGGCGCCGTCTTCGGCTCCCTGAACGCCAAGCGCGCGCGCGAACTGGGCCTGGGCATCGTGCGCGGCGCCGTGGTGGCGGACTTGGCGCCCGGCTCTCCGGCCGAGCGGGCGGGCCTGCGCCTCGACGATGTCGTCACCCGCATACAGGGCCGCCCCGTGGCCAACGCCGGCGCCATCAACGCCACCGTCGGCATCGCCGCGCCAGGGTCCAACCTGAACCTGGTCTATCTGCGCGATGGACGAGAGCGGACGACCGCCCTGGCGGTGGAAACGCCGCATGCCGAACCGATCACGGCCGGCGCCTCGGCCGTCGTCGTCTATGGGGCGACCCTGCGCGATCAGGACGGCGGCGTTCAGTTGGCGGCGGTGGAGGCGGGCTCGCCCGCAGCCCAGGCCGGCCTGACAGCCGGCGATCTGATCACCGCCGTGGACGGACGGGAGACGACGGAGGCCGCCGCCGTGGTCGCGGCCGTGCGCGGCGCAACGGGCGCGGTCGATCTGACGGTGATGCACAATGGCGAAGCCCAGACGCTGACGTTGCAGCTGTCCGCGGCGTCCTGACCACACCCCCGGACAGCGAAACGCCCGCCTTGCCTGGGAGGGGGAGGGGAACGGCAGGGCGGGCGCTCGCTTGGAGGAAAGCATCGGCCGCCGGAGCCCTTTTTGCTGGAAACATCCAGGGGGCTGGGGGGCTGTTCAGGTTCCGGACGCTTCCGAACTCCGACGGGCCGATGGTCTCTGTTTCACCGCCCAACCGGGCGGGCGAAGGACGGAATCGAGGCGATTTGGTGTTCCGCGCGCTTTTCCCAGGCCCTGGCGTCGGCGACGTCGTCGCCTAAGTTGAAACCATGAGCATGACCCCGCACGACGCGGCGCCCCTTCCCGGCCCCGTCTTCTTCGACCGGCGAGAGCTGGACGCCGTACTCCGCGTCTATGGCCGGATGGTCGCCCAGGGCGAATGGCGCGACTACGCCGTGGTCGGCCACAAGGATTTCGCCGAGTTCGCCGTCTTCCGCCGCTCGGGCGACGCCCCCGCCTACCGCATCGAAAAGCGCCCAGCGCTTCAGACCCGTCAGGGGCAATGGGCCGTCATCGGCGAAGGCGGCCAGATTCTCCGCCGCGGCCGCGACCTGGCCCAGGTGCTGCGGGTGTTCGACGGCCGGAAATTCCAGTTGGTGGACTATGGTTAAGTCCCCAGGCCTCGGCGCACGATTATGCCGATCGAGGTCGTGGTGAACCCGCTCAGCATCATCTTCAAATGCGGGTCTTGGCGATAGGGCGGCATATCCAAGTATCGATCGACTTGCCCCTCGCCCGGGTTCCAGTCCATGGTCGCCACTTTGTGCCCCTTGACCCGAAGACGTTGCGCAAGGGCTTCAAGGTCACGCCTGCGGAACAGCACCGTTCCCAGATTATCGACGGTGTCGGTATCGGACGAGACGTTGTATTCCGTCGTGTGAACCGCCCATCCGCCCGGGAGGAGACACTCGACGGAGCGCTCGATGAACGTCAGCCCCTTTTCGATGGACCCCAGATGCTCAAGCGCGCACGCCGACCAGCAGAAATCGTAGCCGATCAGATCGGCGGCGACGTGGTTCATGTCGCAGAAACGAAACTCGACGTTTCGGTCGAACAGGTCGTCCGGGCAGACGACGCTGTTTCTAAGCGCTTCCTTGCCTCCGGCATGTTGGTTCGTGGCCTGCCAACCCGCCTCGACGATGCCGTCGGGAGCCAGATCGGTCGCCGTCACGGCCACGCCTTCCGAAGCGAACAGAGCCGCCAACGGCTCACGTCCAACGCCGAATCCCAGGCCGCGACGCCCGCTGGTGCAGACGCCGCGTTCCCATAACGCCTGAGCGACAAACACGAACTCCCAGAGCTTGCGATGATACCTCAGCCCTTCGCCCAGCCGTCTTGTCCAGTAAGAGAAATACGGTTGATGGAAACTGTCCTGGCGGCACATCGCGCTTTGTTCAAACACCCTCTCGCCGGGGACTGAAGCGTCTAATAAGGGCGGCTGCCCTCGCCAGACCGAATCCGCAGGCAGCATCAGTTGCGCCAATGCCTGCTGCATCTCGCGGCGGTGTTCGCGGTGACTAATCTCCATGCGACGCACGGATCGTTCTACGGCGGCAAAGCGCGACGGCAACCGGCTCAGCCGAAAGAATGGCCGCAACAGGCGTCCAAGGCCGTTCTGAATCATACAAAATTCCCAGACGTCGAGGTCAAGCTCACCTGATAGCGACAAAATCAGCCGAAGGTGCAGAAATACATACCCAAGATAGGCGAGGAACCGATCAATCCGGTAGCCAAATGAAAAGGGCCCAGCGAGGGGCCCTTTCCGCACCGATCTTTCGAAAGACCTTAGTTCCGGTTGCCGCCCAGGAAGGCCAGCAAGAATTGGAACAGGTTCACGAAGTTGATGAACAGGCTCAACGCGCCGAAGCCGGTGGCCACGCCCATGGCGTTCTGGTCGCCGCCCAAGGCGTAGTAGGTCATCTTCAGACGCTGGGTGTCGTAGGCGATCAGGCCCGAGAAGATCAGAACGCCCAGGCCC
The DNA here is from genome assembly GCF_030818545.1 of Brevundimonas sp. SORGH_AS_0993. NCBI lineage: Bacteria > Pseudomonadati > Pseudomonadota > Alphaproteobacteria > Caulobacterales > Caulobacteraceae > Brevundimonas > Brevundimonas sp. SORGH_AS_0993. Next base: position 1,999,602 of record NZ_JAUTAH010000001.1, read on the forward strand.
GAAATGATCAGATAAAACACGCCCGACTGCAGGAACATGTTGACGATCGAGGCGACGATCAGGCCGATCACGCCCATGATCAGGAAGGTGCCCATACCGGTCAGGTCCTTCTTGGTGGTGTAGCCCACCAGGCTCAGACCCCCGAAGGCCGCCGCCGTCACCAGGAAGGTGGTGGCCAGCGAACCGCCCGTATAGCGCAGGAACAGGATGCCCAGGCCCGCGCCGATCGTGGCGACCACGGCCCAGTAGAGCAGGTTCACGCCCTTGGCCGTCGGGTTCTTCATGAAGAACATCGAGCCGAACAGCAGGACAAGGGGCGAGAACTGGAGGATCATGCCCAGCATGGTGAGGCCTAGGCGCCCATCGACCGTCTGTACGTAGAAGAGATCCCGGACACCTTCGACATTGCCCGTCACATAGGCCAGGGCCGCCGCGACAACGAGGCCCAAGGCCAGCTTGTTGTACACGCCCAGCATGAAGCTGCGCAGGCCGGCGTCGACCGACATGTCGGCCGTCTGCGGCAAGGGTCGGGCGTAGCCGTTATTGAAATCGCTCATGGCGACGAACTTTCTCCGTTTGGCCGGGGAGACTTCCCCGGTCACAGGCCTTGAATATCGGGAGCCGAGGCTCCCAGTGCAAGGAAAACCGGACTTGGAAGCGGCGGTTCCGGCCGCTACCAACGGTCGCATGTTGCGCCTGTTCACCGCCCTGACCCTGCCGCCCGATGTCGGCGAGATGCTTCAGCGGCGTCAGTCCGGCCTGCCCGGCGCCCGCTGGCGGCCGCTGGACGCCTTGCACGTCACCCTGGCCTTCTACGGCGAGACCGACGAGCGCCGGGCCGACGACCTGGCCTCGGAACTGGCCCGCGTCGCCGGCGCCCCCTTCGAGATCGTGCTGAAAGGGGTCGGCGCCTTCGGCGACAACCACCGCAGCCACACGCTGTGGGCCGGGGTCGAAACGCCCAACGCCCGCCTGTCGGTCCTGGCCGGACGCTGCAAGGCGGCGGGCCAGCGCGCGGGCGCAGTCATGGAGACGCGCGACTATCGCCCCCACGTCACCCTGGCCTATCTGAAACCCCAGACGAACCCGGACCGCATCGGCGCCTGGATGGCCGGGCACAATCTGCTGCATTCGCCGCCGATCCGCATCGACCGCTTCGGCCTGTATTCCAGCGTCCTGACCGACAGCGGCAGCCATTACGAACTGGAGCGGGAGTATCTGCTGTGATCGAACCCAGACTTGAAACCCAACGCCTGATCCTTCGCCCGCCGACGCTGGAGGACTTTCCGCGCTGGGCCGAGTTTCAGGCCGACCCTGAGACGACGCGCTTCATCGGCGGGGTCAAGACGCCCGCCGAGACCTGGCGCATCCTGGCGACCGTCGCCGGGGCGTGGAGCCTGACGGGCGTGGGCTTCTTCTCGGTCATCGAGAAATCCACCGGCCAGTGGCTGGGTCGGATCGGGCCGTGGCGGCCGCACGGCTGGCCAGGGTCGGAGGTCGGTTGGTCGCTGCACCCCGACGCCACGGGCAAGGGCTATGCGCTGGAGGCCGCCGTCGCCAGCATGGACTACGCCTTCGATGTTCTGGGCTGGGACGACGTCATCCACACCATCGAGGGCGGCAACGCCGCCTCGGCCCGCCTGGCCCAGCGTCTGGGGTCGCGCAATCGCGGCAAGGCCAGCCTGCCCGAACCCTTCGCCGACGTCGTCGCCGACGTGTGGGGCCAGACGCGCGAAGAATGGGCGGTCAACCGCGAGACCCTGAACGCCTGAACGGCCCCCGCCCTTGCGACAAGAACGTAGAGGGAACATAAGGGTCAGATGACCGCCGCCGTCCCTCTCGAACTCGTCTTCAGCCGCCCGGAGACGACCCTGTCGGTGACGCGCGGCGCGGCACGGCTGCTTATGGACCTGGGATATGCGCCGCTGCTGGAGGTCTGTTTGCCGAACGGGCGGCGGGCCGACGTCATGGGCGTGGGGCGGCGCGGCGACATCGTCATCTGCGAAGTGAAGTCGGGCGTCGACGACTATCGCGTCGACCGCAAATGGCAGGAGTACGGCCCCTTCTGCGACGCCTTCTATTTCGCCGTGGCGCCCGAGTTTCCGCAGGGCATCCTGCCCGAAGAGCCCGGCCTGATCGTCGCCGACGGCTTCGGCGGGGCGGTGGTGCGCGAAGCGGGCCTGACGCCGCTGGCGCCCGCGCGGCGCAAGGCCCTGACCCTGGCCTTCGCCCGGCTGGGCGCGCTGCGGACGATGCGCGACTAGAGGCGGCGGAACATCGCCGTTTCGAACCCTTCGGCGACCAGACGGGCCTCGACCTCGGCCAGGGGCTCGATCACCACCCCTTTGCCGCCGGTGGCGTGAATGATCCGTTCGCCGTCCAGCATCAGGGCCGAATGGCCGGTCCAGTCGTGATCGCCCCGGGGTGCCAGCCAGACCACGATGTCGTTTCGCCGGGCGTCGGTCGCGGCGACCGCATGCCCCAGCCGCGCCTGTCCGTCCGAGCGGCGCGGTCCCGGCAGGCCGCAGGCCAGCAAGGTCTGCTGCACCAGTCCCGAACAGTCGGTGGAGATCGAGGATCGCGCGCCCAGTTCGTGCGGCCGTCCCAAAAGACGCTCGGCCACCGCGACCAGATCGGTCTCGAAGGCGCCGACGGGGCTGAGCGCGCCCGCATCCCGCCCTTCGCGCCCCTCGACCACCAGGGCGTTCAGCGGCAGGGCGCCGTCCACGCCCGCCACCCGATGCGTCGCCAGCGGCGCGCCGGCCGACAGACTGTCCGCCACCACCCAGCCGACCACGCCGTCGCGGCGCGCCCGGCCCCACGCCCGGCCGTTCGATCGCTCCAGAACGTCGAAGATTTCGCCATGCAGCAGTTGGTCGATCCGTGTCTCTGCGTCCGACAGCACATCCGCCACGGCCACGCGGCAATGCATGGCCTGGGTCGCGCGATAGACCTCCGCGCGCACCAGACCTTCCAACGCCTGTTCGGCGAGGTCGGGACGGGCGAGGCGGTCGCCGGGCGGAACAAGATCGAGGACGTCGGTCAACGTGAACTCGCGTGATTGAGCCCGCAGCGTTAGCGCCCGATGGCTTAGGGGCCGTTAACGCGCGTCGCTTTTTCGAAGGAAATCAACAGAACTCTGTTCTCTAGATCGAGACGCCATATTGAAGCTTCGCCGCAGGACTCCATTTTGAATGATGGACGCCGTTCCGGCGTATCGGAGGTTCTGGTGCTTTTGTCGCTGCTTCTGCTGATCGTGCTTTGCCTGACCGTGGCCGACGGAGGGCCTCTCGGGGTCGCTCTGCGGCGATGGCTTGTGCAAGAGCCGGTGCGACGTCTGGCGCGTGTGTCCCGAGGTCGGGCGGTGGGCATAGGCCTGATCGTACTGCTCGGGGTCGCCGCCATCGTTCTGTTCGAGACGGAAGGCGTGCGGCTCTTCTCGATGGCCGCGCCGGATATGATCGCGTGGGTCCTGATGTTCGACGTGACCGTCATCTTCGATCTGGTCATCCTGGCCATCAGTCTGCGCGCCGCAGCAGGCTGGCGCGGCGTAGTACGACAGCGGGACATGGCCCTTGGCCTGATCCGCGCCCTGATCGGCCGGATCGGACGCGAGGCGCGGTCACGGTCGGCGCGGGCCAGAAAACCTAGGCCGACGCGATCTCTCTCCAACGAAGACGAGCCGGACGCGGGCTTCGCCTTCGCTTGAACTCAACCGGCGTAGCGCGCCTTCAGCATGGCGTAGCAGGCTCTAAGCGCCTGGGCCTCGCCGCCTTCGGGGAAGCCGGGGCGGGCGCGGGGGTTCCAGGCGAAGATGTCCATATGCGCCCAGGCTCCCGTCGTCGGCGCGAACTGCTGCAGGAACAGGGCCGCCGTCACCGATCCGGCCTGAGCCCAGGCCGAGGAGTCGTTCTTCATGTCGGCGATCTCGGTGTCGAGCGCCGCGCGATAGCCGGGCCACAGCGGCATCCGCCACAGCGGATCACGCACCTCGGCCGCCGCCGCCAGCAACTGGCCCGCCAGCGTCTCGTCGTCCGTATAGAGGGGCGGCAGGTCCGGCCCCAGGGCGATCCGCGCCGCCCCGGTCAGGGTGGCGAAATCCAGCGTCAGGTCCGGTTCGTGTTCGCCCGCCCGCGTCAGGGCGTCGGCCAGGATCAGCCGCCCCTCGGCGTCCGTATTGCCGACCTCGATGGTCAGGCCCTTGCGGCTGTTCAGGATGTCGCCGGGCCGGAAGGCGTCGCCGGACACCGCATTCTCCACCGCCGCCACGATCACCACCAGCCGCACCGGCAGATCGGCCTGCATCACCAGCCGCCCCAGCGCCAGGGCGTGGGCCGAACCGCCCATGTCCTTCTTCATGTTCCGCATCCCGGCGGCGGGCTTCAGGTCCAATCCGCCGGTGTCGAACACCACCCCCTTGCCGACCAGGGCCACCAGCGGCAGGTCGGCGCGGTCCAGCTTCCAGCCGATCTCGATCAAACGCGGCGCGCGGTGCGGGGCGGCGGCGCGGCCGACGGCGTGGATGGCGGGATAGTTGTCGTCCAGCAAGGCGTCGCCGGTCGTGACGGTGATCTCGGCTCCCGCGCTTTCGGCGATCTCGCGGGCGATGGTCTCGATCTGCAGCGGCCCCATGTCGGCGGCGGGGGTGTCGACCATCTCGCGCGCCAGGGCGCAGGCGGCGGCGATGCGCGAGACCTCGGCCGCGTCCAGCCCCTCTGGCGCGACCAGCCTGACCGGCGCACGATCCGGCCGGGCCTTGTAGCGGTCGAACACATAGGCCCCCAACAGGAAGGCCAGGGCCGCCTGATGCGCCGTCTCGCCCTCCAGCGCCAGCCGGTACAGCCCGCCCGGCAACCGCGCCGACAGGCCCCGCGCCATCATCGGATCGAAGGTCCGGCCAGTTCCAACCAGGACCTCGGCGACACCGCCCTCGGCGTTTGGAACGGTCAAAACCTGACCAAGCTTGCCTTCAAACCGCTGCGCTTCTGCCCATTGCTTGGCGACACCGCACAACTCCTGCAAAGGAGTTGCAAAGTGGATCTGCACCGCAGCACACTCCCCCGCCAAAACAAGCTCAACCTGCTGCCCCATAAAGCTTATCATTCATCAAATATATTAATCGAAATAATAAATCACATCGCTATCGTATCAGACCCAAATCTACACAAAGCGATAAGAAAGCGGCATTCCAGTTGAGATCAGACCCCATCCAACCATCATCATCACCCTTTGGAACTTGGATGTATCTAATGTCATCATGCACAATCAAACCTTTGTAAAATTCGCTCTGATGCGCATTTGCCAATACGAAATTTTGCGCCCCTAAATCGACAAGAGCATCTCTGATTTCATGCATCCGAACTGAATCCAGAGAATCTCCGTTATATTCTCTTCTTATATAGCATTTTGGATCAGAGCTACGCGCTACTTCTAAAAATCGCTTGGCCAGATAAGAAAATTTCTCGTTAACACCATCAATATCTTGACGCACAAAAGATTCGTTAGTTGTGGCAGCTGGATTTCCACCCTTAAATTCGTGGTGAAAATAAATCCCAGTCTCGATTTCTCTAGCGCTGGGAAAACCCTCCCAGATTCCAATTTCGAAATCTTCAGCTCGCAGAGGTTTGTGGCACCCGCGATTCAACGCCTTGATCAAGCCGTCAAATGGCGTGACTAAATTGTCGAAATAGCTGGTTTTGGGACGAAAAATTCGCCTCAACTGGCCAGCCACCATGCAGTTCCCTCCAAGCGATATAAAGCGCAATTTTCCACACCATACAGTTCTGCCAATATGTTTGTAGCTACCCTCGCCTTCACATAATGGCAATGACGACAGAATCGCCCCATTGATAGGTTTTGGCATCATTTCATTAACCATAAAGAGAGATGATCCTCCGACGTGTCCACGCAAGGAAGACATTAAGTGGGGCGCTGCTTTTTCATATTATTCCGATCCGGTTTGGCTTTGTCTTTGGGATCAGGCCTCCCAGCAGCCAACGTAGCTGGCGACCCAGCCGCTACCTCAGCTGCTCAGCAACGCGGCCCGTCGTCGGCCCAGGTGCGCGCGACCTATGACCGGATGGACGCCCTGTCGCGGTCGGTCTTCTGGGCATCGGAACAGCAGGCCGATCCCACCGATGCGGTCGCGGGCGTCAAACTGGCCCAGGCCCTGCGCGAACTGGGCCGCTACGATCAGGCGGCCGAGGCGGCCCAGGTCACGCTGAACCTGAAACCGACCGATCTGGACGCCCTGCTGGAGCTGGGTCGCGCCCATATCGCGCGCGGCCAGGCCTTCTATGGCGTCGCCCCGCTGGAGAAGGCGCGCGACCTGGCCCCGCGCGACTGGCGGCCCTATTCGCTGCTGGGCGTGGCCTATGAGCAGGTGCGCCGCTTCGACGACGCCCGCGCCGCCTGGAATCAGGCGCTGGTCGTGTCGCCCGACAACCCCGACGTCCTGGCCAACGCCGCCACCGCCGCCCTGACGCACGGCGACGCGCCGGGCGCCGAGGCCCTGCTGCGACGCGCCGCCGCCCAGCCGACCGCCTCGGCCAAGGTGCGCCAGAACCTGGCCCTGGCCCTGGGTCTTCAGGGCAAGATGGGCGAGGCCGAACAGATCCTGCGCCGCGAACTGCCGCCGGAACAGGCCGAGCAGAACCTGAACTGGCTGCGCGCCCGTTCCGCGCCCGGCGCGACGGCCGCCGCCGCGCCGCCCCAGGTCGCCGCCTCCGTCCCCGGCAGCGACACGGCCCGAACCTGGAATTCGCTTCAGGGCGGCTGATCCGACCGTTGCGGCGGACGCCCGCGCGTGGTGGATGAGGCCATGACCCGCCTCCCCGCGTCCCGCGCCTACCAGGCCTTCCTGTTCGACATGGACGGCACATTGATCACCTCGACCGCCGCCGCCGAACGGGTCTGGACCCGATGGGCCGCGCGGCACGGTCTGGACGCGGCGGCCCTGCTGTCCGTCATGCATGGCGTGCGGGCCGCCGACACCATCCGCGGCCAGAACCTGCCCGACATAGACCTGGACGCCGAGATCGCCTGGGTCGAACGCGCCGAGATCGAGGATCTGGACGGCGTCGCCCCCATTCCCGGCGCCGTTGACTTCGTCGACCGCCTGCCGCCCGACCGCTGGGCCGTCGTCACCTCGGCCTCCACCCCACTCGCCCGCGCGCGTCTGAAGGCCGCCGGCGTCGTCCCGCCCGCCGTCCTGATCACCGCCGAGGATGTCGAACGCGGCAAGCCCGACCCGGCCGGCTATCTGAAGGCCGCCGCCGCCCTGGGCGTCGACATCGCCGACTGTCTGGTGTTCGAGGACGCCGAGGCCGGCATCAAGGCGGGCGAAGCGGCCGGCGCCGAGGTGGTGGTGGTGACGGCCGCCTGGACGCATCCGCTGGCGACTTCGCATCCGACCTTGGCCAACTATGGCGAAGCCCGGCTGGAGATCGAGACGGATGGGCGCTTGAGACTGTCTCCAATGGATCGAGGGTAAGCCGTGTCGAACTTGGCTGAACTGAACCGTCGCTGGTCCGTCCCGGACTATCCGCCGACCCCGGTTTCGGCGGAGGAGATCGCCGAGGCCGAACGCAACTTGTCCTTCAGCTTTCCGGCCACGTACCGTGATTCGGTGCTAGCGACGGGCCTTCCACGGCTGACGACCGAACTGTGGGAAGACATTGAGGCGGCCGGACTTGATCTCCCCCACCTATGCGACTTCCTGACCCCGCAGGAAACGGTCTCGACGACGCGCGATTACAGGGATGCAGGAATGCCGGCCAATCTCGTGGGCTTCGCGTCAGACAGCGGCGGCAACCTGTTTGTGTTCCGGAGCGACACGGCGGACGACGCCGTCTGGATGTTCGACCATGACTTCCTCACGGTGAAGTCGGTAGCGCCGTCATTCGAGGCGTGGCTGAAAGTCTATGGCGACGTTCCACAACGCGCGGCCTAGGCTCCGTCTTTCCGATTGATCGGTCCCGCCCTATCTTCGCCCCATGATCGACGACCTCTACAGCGCGCGCATCCTGACGCTGGCGGCCAACCTGCCGCATGCGGGGCGTCTGCCGACGCCGGACGGCACGGGCGAGCGGACAGCCAAGCTGTGCGGGTCGCGGGCGACGGTCGATGTGACGCTGGACGATCAGGGCCGCGTCGCCGCCTTCGCTCAGGACGTAAAAGCCTGCGCCCTGGGTCAGGCCGCCGCCGGCGTGTTGGGCCAGCACGTCATGGGCGCAACGGTTCAGGACATCCAGGACGCCCGCGACGCCATGATCGCCATGCTGAAGTCCGGCGGCGACGGCCCGACCGGCCGGTTCCAGGATCTGCGCCTGCTGAAACAGGTCGCCGACTATCCGGCCCGCCACGCCTCGACCCTGGTCTCGCTGGAGGCGACGCTGGAGGCGATGAAGAACGCCCTCGCCGCCCGAACTCGCCTCGCCGGCGCGGCCTGACGGGCGACGACCGGTTGATCCCCCTGCAATGACAGGGGATAAGCGCGGCGAACCCATTCAGCCCCCGGCCCCATCAAACCCCGGCAAAGGGACGCGATGTCTCTCTATGAACGCGGCGTGCGCGCGGCCCACCGGGGCTATAAGCTGACGCTGTCTCCCCTGATCGGCCAGCAGTGCCGGTTCCTGCCGACCTGTTCGGATTACGGGCGCGACGCCCTGATCCGGCACGGGCCGGTCAAGGGGGGGTGGCTCACCGTGCGCAGGCTCTGTAAATGCCATCCCTTCGGGGGATCGGGATACGACCCGGTCCCGCCAGCTAAAGACTGACACATGATCGACCTGAAATTCCCCGACGGCGCCGTGCGCCAATACCCGGCCGGCTCCACGGCGCGCGACGTCGCCACCTCGATCTCTCCGTCGCTGGCCAAGAAGGCCGTGCTGGCCGAACTGAACGGCGAACAGCGCGACATGGGCCGGGTGCTGGAGACGGGCGGCGACTTCCGCCTGATCATGCGCGACGACCCCGCAGCCCTCTATACGATCCGCCACGACACGGCCCACGTCCTGGCCGAGGCGGTCCAGACCCTGTTCCCCGGCACCCAGGTCACGATCGGCCCGGCCATCGAGGACGGCTTCTACTACGACTTCTACCGCGAAGAGCCCTTCTCGACCGACGACTTCGCCGCCATCGAAAAGGAGATGGGCCGGATCGTGGATCGCGACGCCAAGTTCGAACGCGAAGTCTGGGAGCGGGACGAGGCGATCCAATTCTTCGAGGCGCGCGGCGAGAAGTTCAAGGCCGAACTGATCCGCGACCTGCCGGGGACCGAAACCATCACCCTGTACAAACAGGGCGACTGGATCGACCTGTGCCGGGGGCCGCACTTCCCCTCGACCCGCCACGTCGGCAAGGCGTTCAAACTGACCAAACTGGCCGGCGCCTATTGGCGGGGCGATTCCAAGCGCGAACAGCTGCAACGCATCTATGGCACCGCTTGGGCGACCAAGGAGGATCTGGACGCCCACCTGCAGCGTCTGGAAGAGGCCGAAAAGCGCGACCACCGCAAGGTCGGCAAGGCGATGGAGCTCTTCCATATGCAGGAAGAGGGCCGGGGCATGGTCTTCTGGCACCCGAAGGGCTGGGTCCTATGGCGCGTGCTGGAGGCCTATATGCGTCGTCGCCTGGACGCCGCCGGCTATGTCGAGGTCAAGACGCCCCAGGTGCTGGACCGCAAATTCTGGGAACAGAGCGGCCACTGGGACAAGTATCGTCCCAATATGTTCGTCTGCGAGACGGTCGAGGGCGAGGAGTTGTCCCTCAAGCCGATGAACTGCCCCGGCCACGTGCAGATTTTCGACCAGGGACAGCGGTCCTATCGCGAACTGCCGCTGCGCATGGCCGAGTTCGGCGCCTGCCACCGCTATGAGCCGTCGGGCTCGCTGCACGGCCTGATGCGGGTGCGCGGCTTCACCCAGGACGACGCCCACATCTTCTGCCGCGAGGACCAGATCGTCGAGGAGACGGCCGCGTTCATCAAACTGGCCCGCAGCGTCCATGCCGACCTGGGCATGGAGACCGCCTATATCAGCCTGGGCACCCGGCCCGAAAACCGCGCCGGCACGGACGAGTTCTGGGACAAGGCCGAGACCCTGATGGCCGAGGCCGCCCGCGCCGCCGGCACCGAGCCGGTCGTGACCGAAGGCGACGGCGCCTTCTACGCGCCCAAGCTGGACTTCATCGTCAAGGACGCCATCGGCCGCGAATGGACCTGCGGCACGATCCAGCTGGACTATGTGCTGCCGGAACGGCTGGACGCCACCTACATCGCCGAGGATGGCCAGAAGCACCGGCCCGTCATGCTGCACCGCGCGATCCTGGGGTCGTTCGAGCGCTTCATCGGCATCATGATCGAAAACTACGCCGGCGCCTTCCCCCTGTGGCTGGCCCCGACCCAGGCCGTGGTGGCCACCATCACCTCGGACGCCGACGATTACGCCCGCGACGTAGTGGCCCGGTTCAAGGCGGCCGGTCTGCGCACCGAGATCGACCTGAGGAACGAGAAGGTCGGCTATAAGGTCCGCGAACACTCGGTCGGCAAGGTGCCGGTCATCGCCGTCGTCGGCCGCAAGGAAGCGGAAGACGGCATGGTCGCCATCCGCCGCCTGGGCAGCCAGGCCCAGACCCTGGTCACGGTCGAGGAAGCCATCCGCATCCTGACCGACGAAGCGACCCCGCCGGATTTGAGGCGCCTGGCGTGATTTCGCCGTTTTCATCCGTATGCGTGCTTGAATGCCCGCCAACGAGATAACTGACGTCTATCGCAGTGAAAACATCGTCGCGCGAGCCATAGCGTGCGATGATGTTTCTCGTTGGGTGATTACTTTCGATAACTACAGTATAGGCCACGGTTTCGAGCGAGAGGGTTTCTCCGAAGGCTTCTTAAAGGAAAAAGGCCTTTCAGCCATTCACATCATGGGACGTCGGGAAGACTGGTACCAGTACCCTGATATGAAGGACGCCATCGACGCGATCAGAAGGCACCTGCCGAATCCAGAACGCATGATTACATATGGCTCAAGCATGGGGGGATATGCAGCCCTGCGCTTTGCCGACCTACTGGGGGTGGATGCTGTTCTTGCGCTTTCTCCGCAGTATTCGATCAACCCCGAGAAGGCGCCGTTCGAAACGCGCTGGCTTCAGGACGCAAGTCGCATCGTATGGAAGCCGGAACTTGAGCCATCCTTACCGACAACGGCACGCGCCGTAATCGTCTATGATCCCACCACAATCGACGCACAACACGTCCATCTGATCACGTCGGAGGCTCCCGCCACCACGATCCCGGTGCGATACTCCGGCCACCCATCAGGACCTGTTGTTGCGGACACACATCTTTTGACGCCGCTCTTGTTGGACGTCCTCAATGGCGTGGAAGACTTATCCCATTACACCAAAGCTGTGCAGGCCGCTCGGAAACAGAGCTCCACCTATCTTATTCACTTGGCGCGAGCGCTTCCCGCGCGGAAAAGCCATATCGCTCTCGCCCTCGCAGAACGCGCAGTGAGCCTGCAGCCTCTTCACGTCGATTCATTGCGTTATCTGGCTGAGAACCTCGTCATCGCTGGAAGGCATGAGGAAGCGATGACCTATTACAGGCGCGCAGTCGATGCCGCCCAAGGCAGCATCGCCGGTTTGATTCCTTTTGCGGATGGCCTCGCCCGAATGGGGCGAAGCCAGGAAGCCTTGACGATAGCACGCGATATCATCGTTAGGCCCGATGCTGCCGGCTTGGCGCACTTGCACGCCTGGCACGGCATGATTGCTTGGCAAGCGGGCCAGCTTCGGGAGGCGTCAAGGGCTGTAAATCGGGCATTGGCGCTTCACCCTGATGAACCCAACTACCACCAGCTTGCCTCTGCTTACAAAATCGATACATCGATTGCCGCTCGATTTCGACGGGTATTGGCGCGGATGCGTTTAAAGCTCTCATCGGACGACGGTTGAGCTTGATCGTCGGAATGTGGCGACGTGAGGAAGGCTCTCCTGTCCGTGGTCACGCAAAATAATCCATTGAGTCTTTTGCGCCACATCGAGTTGGCGCGACACCGCACGCTGTGATCGCAGAAAGTCTTTTATTCATAGTCCCTTAGCAGGACGCATGTCACCATTCGATATCGACTCTTCGAAAGTGCGGCCATGCTTCCTGATGATTACGTCCAGCGCCCGCTTCTTCATCGGCTCATCGCCACCGGTGATCTGCGGTACTGGCTGATCGCCAGTTGGGCGCTGGCGCTGCTGACTACGACCGACCTGGTCATCGCCGGCGTCTGGTTCCTCGTCGCGACGGTCGTGGGCGTGGGGCGAGGGTATCTCGACAGACGGTCGACGCCGAAAATACGCCTGATCGTGGCGACGCTGTCGTGCGCCTGCTGGGCGGCGGCGCCGATCCTGTCGTTCCGATCCGGGAGCGTTTATGGCGCGGCCCTGGCGGTCGCGCTGCTGATGGCGGGCTATGTGCTGGTCTTTACCCAGATGCGCGCCGCCCCGCGCGAGGCCCTGATCGTCTCGGCCCCCTATTCCGCCGCGTCGGTCTGGCTGCTGGTTCAGGAGTGGGGATCGCCGGGCTTCTGGGTTCTGCTGGCCGTCACGCCCGTCCTCGGCCTGGCCCTGCTGATCAAGGTCACGATCACCCAGATGAAGGATGCGGAACTGGTGGCGGTGAACCATCGCCAGGCCGATCTGATCGCGGAGCTGGAGATCGCCCGGGACCGGGCGGACGCGGCCAACGCCGCCAAGTCCAACTTCCTCGGGGTCATATCGCACGAACTGCGCACGCCGATGAACGGGGTGCTGGGCGCCGCGCATTTGCTGCGGATGACCGATCTGAACGCGCGCCAGTCCAGCTTCGTCGACATCATCACCCAGTCTGGCGACGGCCTGCTGGTGCTGCTGAACGACATTCTGGATCTGACCAAGATCGAGGCCGGACGCATGGACCTGGCTCCCGCGCTGGTCGAGACGGAAGGCTTGATGGAGCGCCTCATCGGCCCGTTCGGCGCCCAGGCGGAGGCGAAGGGTCTGCGCTTCACCGCCGAGCAGCGCGGCGACTGGCCCGCCCTAGCCTGTCTGGACCCTCTGCGGTTGGCCCAGATCAGCAACAACCTGTTGGGCAACGCCGTCAAATTCACCGCCGCCGGCGAGGTTCGTTTCGTCATGGAGGGGGAACGCCGCCCCGACGGCCGGCTGGCCTTGCGCATCGATATCGGCGACAGCGGCATCGGCATCGCGCCCGAGGATCAGGCGCGCCTGTTCCAGCCCTTCACCCAGATCGACGATTCCTCCACCCGGAGGTTCGGCGGCACGGGTCTGGGCCTCAGCATCTGTCACCGCCTCGCGGTGTTGATGGGCGGTCAGATCACCGTCCGGTCCGAGGTCGGACGTGGCTCGGTCTTCACCATCGCGGTCGTGGTCGATGCGCCGGAGTGGGCGGCCGATCCCGCCCCATCCGGCGCCGCCTGATCAGTCGCGCAGCAGTTCGTTCACGCCGGTCTTGGCTCGCGTCTGGGCGTCCACGCGCTTGACGATGACGGCGCAGTACAGCGACGGCCCGCCGTTCGCATCTGGCAGCGAACCCGGCACGACCACCGAATAGGCCGGCACCTCGCCCCGGAACACTTCGCCGGTCGCCCGGTCCACGATCTTGGTCGAGGCCGACAGATAGACGCCCATGGCCAGGACCGCGCCCTCGCGCACGATCACGCCCTCCGCCACCTCGGCGCGGGCGCCGATGAAACAGCCGTCTTCGATGATGGTCGGATTGGCCTGCAGCGGCTCCAGAACGCCGCCGATGCCCGCGCCGCCTGACAGGTGGACGTTCTTGCCGATCTGGGCGCAGGAGCCGACCGTGGCCCAGGCGTCGACCATCGACCCCTCGTCCACGAAGGCGCCGATGTTCACGAAGGACGGCATCAGCACCACGTTCCTGGCGATATGCGCCCCGCGCCGCACGATGGCGCCGGGAACCGAGCGGAAGCCCGCCGCCTGATAGTCGCCGGCGCTCCAGTCGCCGAACTTGTTGGGCACCTTGTCCCAGAACGGACCCACGGCCGCCGGATGATCCACCGACAGCGGCACGATGGAAGCGTGCCCCGCCCGCATGATCTGATTGTCGTTCAGACGGAAGGACAGCAGCACCGCCTTCTTCAGCCACTGATGCGTGATCCAGACGCCGTCCGCCCCGCGCGAGGCGACGCGCGACTGGCCGGAATCGAGCAGGGCCAGGGCCGTATCCACCGCGTCGCGCACCTCGCCCCGGGTCGCAGCCGAGACGTTCGCCCGGTCGTCCCAGGCGGCTTCGATGACGGATTCCAGATGCGACAGGTCGGTCATGCGGCGGCGTCCTTGAAGGTCAGGTCGGAGAGGAAGTCGAGAAGATCGGGCGCGACGTGGTCGATGTGATCGCCCAGCGGCTTGCCGTGGCCGTCGCCGATCAGGATGGTGGCCATGCCCAGCGCCTTGGCCGGCTCAAGGTTCTTCGGCGTGTCCTCGAAGAAGGCCGCGCGGTGCGGCGCGATGTCGAACCGTTCCAGCATCCGTCGGAAGGTCGCCGGATTGGGCTTGGGCGTCAGGTCCCCGTCCTCGATGGAGAAGACGCCGGCGAAACAGTCGGAAACCCCGATCCGGTCCAGCACCCGGTGCGCATAGTCGCGCGCGCCGTTGGTGAAGACGAAACACTGGCCGGGCAGGGCCTTCAGCGCCTCGGCCAGACGCGGGTTCGGCTCTACCGAGTCCAGCGGCACGTCATGGACTTCTTTCAGGAAGCGCTCGGTATCCACCGCATAGTTGGCCATCAGCCCCGCCAGGGTCGTGCCATGCTCGTCCAGAAACTGACGCTGCATCACCGCCGCCTCTTCGGGCGCCAGGCCCACGGCCTCGACCACAAAGGCGTTGATCTGCGCCTGGACCAGCCGCATCAGCCCCTGTTCGCGCGGATACAGGGTGTCGTCCATGTCGAACACCCAGGCGCGCACATGCGACAGAGATGCGGACCGGGGGTCGATCAAGACGCCTTCACCAGGGTGCCGGCCCCGAACTCGGTGAACAGTTCGACCAGCATGGCGTGCGGCCGACGCCCGTCCAGAATGACCACCGCCTCGACGCCCGCGCGAACGGCGGCCATCGCCGTCTCCAGCTTGGGGATCATGCCGCCGGTGGCGACGCCCGTGTCGATCAGGTTTTGCGCTTCTTCCAGCGTCATCTGACGGATGATGTCGCCGTCGGCGCCCTTGACGCCCGGCACGTCGGTCAGCAGCAGCATCCGCTTGGCGTTCAGCGAACCCGCCACGGCGCCCGCCACCGTGTCGGCGTTGACGTTGTAGGTCTGACCGTCCTCGGCCACGCCGATGGGGGCGATGACCGGCACCCAGTCCTCGGTCTCGGACGCGATGAGGCCCGCGATCAGCTTGGGATCCACCTTCGTCGGTTCGCCGACATAGCCCAGATCGACCTCGTGTTCGATCATGCTGTCGGGATCGCGCTTGGTCCGGCGCGTCTTCTCGACCGTCAGCAGACCCGCATCCTTGCCCGACAGGCCGACGCCGCGCACGTCCGCCTCCTTGCCGGCCATGGTGATCCAGTGAGCGATCTCTTTATTCACCGCGCCCGACAGCACCATCTCGGCGACCTCCATCGTCGCCGGATCGGTCACACGCAAGCCATCGACAAACGCCGACTTCACCCCCGCCTTGTCCAGCATGGCGCTGATCTGCGGCCCCCCGCCATGCACGACGACCGGGTTGACCCCCATCAGCTTCAGCAGCACCACATCGGCCGCGAACTGCCGCGCCACCGCGCTCTCGCCCATGGCGTGCCCGCCGTATTTGATGACCACGGTCTCGCGGTCATAAACCTGAATATACGGCAGGGCCTCGGCGAGCGTCTTCGCCGTCTCCCAGCTGCGTTCTTCCGACTGGCGTTCTGTTTCGTTCATCACGCGCGCGAGATAGCGGGGGATGGGCAGGGTGTCACGCTAGGAATCACCAGTTCGACGATAGCATGCTCTACGTCTGAATGTTGCGGCTACACCCGAACCGCCCTGAGAATGTATCGATGCAACTTTGGAATTGTATCGCCAGGAGCGATTAGGGCGCTGATATCCTCAAGTTCGGGAATAGAAAGAAACTGCACAGCATACTCGTTCTGAACGAGTGCTTCTACGAGCACCTCAACATGACATCCCATCGCCCATGATGCGTCAGGCATACAGTTCGCAACGATCTCAGATGGAAAAACACCACGCTCAAACATATTTTTAATAAGCGCAGGTTCCCGACCGTCATAACTTATAAATAGCGAAAAATCGCCATCGGGAAATTGTTCATCACAGAAAATCGGACCAGACGCGCCACCCCCCAAGGCTTCCAACGCTGGATCTTCGATGAAATCAACGCTCGAAACATAATATATCGGATAAACATCCCTATTGAATTCATTCGTTTTTCTCTCAAATTCTGAAAAATATTTATCATTATAGACGCAAACAGAACGACCAGACTTTATGACAGCTTGAGTTGTGCTTCCAAAATCGTCAGCCATTGTAACAGCATGGCGTGACAAATTTCCGCGAGCAGCAAGACAAGCAAAACCCTCCAAAAGATCTACGGAATTTGATTTATTTCTCAAAGAGAGCCGAATCTCAGACTCATCAGATTGCGGATGTACAACACAAAGAGACCCAGCCTTCAGACAAATCTCAGTTGCCAAATCAAAGGTTCCGTCATCACGAAGCATGACGCCGGAGCCTCGACGCATACTGAAGCCAGATTTTTTGGGACGAATCAGATCTGTAGAAAGCACACCATCAAATACCTGCTTCCATCTCTGCCGGAAGAGCTCTTTTGTGAATCGCGAGAGCACAGCTTCCCTACCCGCTATAGATAGAGAACTCCTCATAGAGGAGCTGTTATTAAGTAAATTTACTTGCT
Organism: Brevundimonas sp. SORGH_AS_0993; assembly: GCF_030818545.1. NCBI lineage: Bacteria > Pseudomonadati > Pseudomonadota > Alphaproteobacteria > Caulobacterales > Caulobacteraceae > Brevundimonas > Brevundimonas sp. SORGH_AS_0993. The sequence goes on from NZ_JAUTAH010000001.1 coordinate 2,016,536, forward strand.
CAAGACACGAATCAATATCGCCCGCCTTATATAGCAACACCTCTCGTCCGTGCTCGAACTCCTTGCGCCAGTCAAGATTATCTGGCGCGACCAGTGGGCACCCAAGGGCCATCGCCTCTAAAGGCGCAAAAGAAGTTGCAACAGCGTCAGCAGTCCAAAGATATGCTCTCGACCTGCTAACCGCCGACTTGAAGTCATCTATAGTATGAAGCTCTCCGCCATCTGTCGGCTTATTACCTCCTCCATACAACTTTTTTGCCACAGGCAAAGAATCCCAAAACGCTGCTCCAACTCCGCGCTCTGGTTGATAGAAAGAATTTACGACGTTGATGAATTCTTCACCCTCATCACGCCAAGCGCATTCGCCAAACAAATCGGAAGGAATAAAATGCGGTATAACCGATACACTCTGTTCAGAATAAAATCCGAATTGAGGCACCATGTAATGCGAAACACAAACTATTGGAGATCCTGAAACGTCATTTATAAAGTAATCAAAATTCACCCCATTATAAACATGAACCCATTGGTGTGGCTGATAACCCCAGTGAGATATATAAACTAACCTTGATCGACTAATCCCTCGCACATCCAACTTCCCTGCCAAGGAAATATATTCAGCCGGAGAATGAGCGAGAAAGAAATCGTAGTCAGCGAGATCACCCGCACGGTCCGTAACAACATTACCGCACTCAGGCCTATTCTGAGACCAAGGCCCCAAGAAGGTCCATTCATGTTCAGGGAAAGCCGATGCAAGATTGTACTGGTAACTTGTGTGAAACGCGCTAGAAAATATTTTCACAATCTTCCTCTAGACTTGACTAATTCACTAAAACAGTCGTCACAATGGCCGAGAGAGCCATTAGCCGCGTAGCCGCGCTTTTGGACGACTGTCCTCCAGTAGCTATGACGAACTTCCTTGGCGAGGGATTTTACACGCTCCGCTAGGAATGGCTCACGCTCGCTTTAAAAGATGCGCCGGAAGACTCCTGAGCGGCAATCGTTTTCATCCGTTCAAACAAGACCATGCTGACATCGTCCGCAGGCTTTAGCTCGCGACGATAATGCAGAGAGACCGCCGGCGTCAAAAATGCGTCGATCTCGGATTCATTGCCGAAAAGTCGCATGTCGCTGTTGTGCCTAAGCGCATCCAGCACACCACGCCAGTCTTGAAGCAGATCATCCCAGAAAAGAATGTGACGCGGCTGTCCGCGGCTGGCGATTTCCGCATCCTCAACGTGCCGCCGCCAAAGAGAGAGCGCCTCGTCAACACGGAGATTGTTACGCTCATGCAAGGATGCCGCCACCTCCTTTGGTTCACGCACCGGGATGATTACAAACGGCTGATAGCCGGATTCCACCAAAACTTCGCGCCAAAACGGATAGAAGCGACAAATGCGAGGATCCTTGATGACGATCGTATCGCTCTCACCGTACTCGTCCCGCAATTTTTCGCCGGCGCGTCGCCGAAAACCCTCCAACTGCTGGGCGCTCAGACTGGAGAGATCCAAAGGTTGCGGATCACACCACGACGAACACGCGAGTGCAACCGCGTGAACCGACACCCGTTCGACCTCGCCGCCTACAGGCTCCGCAACGCCGTCGAACGCGCCTTCTGCCGCCTCAAGGACTTCCGCGCCGTCGCCACCCGATACGACAAGACCGCCAGAAACTATCTCGCCGGGCTCTGCATCGTCGCCGCAATCATCCTATGGGCTAAATGAGTCCGAATCCTAGTATTTCTAAACAATGATACGATAGTTCTGAGCCAAGACTGGCTTGACGAGCTTGTTTCTCGCGCCCTTCAATCGGGGGTAGGTGCTGTTGGATGTCGGCTCCTTTATGAGGACGGCACTCTGCAACATGCAGGCTTTGTCGCGCGGGAAACCGCTGACGACTTCTTGACGCACGAAGGCGTCGGCGAGGAAGGAAGTGAGGGAGGCTATCTCGGCCGGCACGCCCTCGTGCACGAGACGAGTGCGGTCACAGGCGCTTGCATCGCTGTACGTCGCGAGTTGTTCCAAGCTCTTGGAGGTTTCGACGCTGTTCAATTCCCGATCGACGGAAATGACGTAGATTTCTGCTTTAGGGTGCGTGATGCGGGCTATTCGGTGATCTACACGCCTTACGCCACTCTTTATCATCTTAAGTCCAAGACGCGCGGTTACGGCGCAACGGAAGCGGCGCGCGACAAGGCGCAGCAATCACTTGCTCGACTATGGGAGATGTGGTCGGGCAAATTCACCCCTGACCCATATTACAATCGTCACTTTGACCGTACCGGGCAACCTTTCTCGCGCTTAAGACCGCCCCTTGAATCGCGCGCCGAATTGTAGTCGTCGGATTCAGACTGAGTAGGAATTCGGTGGTCGATTCCACCCGAGACAGGCCGAACGGCGAATTAATGGATAGGCAAGAAATCAGAATGACGCATTCAGGCGATCCTTCGACAATCGGCCGTGTGCTTATCGAAGGGCAGTTTTGCGGCTTCGCCAGCCTCTCGATCGTCAACCGACATCTGGCGAAAGCTCTGCTGCAGCGCGGGCTGGATCTTCGAATTTTACCGACCGACCGCAGCGAAGGCGAAGGAGAACTCCAACGCGCCGGCTTGGCTGGCATAACCGTCGCCCACGCCGATCCTGTAGACGTGCATTTGCGCAATGCCTGGCCGCCCGTGACACACGGTATGGCCGGCAAGAGGAACGGGCTGGTGTGCTGGGCCTGGGAGGAAAGCGAGATTCCTCCCCTCATGGCCATGCGCTTCAATCGCGACCTCGACCTCATCATGACGACGGCCGGATATGTGTCCGACGCCCTTAGACGATCAGGCGTCAACATCCCGTGTCCCGTTGTAGGAAATGGCGCAGATCAGATTCTATCTCAGGTGCGCCACAATCAACCGCTCGAAAAAACCGCCAAACGACTACTACATATTTCAACGTGCCTTCCCCGGAAAGCGCCGGACGAATTAGTTGAAGCTTTCTGTCGAGCTTTCAACGATCGAGACGACGTAGAACTCTATATCAAGACCAGCCCTAACCCTCATAATGTCGTACGCCGCATTGTGGAGGACACGCAGTCACGGTTCTCGACCCCGCCAAGGATTGTGATAGATGATTCAACACTCGACGGTGCCGGGATCGCCCGTCTTTATCAGAGCGCCACAGCCGTCGTTTTGGTCAGTAAGGGAGAAGGATTCGGGCTTCCTTTGGCAGAAGCGATGCACCTGGGCATCCCTGTCGTCGCTGCGCGCTTAGGAGGGCAGGCCGATTTCTGTACTGAGAGAACAGCTTTGCTTGTCGAAAGCCGACCGGCAAAATCCAAATCACACGTCGCTTCTGCTTACGGTCTTTGGGAAGATCCCGATGTTGAAAGTTTCGCGAAGGCGCTTCAGCAGGCGGTGGATGAACCCGAACTGACGCGGCGTCTGTCTGCCAATGCACGGCGATTAGCGTCCGATTCGCTGACATGGGACGCCGTGGCTAGCCGCGTCATTTCATCACTATCGACGCAGCAGATATCACGCTCTTCCACCCCCTCATTTGAAGTCGTTTCGACCTGGAACGAGGAGTGCGGGATCGCGACGTACTCCGAGCAACTCTATGGCGAGTCTGCACTCAAGGACGGATTGGCCCACGTTTGGGCGCGGCGGTCTCTCAAGCCGACAGAAGCGAACTCAAAAGAAAATGGCGTGACGAGACTGTGGGGTTATGATGGCGCGTCTCTGCAGCGCTTCGCCGACCAAGTCGGCAACACAACCCGAGCGCCCGTAATCTGGTTCCAGCACCATCCCGGGTACTTTTCCGCAGAAGACATGAGAAAGGTCGTACCCGCACTTCGCCGCGGTCGGGATCGACTTATCATCACGCTGCACAACGTTCACGAAACCTTGCAGTCTAATGCGGACTGGTTGAGTGGCTTTGACGTCATCGTCGCCCACTCAGCTGAGGACGTGGAAGAACTCGGCCGCGCGGGTTTTCGGGGCGAAGTCCTTCCACACGGCGTCCGAATCTTGGGCGCCCCCCAACGACCTGACCCCGACAACTTCGTTGTCGGCACGTTCGGATTCCTGACAGAACACAAGAATCTGGAACTTCTTGTCAGTGCGGTCGCCTTGGCTCGCAAATCGGACCCGCGCATCCGTCTGGTTCTGGCGAACGCACAGAGGGTAGAGCGTCAAAGCCGCGTAGCGCGGTCGCGGGTAGACGCCTTGATCAAGACGTTGAAACTTGAAGACCATGTCACGGCCAACTATGATTTCTTGCCGGATGAAGAGGTGGTCAAGCTCCTGGCGCCTTGCGATCTGCTAGCGTTTCCTTATGGCCCCTCTCCCGAAGGCGCTTCGGGCGCCGCTAGGATGGCCATAGCTCTGGACCGACCCACATTGCTTTCGAACTCGGACGTTTTCCGAGACCTGCTGCCTTTCAGCCATCTCGTGCGAAACTTGGATGTGGAAACTCTGGCCGAAGCCATACTGGGTCTCGCCCAAGACAATGCGATACGCACCTTGCATGACCGCGCCCGGCGACGTTACGCCGAAACCCACAGCTGGGAAGTGGTTGGCCAGCGCGCTGCCAATCTGATGAGGATTTCTTGAATGACGAAGCCGCGCGATATCGCTGCAATACCAGCTGCCCTGTTGAAACTCCCGGCTGAAGCGTTTGTCCGGGCTGCGATCGAATCGCTCGGAGCGACGACGGTCACGCCACGCGACGCCAATGCCCTTACCCAGGCCATTCTCCGGGGGGTGAACAAATCTCGGATCTGGGCAGCCCTGCAGGCGCGCAGCAGCGGAACGCCCAGTTCGCCCCCGCCTGTTGTGCCAACCGCCATTGTCCGCCCGGACGACGAGATTGCGGTGGAAGAGATTTTGACGAGCCATGCGCCGTCTGACGACGCCGTATTTTTGGATTACGCCGCCTATCGGCTCATGAGCCGGAATTTGCAGATTCATGAACGGCTTCGCTTCCAGGATCGCCTGAATGCCGGCGTCAGCCGATTGGAGATCATTCAAGAGATCATCGATATCGCACGTGCGGAAGGACGAAATCCCATCGTAGCCCGGATGACCGGCGACACGCCGTTCTCGCTCATCTCGGCGGAACGTAGCGAGCGCTTGGTGCTGATGTTGTCGCTTGGTGATCGCGGGCTAATGGTCACAGGCGACGCGCTTTCGGACAATGCGCGCTATAAGGACGACGGACTGGAGGTGAGCGAAGGCTTGGTCCTTGCCGGGCCAAAGAAGCCCTTACGGCCAGGCCTTTGGCGTCTCAACGTGGATTGGCGGCAGCATCGTGACTCGGTCATATGTGTAGAGGCGACGGCCAACGCAGGGCTTGAAAAGCTTTTCTCGATGTCCTTCGCCGGCCAGGCGACATTCTGCAGCGAGTTTCGCACACTGCCGGAACATCTGGTGTGCGAAGTCCTGATTTTCGCCATCCGAAAAGGCGAGCCGGACGATCAGCCCTGGATCGTAAAGCCGCAAGAAGTCAGCCTCACCTGGGTCGCCGAATGAAACTCGATGTTGCATTCAGACGCATCGCTGATGCCCGCTCAAGCGCAGAGCGGAAACGAATCCTTCAGGATGCCAAGGTCGCCAAGTCGCAGCACGACTGGCGTGGCGCAGCGGATCTTTATCGCCGCGCTCTGGTTCTTCGCGACGGCTTCGGACCGCGTGTGCAACTGGGCCACATGCTCAAGGAGGCCGGCGAGCTTGATGCTGCGGAAGCGGCCTATTTCGAAGCCCTCAAGCAGCGACCTGACGACGCCGACCTCAATGTTCAGATCGGCCATTTCTTCTGGGTGAAGGGCGATGCCGAGAAATCGCTCCACTACTATGAACGCGCTGCGCAATTGGCCCCCAATGATGGAGCTATAGCCGAAACGCTTCGCGTCGGCGCGGCCAGAGCCGCTGACGCCCCCTGGCAGGGTCGGGTCGATGCGGCGATGGCCGCCATGGCGCAAGGACGATGGGCGGCGGCCGAAACGGATTTGCAAGAACTGGTGGATGCCGGTCGCCGAAACTATCTGCTTCTCCTCGCCCATGCGGTGAAGGAACAGGGCCGGCTGAAGGACGCCGTGGCCCTGTACAGCGAGTACCTGCAATACGTGACCCCCGAGGTCGGCGCGCGCGCCTACGAAGCCCGACTACAGTACGCCAATGCACTGCAACTGGCTCAGCGGTTCAGCGAGGCGGCCCAGCAATTTTCGACTGCCCGCATGTTGCGCATGGAAACCGAAGGCTGGGCCGGGTCGGAGGATCACATCCTCGAACAAATCCGCATCTGCATCCGCCAGGTCCACCCCGCCCTCGACACGTCGCGTCTTCGTTAAGCGACGATCCGAGCCTGCAGCCTTTGTGGGTTCCAAGGCGTCTGATGCTTGAACAAAGCCAACGCAAATCTCGCCTCTCAGAGGCTAGGTGGATTTGACACTTCGGTAATTTCAACCCCGCCGAAACTTATGTGCCCGTCGAACACGCCTTCCAGCTGAACCAGCCGCACTTCACTGGAGGCGGCCTCAGTCCACCGGTGCTCCATGATGATCTCGAAGTACCCAGGTCTGGATGGGGAAAATTCCTGAGCCTCATAAACCTCTACGCCGCCCCAATCGACGCGAAAACGAGAACGGCTCGCCCCCTCGTCGAATCCAAACTTGATCTTGGCCTGCCAGGTTGCCGGCCGCATGACGATATAAGGTCCAGAGATCAAAAAACGCGGCTTTCCTGTGATGTCGAAGGGCAGGCCCGACATCGCTAGGTCGACAGATCGCACATCGTAACTAAAGAGTTCTGGCGACCAGATCGCAGAAGCCTCACCCATAAGCAGGCCAAGCGCTTCCGCCGCAGCCTCTGATCGCGAACTGACGGATTTCGGCTGATCTGGACAAGCGACTTCGAGCCCCGGAGCGATCTCTATCAGCCGGCCTGCTTCAGTTGGCAGTACAAGCCGCCGCACGCCTTCGAGTCGAGCAGCGTCCCAGAGGCAGCGGGAAATAGATTCGATGTTGCAAGAACCATGACTTTCGTCATCGAGATCTGGCAAACCCAGCAGTATCACGATTTCAGAAACATCTGCCCCTCTGTCCAAAGCCGCCTCGACAGAAGTGCAGATGAAGAGAACGCCGTCACGCCAATCTTCGATCGAGTCTCTTTTCAAAGCATCGGACAGGCGCCATCCTTTTAAAGTGGCTTGGCTTGCAATTGCATTTCGCCAGCCCGTCCAGGACCTGCACGGCGGCAGCACAACGCAATGAGTAGGCAACGCCATAAATTATGCAGCCCTCAACCACGTGTATACTTCAACAGCTTCTTGCACATCGTCAAAAAGCTTAGCCTTTCCGCTCTCTATGATCAGCGCCTGATCGCAATAACTCGCAACCATATCGGTGTTGTGAGATGCCATTACAAACGCCCTATGCGCTCTATTCTGGAACAACTCTTCCTGACACTTGCGCTGGAAGCGTGCGTCACCAACCGCAACCAATTCGTCAATCAGATAGCAATCGAACTCGACCGCGAGGGACAGCCCAAAAGCCAGCCGCGCCCGCATACCAGACGAATACTGCTTCACGGGCCGCCGCATAGCGTTCCCTAGTTCAGCAAAATCATCCACCCTCGCCATCAGGTCTTTGAAGTCCCTGTCGTAGAGCCGCGCCAAAAATCTTACATTATCGATTCCCGTCAGTGAGCCTTGAAAGCCCCCTGCGAAGCCAATGGGCCAAGACGAAGTCATCCTCCAGGTAATCGTGCCTTCCGTAGGCCGGTCGATCCCGCCGAGCATGCGTATGAAGGATGACTTGCCCTGCCCGTTGCGACCAAGCAGAGCTAGCCGTCCATCTCGACGCAAGGAGAGGTTTAGATCAGAAAACAAGGGTTTGTGCGCGCCCGGGTGCGTACGACTCAACCCCTGGATCAGCAACCCTATTTCGCTAGGCACCAAATCGGTCATCCGAGCTGACGGTGTTCACGCACTCCCGCCCATATCAGCCAACCCAGACCGTAAATCAGCATTGTAGAAAAGAACATCGTAAGAACCGCAACGAGGCGACGCGGCTCTGTCGGCTTGTCCGGGTAGCTAGGGCTGACGATGCGCTCTAGGTAAAGTTTCTGGCGTCGAGCCTCCTGTTCGGCCGTGACGACGCCTGCGGTGGCTTCCGCCAGTTCCTTGTTGGCGAGTTCGCGCCGCAGCGACAGGTCCTCATAGCCGCTGATCTTGCTGGCGAGAGAGTTTGACGACCCCGCGATCTTGGCGCGTTCGGTGGCAACCTGACTTTCGTAAGCCGCGATACGAGAATCCAGCATAGGAAGTTGAGGGCTTCGGGGTGCGTCGGCGGCGAGTTGCGTACGCTCCGCCTTCAAGTTCGCGATCGCCGCAAGAAGGTTGCCTACGAGAGCAGAGCCCTCCGTCGCGGTGCGAGCAGGATCTATAAATTGTTCCCGGTTACGAAACGCCGCCAGTTGAGACTGGATTTCCGATAGTCGCGTCCGCGCCTCTTCCTGGCTTCGCTTGGCGTCACGAACCGCGTCTTCAGTCGCGCGTGTATTCATTCGGTTGACGAGCCGCTCCCCCCCATCAAGCATGGCGACATTGAGCGACTGCGCGATCTTTGGATCAAAACTCTCGACACGCAGGGTGCTGATCCCTGTCGTTGCGTCATATCCGGTGACGACAAACCGCTTGAAAGCTTTTCGCAAGCCCTCGTCAGAGTCGCCCTCCCAAAACCGAGGCCACCCCGTGAGGGGATCACCGCCTCGGGGCGCGAGAATCTTCTGAAGGTCAAAGCGCTGGCGCAACTCCTGAATTCCATCCGAAGACAGCACATATTCGTGCACAGCGAAGGCGTCAGAAGCCGAGGCAGACAGTCCCACGCCTTGCAAGACGAAGCCCAGGGACGTCGCCTGCGATTGATTGGCCTGCCGGACGACAAACCGCGCTTCAGACACATAAAGCGGTGACGCAATCAACAGATAGTAGATCGCAACCAGAAGCGTCGGAACCACCACAACGCTCAGAAAGCCCGTCGGCAGGCGACGCCACCAGCGCGTCTCCGTGGGGGATGACGTGATGAGCTGGGGGATCGGACCCACATAATTGATCTTTGTTTCGCTCATTGGTTTCGCCCAGCGGAGTTAGGATTCGGTTTCGATTAGTGGTCGAGCGCTTGAGATAAGCAAAAGGCCGACAATGTTGAAAACTGCACCAAAAGCCAGCGCATAAGGAACATCGTAATAGGTTTTGACAAACTCGCCAAATACAGATGAGCGCATCATCTCAACCGGATGCACGAAAGGCAATATGAGGAGGACTTTTCGAAACCCCGCCGGCAGCCATGCAACCATCGTGAACACGCCCGAAAGAGGCAGCATCAAGTAACCAATCAGGCCGATCAACCGCTCCATCACATCGAAACGCATGGCCAACCCGGTAAGGATCAGGGCAAAGCCTGTGGATATGAAGGCAAGAAGAAACCACCCCTCATACAGCAACAGGTAGTTACTTGGAGGACTTACCTGACCCACAGCAAGCAAAAAGACATAAACGACCGCATAGGCGATCGTAGCGCCTGCAAATTCTAACAAGACACGTGCTGTGAATATATGAAATGAACCAATCTGCCTATGGTAGAGTAGCCCCATGTTGCCTTGCAGCGCACCAGCTAGATAGCCAATCAAGTGTCGGATAAGAATCAGCGACATATAGGCCGTCATAACGAATGGCGCGAGGCGAATTCCGTGCTCGTATGCGGGCTTGGTGAAGCTCCACAGCACCATCACTCCGAAACAGAAGGCAAGCGGCTCGGCCACCAGCCATACAAAGCCAAGCCCCTCACGCCCGAAACGCGTGATGATCTCCCTCATCAGCAAGGCGAGAACGGTCCTGCAATGTCTTTTTATAGAAGCGATCATGGCACTGCCGCAATGGACCTAGGAATAAACCTCGACCGAGCAGATCGACCTTTTCTTCGTTTGCGCTCGATTGGAAGACCGGGTCAAGGGCCGGATACTCAACCTACGACCTTCGCGTAAAGATCGCGAAGCTTGAGCTGATAGGCGGCCGGGCTGAACGCCTCGGCCTGAACCTTTCCAAGGGTCTCGAAATTAAGCCGCATGTCCGCGTCTGCGTCGAGCGCCTGAATTCCACGAGCGATGGCGCGTGCGTCGTAAGGATCGACAATCAGCGCCGCGTCCCCAGCGACTTCCGGCAGCGCCCCGCCGGTGGACGTCAGCACAGCGGTCGACAGGGCCATCGATTCCAAAACAGGCAATCCAAAGCCCTCATAAAGCGAGGGGAATAATGTCGCCTTCGCGCCACGGACCAAGCTGATCAACAGAGAGAACGGCATATAATCGTATTGTCGGATGCGGTCTGCATTGGGCCCGCCGTCGCGCTTCACCTGTGCCAGAAGCGCCGTCTCGCCTTCATCCAGCCAAGCCCGACCGCCGATTATTATCAAAGGAGCTCGGGTTCCTGAAGCCAAGTAAGCCTCAACGATGCGTCCAAGATTCTTCTTAGGTTCGATAGCGCCGAAATGAAGGAAGTAATTCTTCCAACCTAAGTTGAATACGCCTTCGAGTTCCATCTCTACTTCGGCTTGTGGCCTATCAGAAAGGGAAGACGGTATGCTTACGGCCTGATATGTATTTGTAACCCGGCGCTCATCGACACCCAGCAAGCGTATCACATCCTGCCGCGTGGTTTCCGACACCACCGCGATATGATCCGCACGGCTCGCGACCTCTCGGCTCAACTTCATGTAGTTGGCTTTATCGTCCAACGTGGTGTGAGGAAGACGCAACGGTATCAGGTCGTGGAAAGTGTAGATGTTCGCCACGCCCTTAGCATGGAGCGGCAGATTAGCTGTCCAGTGCATGATGTCGGGCGCCGGAGCGTCGGATGTCGCTGCAAACGAAACAGGCGTTGATCGCCCGTAGGCATGAAAAGCGCGGTTAGCCAGGAAATACAGATCCTGGGCGGCCCAGAAACGGTCTGCAGCCGGCATCCCGCCTGAACGCGACGGCCAAATAACCTCCCCCGACGGCATGATTGGATAAGGCGACCGACCAAGCGGCGACGTGAGCGTATTTCTCCAACGACGCGCCTTTTGCTTACGGTTCAGCTTCTGAGGGGGACGTTCAGCATCAACGAGCATGGCCTCGTTGAGAACGTTCTGCGGCTTTTTAACACCAGACGGCCCATAGAGAACCTGCGTCCCCATGCCTAGGGCACGCACATTCTCCAAGAGATTTCGGCCGTATGTCGCGATCCCGGAGCCCCTAGCGAGAGCGAGATTAAAGCCGTCAATACAGATCGAGGTCATGGTCACCAGCAAGTATGCCAAAGGCACCTTGGACGATTGTGAAGACGGATCGTCAACCCCCTCTAGGCTGCGGTGACGATTTAGCTATTTGAGCCATAGCATGATGCTGGCGAGGGTGGTGAAGCCTTTGAAGTTGGAGGCGAGCTTGTCGTATCGGGTGGCGACGCGCCTGAAGTGCTTGATGTGGCTAAAGAAGCGTTCGACGCGATTGCGCTCCTTGTAGAGGTCGGCTTCGTAGGTGTGTTGTCGTTTGCGGTGGCGTCGGGGCGGCACGACGGGATCGCCCCCCTGATCGATGATCTTCTTATACAGGCGGTCGCCATCATAGGCCTTGTCGGCAAGGACGTTCTGGGCGGCCAGACCGTCGATCAGGTCGCAGGCGGGGGCCATGTCGTTCTGCTGGCCCGGCCCGAGCAGGATGCGCACCGGCAGGCCCAGTGCATCTACGCAGACGTGGATATTGGTTCCGAAGCCGCCGCGAGAACGGCCAAGCGCCTGGGCGTCCGCCCCCCTTTTTAGCCGCGCGCCGGCGGCCTGGGCATGAGCCGGATGACGGTCGCGTCGAGCATGACCCATTCCAGGTCGGGCTCGGCGGCGACCGCCTCGAACAGGCGATCCAGAACCCCATCTCGATCCAGCGATAACATCGCCGCTTGGCCCCCTGGTAGGGGCCGAACCGCTCCGGCAGGTCACGCCAGCGCCCGCCCGACCGCGCCATCCATAACAACGCATCCACGAACAGCCGACCATTGCTGCGCGGACCCCGTTTGCCTTTGCGACCGCCCGGAACGAACGGCTCGATCCGCGCCCACTGGTCGTCCCGAAGAACCTCGCCTTCCATCATCGCCTCCAAAGAGAAGCGTTGAATCAGAACCTCATCTATCCAGGATATCTTAAATTGTCACCACGGCCTAGAGATTCAACAGCGCCGGATCCCCGCCTTGCGCGGCGATGTTGACGCTGATCACCTTTTCAGCCGCGTATCGGATCAGGCTGTTGGGGCCGCCGGCTTTAGGGCCGGTGCCCGACAAGCCCTCGCCGCCGAATGGCTGCACGCCGACCACCGCGCCGGTGATCGAGCGGTTGACGTAGACGTTGCCGGCGGGGACCAGATCGACGACTTCGGCGGCGAAGGCTTCGATGCGGCTGTGGACGCCCAGGGTCAGGCCGTAGCCGCGCGCGGCCAGTTTGGAGGCGACGGTTCTCAGGTCGGCGCTATCGTAGCGATAGATGTGCAGGATAGGGCCGAAGACCTCGCGTTCGAGGAAGTCGGGCGTCGGGATTTCAGCGATGGTCGGGGCGAACAGGTCGCCTTTCTCGGCGCCTATCGGCAGGGCGGCGCGAGCGATGATCTTCGCCTCCTTCGACAGTCGCTCGACGTGGGCTTCCAAGGCGCGGCGGGAATCGGGATCGATAACCGGGCCGATGTCGGTCTTGGGATCGGCGGGGTCGGCGACGGTCTGGACAGCCAGCGCGCCCTTCAAGCCCTCGATCAGGGCGTCGGCCGAATCCTTGGGCACATAGAGGACGCGAAGCGCCGAGCAGCGCTGGCCGGCCGAGCCGAAGGCCGACTGTATCACATCGTCGATAACCTGTTCCTTCAGCGCCGTCGTGTCGATGAACATGCCGTTCAGGCCGCCGGTCTCGGCGATGAAGGGGATGATGGCGCCGGGGCGGGCGGCGATGGAGCGGTTGATCGCCGCCGCCGTGTCCGTGCCGCCCGTGAAGGCCACGCCGTCGACGCCCTGGTGCGTGACCAGGGCGGCGCCGACCGTCTCGCCACGTCCGGGGACCAGGGCCAGCAGGTCGGGTTTCAGACCGGCTTTGTGATACAGGCGCACGGCCTCTGCGGCGATCAGCGGCGTCTGTTCGGCCGGCTTGGCCAGGACGGCGTTGCCGGCGGCGAGCGCGGCGGCGATCTGGCCGGTGAAGATGGCCAGAGGGAAGTTCCATGGCGAGATGCAGGCGAAGACGCCGCGTCCGTGCAGGAACAGCTGGTTGGTTTCGCCGGTCGGCCCCTTCAGGGTTTCGGGCGCCGAGAAGTCGCGTTCGGCCAGCAGGGCGTAGTAGCGGCAGAAGTCGGCGGCCTCGCGCACCTCGGCGACGCCGTCGTTAAGCGTCTTGCCCGCCTCGCGGCTGAGCAGGGCGACCAGGCGATCCATGTCCGCCTCCAGCGCCTCCCCCATGGCGCGCAGGATCACGGCGCGTTTGGCGCCGCCCTGACGGTCCCAGGAGACCTGGGCGTTGGCGGCGGCTTCAACAGCGGCGTCGATGTCGGCTTCGGTCGCTTCCGACACATGGCCCAGCACCTGAGTGCGATCGAACGGATTGGTCACATCCTGGGCGTTGATCCCGGCGCGCAGGCGTCCGCCGATCAGAGGACCGGAGGTCAGCTTTTCGCGATCAACCAACTGCAGCGCCTTAGCGTGGGCTTCACGGTCTGCGGCCTGGCTGTAGTCGCGGCCGAGGGAGTTCTGACGATCGCCGTACATGTTTTTCGGAACCGGAATCTTGGGGTGACGGTCGGGCGCCTGCTCGACCAGGGAGATGGGATCGGCCGCGACGGCCGAGGCGGGCACACGCTCGTCCAGCAAGGCGTGGACGAAGGAGGAGTTGGCGCCGTTTTCCAGGAGGCGCCGCACCAGATAGGGCAGCAGTTCTTCGTGGCCCCCGACAGGCGCATAGGCGCGTACGATCACCGTCTCGTCGGACCATTTGTCGATGGCGGCGTCATACAGCGCCTCGCCCATGCCGTGCAGGCGCTGATGCTCGACCGTGACGCCACGATCGCGCGCCATGCGGCGCACGGCGGCCAGGGTGTGGGCGTTGTGGCTGGCGAACTGGCTGTAGATCGCCGGCGCGGCCTCGATCATCGCCTTGGCGCAGACCAGATAGTTCAGATCGGTCGCCGCCTTGGTGGTGAAGACCGGATAGTCGGTGCGGCCGAAGACCTGGGCGCGCTTGATCTCGGTGTCCCAATAGGCGCCCTTGACCAGACGCACCATCAGGCGACGGCCCGAACGGCGGGCCAGGTCGGCGACCCGCTGGATCGTCTCCAGACCCCGCTTCTGATAGGCCTGAACCGCCAGACCCAGGCCGGTCCAGCCACCCAGCGACGGCTCATGCGCCAGTCGGGCCAGCAGCTTCAGCGACAGGGCCAGACGGTCCGCCTCCTCGGCGTCGATCGTATAGTTGATGTCATATTTGGCGGCGATCTGGGCCAGGCGCAGGATGCGTGGATAGAGGGTCGCCCACACATCGTCCTCGTGCGTCGCCTCATAACGGGGCGACAGGGCCGACAGCTTCACCGACACGCCGTGGCCGTGCTCCGGCCCCTGGCCCTTTGAGGTCTTGCCCACCGCCTCGATGGCGTCGGCGTAGATGGTTTCGTAGCGATCCGCGTCGGCCATGGTCCGGGCGCCTTCGCCCAGCATGTCGAAACTGCACAGCCAGCCTTCCTTGTTCGACCGCTTCAGCGCCGCCTGAATGGTGCGGCCCACGACGAACTGCTCGCCCATGATCTTGACGGCGGTGGCCACGGCCTGACGGATGACCGGCTCGCCGATCCGGCCCGCGATCCGTTTCAGGAAGCCGGACAGGTCGGTGCGCGCCTCCTCGTCCACATCGACCAGCTTGCCGGTCAGCATCAGGCCCCAGGTCGAGGCGTTGACGAACAGGCTGTCGGACTGGCCGAGGTGTGCCGCCCAGTCGGCCGAGCCGATCTTTTCGGCGATCAGGCGGTCGCGCGTCTCCTCGTCCGGCACGCGCAGCAGGGCCTCGGCCAGACACATGAGGGCCAGACCCTCGCGGGTGCCCAGGCTGAACTGCTGCAGGAAGCTTTCGACCACTCCCTGTTTCTTCTGGCTGCGGCGCGCGTGCTCGACCAGGGCCGTAGCCTCGGCGACGACGGCGCGACGTTCGTCCGCATTCAGGGGGATGCGGGCCAGGTTGGCGGCGACGGCCGCGCGCTCGTCGCGGAACTTGTCGTGGTCCAGCCCGTCCCAGGCGGCCAGGCTCGAAGGCGTGAAGGCTGAAGCGGTCATGGCGGACAAATCCTGTGGATTCATCTCCTATATGTCGGAGTTCATTGAAAGTGCTTCGTATGATAGATCATCAAGCCGAAGATCATTCGCATTCAAGGGCGCTTTTCCGATGATCGATATCGACGCCGTGGATCGCCGCATCCTGCGGGTGCTGCAAACCGACGCCCGCATCTCCAACGCCGAACTGGCCCGGCGCTGCAATCTGTCGCCCGCCGCCTGTTTCGAACGGGTGCGCCGCCTGCGCGACAAGAAGGTCATCACCGGGTACGCCGCCATGATCGACCCGGCTCAGGTTGGTCGAGACCTGCTGATCTTCGTCGAAGTCCTGCTGGACCGCACCACCGGCGACGTCTTCGAAGCCTTCGCCGCCGCCGTCCGCAGTCAGCCGGAGGTGCTGGAGTGCCACATGGTCGCCGGCGGCTTCGACTACCTGATCAAGGCCCGCGTCGGCGACATGGACGCCTATCGCGCCTTCTTGGGCGACGTGTTGGTGCGCATGCCCGGGGTGCGGGAGACGCGGACCTATGCGGTGTTGGAAGAGGTCAAATCGACGACGGTGTTGCCGCTCTAGCCGCCGCGTCAATGCGTAGAGCGAACAGCATTTGATCGGTCTACAACTTTGGATGGGCGAAATAGGATGACGCCGCCAAGCTCCCGACCTAAGATACCGGTCAGACTGAAAGCTCATAGCGTTGATAAATGGCCACCATCTATCCCGTCATCATGTGCGGCGGCTCCGGAACGCGTCTTTGGCCTGCGTCCAGGCCGTCCCTTCCGAAACAATTTATTCCGTTGGCCGGCAATCGCTCGTTGTTCCAGGAGACGGTGAGCCGCGTCGCCGCCTTGGCTCAGAAAGGCCAATTGGTTGTGGTTGGCGGCATCGGCCACAGGGCCGCTATTCAAGACCAACTCGACGAGATCGGCGTATCGGCGGTGATTTTGCTTGAGCCGGAAGGGCGCGATTCATCGGCCGCCATGGCCGCAGCCGCGCTTTGGACGGCGGATCGCTCTCAGGACGCGGTCAATCTGTTCGTCGCCTCCGACCACCATATTCCCGACGACGAAGCCTTCCGAAAAGCGGTTGTCACGGCCGCAGCCGCAGCCAGCGAAGGGCGTATCGTCACGCTGGGCGTCGTTCCGACCGAGCCCTCGTCGGCCTATGGCTATATCGCCCCGTCCGGTCCTGGGCTGTCCGAAGTCTCGGCGTTTGTCGAAAAGCCGGACACCGAAACTGCACGACGCTACATCGCCGACGGCTATCTTTGGAACAGCGGCAATTTCATCGTCCGCGCCGACGTCCTCGTGGAGGAGATTCAACGACGGGCCGCAGCGGTGAACACAGCGGTTCGCAACGGGCTTGGCCAGGCCGATGTCGATGGCGACTGCCTGACTCTCGGGTCCGGCTTTTTGGCGGCCCCGAAGATTTCGATCGACTACGCGGTTATGGAGAAGACCAGTCGGGCTTCAGTTCTGCCTGTCCAGTTCGCCTGGTCCGACCTTGGCGCATGGGACTCGGTTCACGCATCGGGCGAAGGCGATGTCGGATTGCACGTGCTGGAGGATTCGGAAGGCTGCCTGGTGCGCGCCTGCGACGGCGTCATGGTCGCCGCCATTGGGTTGCGCGATGTCGGCATCATCGTTGAGCGTGACGCCGTCCTCGTTACCGACCTGAAAAAGAGCCAGGACGTCAAAAAGGTGGTCGAGCGCCTGCGGAGGCTGTCGCCTCAACACCTCGACTTCCCCAAGGCCGAGCCTCTGGAGACCTTGAACGACGGCGCCCTTCGGCTGACGACCTGGCTGAGACAGGCGGCGTTGCCTGTTTGGGCAAGCCTGGGCCAGGATCGCAACGGCAGCTTCGAGGAAGTCCTGGCTCTTGACGGCCGGCACGTCGCAACCGCCCGTCGCGCCCGTGTTCAGGCCCGCCAACTGCAGGTCTATGCCGAAGCGGGACGGCAGGGATGGCGAGGGCCATGGCGCGCCACTGTCGACGCTGGCCTGGAAAGCCTCGCCGCCAACTATCTTCGTCCAGACGGCCAGATGCGCACCGTCGTGGCCCCGGATGGGTCGCCAATCGATGAAACGGCCATGGTCTATGACCAGGCGTTTCTGATGTTCGCGCTCGCGTGCGCATCCAGCGCGACGGCTGACTATGCGTTGCAATCCAAGGCCGCAGCCGTTCGCGATCTTCTGATCAAGTCGGCTGACGCTGAAGGCGGCATTAAGGAGAATGGTCGTCACCCCTATCAGTCGAACGCCCATATGCACCTGCTGGAAGCCGCTCTGGCGTGGGAAGAGATCGGCGGCGACAAGGCTTGGTCCGAACTGGCGGACCGCATCGTCGGCTTGGCGCGAAGCCGGTTCATGGACGTCGAAACCGGCGCTCTGAGAGAATTCTTCCAATCCGACTGGTCGCCGGCGGCCGGAGAGGATGGTCGCCTGATCGAGCCAGGACACCAGTTCGAATGGGCGTGGCTTATCGCGCGATACGGCCGGCGTCGCGGTGACGCCGCTGCGATGAAGGATGCTTGGCGACTTTATGAGAACGGAGGGCGCGGAGTGGATCTGAAGCGCGGAATCGCCGTCGACGCCATGAATATCGATGGCGGCGTGCGAAGCGGTCGGGCCAGACTATGGCCCCAGACGGAGTGGCTGAAGGCCTCCCTGATTCTCGCCGAACTCAGCGACGGCTCAAAACGCATCGAGTGCCTGGACCAAGCCGCCAGAGCACAGAGGGCGGTATGGCGGTATCTCACGCCGCAAGGGCTGTGGCGCGACAAGCTGTTGGAGAACGACGACTTCATCGACGAGCCCGCCCCGGCCAGCTCATTTTACCACATCATGGCGGCGCACGGCCAGTTGCTGGCGACAGCGACGGCGGTGGGCATGGCGAACGTTGAAAGCCTTCGACTGGTCTAATTGGTCATCCAACGGCTTAGGCGGTCCATTGTATGACCGTCTCGCCTTCGTCATGCGAACCGTCTAGAAGTTCCGCCCTTACTCAACGGCTCAGGGTCCGCCCGCCTCAATGCGCATCGTTCTGGCCACCGACGCCTGGGAACCTCAGGTCAACGGCGTCGTCCGCACCCTGACCCGCACGGTCGCGGAGTGCCGCGCCATGGGTCATGAGGTCGAAGTCATCGAACCCAGCCTGTTCAAGACCATCCCCTGCCCCACCTATCCGGAGATCCGGTTGGCGCTGGGGGCGGAGGAAGAGATCCGCGAGATGCTGCGCGCCTTCGAGCCAGAGGCGGTTCATGTCGCGACCGAAGGCCCCATCGGCATCGCCACGCGCCGCATCTGCGTGGAATGGAAGCTGCCGTTCACGACCAGCTATCACACCAAATTCCCCGAATATGTCTCGGCGCGGTTCCCGATCCCGGTCCAGGTCGGCTACGCCTATATGAAATGGTTCCACAAGCCGTCGGGCCGGCTGATGGTGGCGACGCCGACCCTGCGCGACGAACTGGTCGAGCATGGATTCAAGAACGTTTCCCCCTGGTCGCGCGGCGTGGACACCGATGTGTTCAACCCCGATCTGGACCGCATCTACGACGAACTGGGCGGAAAAGACTGGCCCCGCCCTTTCTTCCTGAACGTCGGCCGGGTGGCGGTCGAGAAGAACATCGAATCCTTTCTTCAGCTGGACCTGCCCGGCACCAAGATCGTGGTCGGCGACGGCCCCGCTCGCGCCGAGCTGCAGGAGAAATATCCCGAAGCCAAGTTCCTGGGCGCCCGGTTCGGCGACGAACTGGCCCGCTGTTTCCGCGACGCCGATGTGTTCGTCTTCCCCAGTTGGACCGACACCTTCGGCCTGGTGATCCTTGAGGCCATGGCCACCGGCACGCCGGTCGCCGCCTATCCGGCGCATGGCCCCATCGACATCATCCCGGGATCGGGCGCCGGGGCGATCGACAAGGACCTGAAGACCGCCTGCCTGGCCTGCCTCGATCTCGATCGAAAGGCGGTGCGCGCCTATGCGGAGAAGTTCAGCTGGCGCGCCTCGGCCGAGCAGTTCGTCGAAAACCTGCAACCCTATCCCGAACCCGAGCGCGGCCGCTTCTGGCGTCGCCTGCGGCGCATCGCCCGTATTCGCAAACGGGCCGCCGCCTGATCGACCGGCCCGTCGAGCCTCCCCCCTAGGACAAGCCATGATGAAACCCCATCAGGACCTGAAGCCGAACACGGCGGCTTACGAAACTCAGGCCTTGGTCAAGCCGACCGGCTTTCGCGAATACGACGCGCGCTGGGTGCTGGAGAAGGAGATCAACCTTCTGGGGATTCAGGCGCTGGGTCTCGGGCTGGCGACCTACGTCCACGAGATCGGCGTCCAGCCGAAGATCGTCGTCGGCCACGACTTCCGCGGCTATAGCCTCAGCGTCAAACAGGCCCTGATCCTCGGGCTGCTGGAAGGCGGAATGGAGGTTCTGGACGTGGGTCTGGCCCTGTCACCCATGGCCTATTTCGGTCAGTTCGAACTGGACGCCCCCTGCGTCGCCATGGTGACGGCCAGCCACAACGAGAACGGTTGGACCGGCGTCAAGATGGGGGCGAACAAGCCCCTGACCTTCGGTCCCGACGAGATGGGCCGGTTGAAGGAGATCGTACTGAACGGCGAGGGCGTGGCCCGGCCGAATGGCAAGCTGGTGCGGGTCGATGACTTCCGAGAAACCTATGTCGCCGATGTGGCGTCCAAGGTTCAGATCAAGCGCCCGCTGAAGGTGGTCTGCGCTTGCGGCAACGGCACCGCCGGCGCCTTCGCCCCCGACGCACTGCGGCGGATGGGCGTCGAGGTGATCGAGATGGACACCGACCTCGACTACACCTTCCCCAAATACAATCCGAACCCCGAGGATCACGCCATGCTGGTGCAGATGGCGCAGCGGGTGAAGGACACAGGCGCCGACCTGGCCCTGGGCTTCGACGGCGACGGCGACCGCTGCGGCGTGGTGGACGACACGGGCGATGAAATCTTCGCCGACAAGATCGGTCTGATGCTGGCCCGCGACCTGTCCAAGGTCCATCCGAACAGCACCTTCGTCGTCGATGTGAAGTCGACGGGCCTCTATAAGACCGACGAAGTGCTGAAGGCCAACGGTGCCGAGGTTGTCTATTGGAAGACGGGCCACTCCTACATCAAGCGCAAGACCGCCGAACTGGGCGCCCTGGCCGGGTTCGAGAAGTCGGGTCACTTCTTCATGGCCGGCGACCTGGGCCACGGCTACGATGACGGCCTGGTCGCGGCGGGCGCCGTTCTGGCCATGCTGGATCGTAATCCCGGCAAAAAACTCTCGGAACTGAAGTCCGCCCTGCCCGACGCCTGGACCAGCCTGACCATGTCGCCTCACTGCGACGACGAGCTGAAATACGGGGTGCTGGAGCGGATCGTGAAGGACTATTCCGACCTGGCCGACGCGGGTGGCGAGATCCTGGGCCGCAGGATCGTCGAGGCCATCACCGTCAACGGCGTTCGCGTGCACCTGGAAGACGGCTCATGGGTCCTGGTCCGCGCCTCGTCCAACAAGCCGGAACTGGTCGTGGTGGTCGAAAGCATGCGTTCCGAAGACGACATGCGCGACCTGTTCCGCAAGGAGATAAAGCCGCGTCTGGCCGCCTACCCCGAGATCGGCGCCTTCAATCAGGAAATCTGACACTTAAGGCGCCGGCCCGCTGAACCATTCGGGGTTCAGACCGCTTCTCCCGCCACACGGTCGGAGGATGGATTGCCCCGCTATTTTTTCCATACCCAGAACGGCGAGATCGTCCGGGACGACCAGGGCGAGGAATTGCGCGGGGTCGAGGCGGCGCGGGAGGAGGCGGTCGCGGTCCTGGGCGAAATCCTGCGCTATCGCGGCGCGGCCTTCTGGACGACACGGCGATTCAGCGTTGTCGTGACCGACGACGCCGGTGGGACGGTGGTCAGCATTACGGCGGCCGCGTCCGACAGCCCGCCAGAGTACTGGACCGGGTCGGAAACGCCGCGATGACCAAGACCCGATCCGCGCCTCGAATCCAGACCCTGGTCGACAAGCTGAGTCGGCGCGATCGGCTTTCGGATGACGAGATCGTCGCCCTGAAAAAGGCGCTGGAACCGCCGCGATCCGTGGCTGTCGGCGCCGACATCGTGCGCGAACACACCCGGCCGTCGGCCAGTACTCTGCTGATTTCCGGCTTCTCCGCACGATACTCCAGCCTGGAGGACGGGTCGCGCCAGATCACCGAGATCAACGTCTCGGGCGACTTCATCGACCTGCACAGTCTGCTGATGAAGCAGATGGATCATGGGGTCGTCACCCTGACCGAGTGCGTGGTGGCCGACGCGCCGCACACCCGTTTGATCGACATCACCGAGCGCCATCCACACCTGGCGCGCCTGTTGTGGCTCGACACCATCATCGACGCCGCCATCCATCGGCAATGGCTGGTGGCCATGGGACGTCGTAGCGGCCTGGGCCACCTCGCCCACCTGGTCTGCGAACTCTATCTACGCCTTCAGGCGGTGGGTCAGACCGGCGGCCTCGGCTTCGAACTGCCCCTGACCCAGAGCGTTCTGGGCGACGCCCTGGGTCTGTCCACCGTTCATGTCAGCCGGCTGATCTCGGAATTGCGGGCCGAAGGGGTGGTTCAATGGTCGGGCGGCCGGGTCGAGATTCTGGACTGGCGCCGCCTGGCCGAGATCGCCGAGTTCGACCCCACCTATCTGCGCCTTCAGAGCGAGCCGGTCTGAACGCTTAACCCATGTTATCGCAGGTTGCGGCGGAGCGCGGTCTAGACGCTCCATGCCGACTTCCCTCCTACTGCCTTCGCTGCTGTCGATGCTGGCTGTCCAGGGGATAGATGAAGGCGACATGCGCCTAGCCCTGCCCGGCGCCCGGACGCTGCCCGAAGACCCCCGCGGAGAGCCGCAGGTCACGTTCATCCTGGGCGGCGTCGCCGCGCGGTTGGGGCCGCATCAGATTCTGTCTCAAGGCCTCGCGGGACAGGACGAGTTGATCAACTTCGACGCCGTCCTGCATCCGGGCCAGGCCGAGACCGCGATCTGGCTGACGCTTGGTCGGTTCCTGACCGTGTCCGCCAGGCGGCTGATCGATAAGATCGACAAGGGAACCCTGATCGACACCGGCCTGGCGGACCTCCGACGTCGGAATGCGGCGCTGGAGGCCGAACTGGCGCGTCACGCCGGGCTGAAGGTCGAACATCGCCTAGCCGCCCTGATCCTGAACATGCACGACCTGGGCGGCGGCGATGTTCTGGGGCTGCGTCAGAGCGATCTGGCCGATCTGATGCAAGTGCGCCGGGCCAGCGTATCGAGCGCCTGCAACGCCCTCAGCGACGCCCGTGCGATCCGCCTGCGACGCGGCGCGATCGAGATCGTCGATCCCGATATCCTGCGCCGCATCATAGAGCGGTCCGTCACTCCACCGTGACGGACTTGGCCAGGTTGCGGGGCTGGTCGACGTCCGTGCCCTTCTGGACGGCTGTATAATAGGCCAGCAACTGCACCGGCACCGCATAGATCAGGGGCGCGATCAGGGGGTGGCAGTCGGGGGCGTCGACGCGGCTGATGCCGGCGCCGTGCGGATCGGGCGCGGACTGCGGCGCGATCATGATGACCGGACCGCCGCGCGCGGCGACCTCCTGCAGGTTCGAGGCGGTCTTTTCGAACACGTCGTCCAGGGGGGCCAGGGCGATGGTCGGGGTCGCCTCGTCGATCAGGGCGATGGGACCGTGTTTCAGCTCTCCGGCGGCATAGCCTTCGGCGTGGATATAGCTGATCTCCTTCAGCTTCAGCGCGCCCTCCATGGCCAGGGGGAACATGGCGCCCCGGCCCAGGAACAGCACGTCGTCGGCCTTGGACAGGTCCTGAACCACGGCGCGGATGCTGTCGCCCATGGTCAGGGCCTCGGCGATCAGGCGGGGGCTTTCGAACAGGGCCTTGACCAGTTCGGCTTCCTGAGCGGCGCCGATCCGGCCGCGCGCCACGCCGGCCGTCACGGCCAGGGCCAGAAGGGCGGCGACCTGGGCGGTGAAGGCTTTGGTCGAGGCGACGCCGATCTCGGGTCCGGCGTGGGTGGGCCACAGCACCGCCGCCTCGCGCGCCATGGACGAGGAATGGACGTTGACCACCGCCGCCGTCTGCAACCCTTGCGCCTTGCACCATGTCAGGCTGGCCAAGGTGTCGGCCGTTTCGCCCGACTGGCTGACGGCGACCGCCACTGTGCGCGGCGACACGGCGGGGGAACGGTAGCGGAATTCCGACGCGATCTCGACGTCGCAGGGCAGGCCCGCCAGCTTCTCGAAGGCGTAGCGGCCGATCTGACCGGCGTAGAAGGCGGTGCCGCAGGCGACGATCTGGATGCGGTCCACGGCGGCGAAATCCACGCCCTGCGGCTTGGCCTTGCCCGTCACCAGGTCCAGATATTCCGAAAGGGTGTGCTGGACGCTGTCGGGCTGTTCGTGAATCTCCTTTTCCATGAAGTGGCGATATTCGCCCTTCTCGACCAGGGCCGAGGAGGCCGAGACCTGGACTACCGCACGCTCGACCGACTGGCCGGCGCTGTCGAACATCCGGGCGCCGCGATGGGTCACGGCGACATAGTCGCCCTCTTCCCAGATAGGAGATCTTCTGCGTGAACGGGCCGACCGCCAAGGCGTCGGAGCCCAGATACATCTCGTCCTCGCCCCAGCCGACGACCAGGGGGCTGCCGCGCCGCGCGCCCAGGATCAGGTCGTCCTCGCCGTCGATCAGCACCGCCAGCGCATAGGCGCCCGTCAGCCTATCCAGGGTGGCCTTGAAGGCCTCCAGCGGCGGCCTGCCCGTCTTCAGTTCGGCGTCCAGCAGGTGAGCGATGACCTCAGTGTCGGTCTGGCTCTCGTAGACATGGCCCTCGGCCGCCAGCTCGGCCTTCAGCTCGGCGAAATTCTCGATGATGCCGTTGTGGACCAGGGTGACGCACCCGGCCTTGTGCGGGTGGGCGTTGGCGGTGGTGGGGGCGCCGTGAGTGGCCCAGCGCGTATGGCCGATGCCGACCGTCCCCTTCAGCGGGGCCTCGGCGAGTTCAGCCTCCAGATTGCGGATCTTGCCCTTGGCGCGTCGGCGCTCGACCCCGTCATCGGTCATGACCGCGACACCGGCGGAGTCGTAGCCCCGGTATTCCAGCCGCTTCAGACTGTCGATCAGACGAGGAACGACGGGACCGTTTCCCGTGACGCCGATAATGCCGCACATGCCGCACGCTCCGAAAGAATAAAGGACCGCTTTGCACTGGCGGCCGTCTGGGACTAATCCACGCGATGGAGCCCCTTGAGCGGCCGTCTAGGCAATCTTTGGGCGGCCCGCATCAAAAATGGGGTTTCGGATCGTTACCCGACACACAAGGATCGGCCTTGGGCGACAGAAAATATTTCGGCACCGACGGCATTCGCGGGCGCGCCAACAGCCATCCGATGACGGCCGAGGTGGCCCTGCGGGTCGGTCTGGCCGCCGGCCGTCTGTTCAACACCGGCGACGACCGCCGACATCTGGTGGTGATCGGCAAGGACACCCGACTGTCCGGCTATATGATCGAGCCGGCCCTGGTCTCGGGCTTCGCCTCGGTGGGGATGGACGTGCGCACCTTCGGCCCCGTGCCGACGCCGGGCGTTGCGATGCTGACCCGGTCCATGCGCGCCGATCTGGGCGTCATGATCTCGGCCTCGCACAACGACTACGCCGACAACGGCATCAAGCTGTTCGGCCCCGACGGCTACAAGCTGTCGGACGAGATCGAGCTGAAGATCGAGGCCATGATGGACGACGACCTGGGCAAGGGCCTGGCGGCCTCCAACCGTCTGGGCCGGGTCAAGCGCATCGACGACGCCCAGGCCCGCTACATCGAGATCGCCAAACAGGCCTTCCCCAAGCGTCTGACGCTGCAGGGGCTGCGCATCGCCGTCGATTGCGCCAACGGCGCTGGCTACAAGGTCGCCCCCACCACCCTCTATGAACTGGGGGCCGAGGTCTTCCCCGTGGGGGTGGAGCCGAACGGGACCAACATCAACGCCGACTGCGGCTCGACCCACCCCGAGACCCTGGCGGAGGCGGTCAAACGCTACCGCGCCGACATCGGCATCGCCCTAGACGGCGACGCCGACCGCCTGATCGTCTGCGACGAGAAGGGCCAGGTGGTGGATGGCGACCAGATCATGGCCCTGGTCGGGCTGGACTGGGCGCGGCGCGGCCTGCTGACCGGCGGCGGCGTGGTCGCCACCGTCATGTCCAACCTGGGGCTGGAACGCCGCCTGAAGGCCGAGGGCCTGACGCTGGAGCGCACCAAGGTCGGCGACCGCTATGTGATGGAGCGAATGCGCGAAGGCGGCTTCAACATCGGCGGCGAACAGTCGGGCCACATCATCCTGCACGACCACGCCACGACCGGCGACGGCCTGATGGCGGCGCTCCAGGTCCTGGCCGTCCTGGTCGAATCCGGCCGGCCGATGAGCGTCCTGGCCCGCCAGTTCGATCCCGTGCCGCAAAAGCTGGAAAACGTCCGCTTCACCGCCGAAAGGCCGCTGGAGACCGAAAAGGTCAAGGCCGCCATCGCCGAGGCCGAGGCCGCCCTGAACGGTCAGGGCCGGCTTCTGGTCCGCCCCTCGGGCACCGAAAAGCTGATCCGCGTCATGGCCGAAGGCGACGACGAAGCCCTGGTCAAGCGCGTGGTCGCCGAAGTCGCCGCCGCGGTGAAGACGGCGGGCTGAGGACCCGAGGCCCAGCCTCGCCCTTGGAACGCAGCGTGGGGATCAGCGCGGCGCCAGCTGCGCCTCGAAGAAGGCCCCCACCCTGCGGCGCACGTCTGCCGTGGCGGCGGCGTTGGCCGGGACGGCCTGGCGGCTTCGGCTGGGGTCATCGAAGCCATGGACGGCGCCCTCATAGACGGTCAGTTCGACCGGCTCGCCCGCTGCGCGCGCCCGATCGACCAGCCGTCGACAGCTTTCGGGCGACACCTCTTCGTCGGCCGTGCCGACGAAGACCTGAACCGGCGCATAGGGCCTGTATCCTCGGGCGAAACGGTTCTGCAGGCCGCATCCGGGATACAGGGCGACGCCGGCCCGAAAGCCAAGGCGCCTCATGTCGCCCGGTTTGTCGTCGGCCAGGGCGGCCAGGGTCGCGCTGGCGCCATTGGAGAAGCCCATCAGACCGATGCGGTCGTCGGCCACGCCGTCCAAACTCCGCAGGAACCGCATCGCTCCATAGGCGTCCAGCGGCCGGATCGTCACCTCGTTCACCTCGGGCGGCCGCGTGGAATAGGTTCCGGCGGCGAAGCCCGTAGGATAGCCGCGCGGCCCGAAACTGTCGACGATCAGGACATAGAAGCCGCGCTCGGTCCAGTATTCGGCCCAAAACCTCAGGCGCCGGGTCAGGGTGGAGGCTGCATAGACGCCGTTCGCCTGAGACGAATAGACCCCGCCTCGACCGTGCATCAGAACCACAGCGGGCGCCCCGTCCCGCGACGCCCCGCCCGCGGGCCTGAAAAGATAGCCGACCAGTTCAGTGCGCGGTTCATCCATGCTGCGGAAGGTCACGCGCTCCGCCGCTTGCGCCGTTCGAACGGGCGTCGATGCGGCAGGCGGGTCTTGCCGCGCCAGGGCCGGGCCTGAGACGCCCAGCAGAACGGCCGCCGCCGCAAAAATCGCTCGCTTCATTCTCGCTGTCTCCATCCTCGCCGCGGCCACGCCTTTCGGCGCCCCTTACGCCCCCTTGACGCATCGGCGCGGTCACATCCTCCATCTGCGCCTTCGCAACCGTCCAAGACGAGGCCGAGCCCGGTCCTGAACCAGAACGAGCCTCCCTGTCGGGAAGGACTTGCGCCAAGACCGTCGAGTTCGGTTGCGCCGCCCAGGGATTGTCAGCGCAGGCCTGGCGCAGATTCGGTGCAGACCTGATCCTCGGACCGTATCGGCCGCCGGCGGCGCGCCGTCGCTTGCCCAAAAAACCTTCTCGGGGTCCGCGCCGCCGTTCGCACCCCGAGCGGTGGGTTCAGGATTTGCAGGCGGCGGGCGGAGCGCCGTCGCGGGCCGACAGTCTGCAGGAGCGATCGATCTCGTTCTGAATCAGGGCGCACGGATTGGCGGCGTTGCAGGGCGGGCGGGTCGCCGGGCTGACCTGGATGCAGCGTTCGACCAGGCGGGCGGCCGCGCTGGCGCCGATGGCGTCGCGGCAGGCGACCTCGCTGACCGGCACGCGAACAGGCGCCATGTCCGGGCCTTCCGGGATCGTGGCCTGCGGCTCCTCGGACGGGGTCTCGGCGGGCTTGGGCTGTTCGGGCGCGGGCGTCGAAGGCCGAGGCCGAGGCCGAGGCGCCGGGCTGGGCGTCTCCTCAGGCGCCAGGGGCACGGCGTCGATCACGTCGGTCGGAGGGGCGCCAGGGGCCGAGCCGCCCGGATCGGCCGGGCCGGTCCTGTGACAGCCGGTCACGAGCAGGACGCAGGCGGCCAGAGGAATCCACAGGGTCAGGATCGAGGGGGTGAGGCGCACGGGCTTGTCTCCGGTCAGGACCAGTCCGGCGACCATGCCCGGCCCTGAGCGGAGGCGAAACCCCCTATCGCTTCACCGCCGCCAGCGCCGCCTTCTGCAGGGCGAACAGTTCGGCGCAGCCTACCTCGGCCAGGGCGAACAGCCGGTCGAATTCGGCACGGGTGAAGCCGCGCTTTTCGCCGGTCGCCTGAATCTCGACGATCTGGCCCGCGCCGGTCAGGACGAAGTTCGAATCCGCCTCGGCCTGGGAGTCTTCCTCGTAATCCAGGTCCAGCACCGGAACCCCGTCGCAGACGCCGCACGACACGGCCGCTACCTGGTCCAGGATGGGATCGACCTTCAGCACGCCTTCGTCGCGCAGATAGGTCAGGGCCGAGGCCAGGGCGACCCAGGCGCCCGTGATGGCGGCGGTGCGCGTGCCGCCATCGGCCTGGATGACGTCGCAGTCCAGCACCACCTGACGCTCGCCCAGCGCCTTAAGATCGACCACAGCGCGCAGGGACCGGCCGATCAGCCGCTGAATCTCCTGGGTGCGGCCCGTCTGTTTTCCGGCCGCGGCTTCGCGCCGGCCGCGCGTGTGGGTCGCGCGGGGCAGCATGCCGTATTCGGCCGTGACCCAGCCCTGGCCCTTGCCGCGCATCCAGCCGGGAATGCTCTCCTCGACCGAGGCCGTCACCAGGACCTTGGTGTTGCCGAAGCCGATCAGGCACGAGCCTTCGGCGTAGCGGTTGACCCCCGTTTCGATGGTGACGAGGCGCATCTGGTCGTCGGTGCGTTGCGAGTGGCGCATGAGCATGGTCCCTTGGCGGCCGGACCCGAGGCATCAGGGGCCTTGGAAGCCGCAGCGGCGCTGCTTATCCTGAAAGCGTGAGCCTGTATGCCCCCAAACCGCCGCCGTTCGACGGCCTGTCGTCCCTGACCGGGCTGGCGGGGCTGGATGCGCGCGCGCGCGACATCTTCCGGCGCATCGTCGAGACCTATCTGGAGACGGGCGAGCCGGTCGGGTCGCGCACCCTGTCCCTGGGCGGGGTGGCCCTGTCGCCGGCCTCCATCCGCAACACCATGCAGGACCTGACCCTGGCCGGCCTTCTGATTGCGCCCCACACCTCGGCCGGGCGTATCCCGACCCATGCGGGCCTGCGTCTGTTCGTCGACGGCCTGTTGGAGATCGGCGACCTGACGGCCGAGGAACGGCGCGAGATCGACGGGCGACTAGCCGGCCGGGGCGGGAGTTTCGAGGCGGCCCTGGACGAGGCGTCCAACCTGTTGTCGGGCCTGGCCGGGGGGGCCGGCGTCGTCTCCAGTCCGGTGCGCGACGCCGGGGTCAAACATGTGGAGTTCGTGGCCCTGGGCGGCGATCAGGCCCTGGCCGTCTTGGTCGCCGACGACGGCACGGTCGAGAACCGGATCATGCGCCTGTCGGCGGGCGTCACCCCTTCGACCCTGCAGGAGGCGTCCAACTTCCTGAACGCCCGTCTGCGCGGCCGGCCCTTGGCCGAGGCGCGGCGCGAGATGGCCCAGGAGCTGGAGGTCGCCCGGCGCGAGCTGGACCAGACCGCCGCCCGCCTGATCGAGGACGGTTTCGCCGCCTGGTCGGGCGGCCCCGACCGGGAACGCGCCCTGATCGTGCGGGGCCGCGCCAATCTGCTGCAGGACCGCGACGGCCTGGCCGACCTGGAACGGGTCCGCGTCCTGTTCGACGACCTGGAGCAGAAGGAGCAGCTGATCGGCCTCCTGGACGGGGTCGATGCGGCGCAAGGTGTCCGCATCTTCATCGGCGCCGAAACACGGTTGTTTTCACTTTCGGGTTCCGCCGTGATCGCGGCGCCCTATATGAGCGGCCGACAGCGGGTCCTGGGCGCCATCGGCGTCATCGGCCCCGCGCGACTGAACTACGCCCGTGTCATTCCGTTGGTGGACTATACCGCCCGGGTGCTGGGCCGAATGCTGGACGGGAAAGAAACGTGAGCGACAAACCCCTGAACGACACCGCCGAAACCCAGGCTGCAGAGGCGGCCGAGACCGACGCCGACCATGGGCTGAACGCCCATCCTGCCAAGGACGGGGGCGACGACCTGGCCCCGCTGGACGCCGTCATCGCCGAACGCGACGAATGGAAGGACCGGGCCCTGCGCGTCGCCGCCGAGATGGAGAATCTCAAACGCCGCGCCGAAACCCAGCAGAACGACGCCCGCGCCTTCGCCATCCAGCGCTTCGCCAAGGACCTGCTGGGCGTGGCCGACAATCTGGAACGCGCCCTGATGGCCGCGCCCAAGGACGCAGAAGGCGCCACCGCTGGCCTGGTGACGGGTCTGGAAATGACCCAGAAGGCCCTGCTTCAGGCGTTCGACACCAACGGGCTGAAGCTGGTCAAGCCCGAGGCGGGCGAGGCGTTCAACCCGCATCTGCACCAGGCCATGATGGAGCAGCCCTCCGACACCGTGCCGGGCGGGGCGGTGATCCAGACCATGCAGTCGGGCTTCGAACTGTTCGGCCGCACCATCCGCCCCGCCATGGTGGTGGTCGCCGCCAAGGGCGCGGGCGCCCAGGCCGCCAATCCCTACGGGGCGCAATCCGCCGCTGACGGCCAGACCCTTGGCGGCCAGGCGTTCGACAGCAAGGCCTGAGCGCCGCTCCGAATCGGGCTGGCGGCGCTCAGAACTGACGCCGCCAGGCCCCGATCAGGGCGTAGGCGGGCGGCGCATCCGTCACATGGCTGGGTTCGCGGCTGGCCACGGCCTGCAGGGTGACGCTGGACCCGTCCCACAGACGACGCTCGCCGCCCAGGATCAGGTCCAGCTGCCGCCCGCTGGGCGTGGCCGAGAAGGTGCGGCGCGAATAGGTCAGGGGATCGAAATAGTCGATCGGCACATCCGCCAGCCAGGCGGCGAATGTCCCGCGCTCGATCCGCAACGGCTGCGACAGTGTCAGGCTGAAACTGTCGCAGAGGGTCGAACAGCCGCTGAGCAGTCCCAGCCGCCAGTTGGAGCTGATCGCCGCCTGATCCATCGACAGGAACCGCCCCTCGACGCGCGTGGAGCCCAGTCCCGCCTCGCCGATCAGCCGCAGGTTCGGCCGCAGCGCCCAGTCGCCGCCTAGCGCGTAGAAGCGCGTCTGCGACGGCAGGGCGAAGTCCGACCCGCCGGGCATATAGGCGCCCAGGGGCCCCAGTCTTTCGCTCAAGGCTCCGGCGCTGAAGGACAGGCCGCCCTTGGCGCCGCGCCAGCCCAGGGTCGCACGGCTGTAGGTCGAGGCGTCCTGCTCCACCCGGCTCAACGGCATGCGGCGATCCCCGCCCCCGTTTTCGGCCGACAGGGTCAAGGCGCCGAAGCGCATGGCCCCCCGCACGGCATGGTCGGCCTGGGCCAGGGCGGCGAAGCCGTCGCCTGCGCCGCCGCCGAAGGGGGAAACGGCCCCGCCCCTGCCCTGCCAGGCGGCGAAACTCAGCCGGCCGCTTTCCAGGTTCAGCATGGCTTCCTGGCGCGGCTCGTCGCCCATCCAGGGCGCGTTCAGCAGGTCGTGGCGCGGGGCGATCGGCTCGGGCGAAGCCGCCGACTGGGCTGCAATCAGGTTCAGACGCCCGCCGTTGGGCAGAGCCAGGCTGGTGCTGGCCGTGCGGCTGGGCTCGAAGGGGGCCGCCTGATAGGAGCGCGCGGGCGCGGCGCGATAGGCTTGGCCCAACTGGACCGCGAACATCCGGTCGTATTTGTCGAACAACACCGTCTCCAGCGCCGTCTGACGACCGAAGGCGTCGCCGAAGGCCCCGCCGATGAAGCTGCCCGGCATGGCCTCGGGCACGATGGTCGTGCCGTCGGCCATGGGGGTCGAGGTCGAACCGACGGGTCGGAATGCCTGGCCCAGATCCAGAAGGCCGCGGCCATAGACGATGTCGGTCCCCGCATCGCCGGCGTCACGGGCGGTCTCCACCAGGATGGCCAGGGCCTGTTTCCCCGTCAGGTTCGGAAAGGCGTCCATCAACAGGGCCAGGGCCCCCGCCACATACGGCGCCGAAAAGGAGGTGCCGCTGACTTCATAGCAGGACGTCCCGTCGCAGCCGGTGATGATTTTGTCGCCCGGCGCCGAGATGTAGGCGCTGGCCGTGTCCCCCGCCTTGTTGGAGAAGCTGGACATGACGTTGGACGCATTGTGCGACCCGACCGCGATCACCGAACCGGCGAAGCGCGAATCGACGGCGTAACGGGCCGGCCAGCCGGGATTGGCCTCGCCGTCGTTGCCCGACGACGCCACGATGACAGCGCCCGAGTTCACCGCGCGCAACAGAGCCGCCTCGAAGGCCGAACCCATCCGGCCGTCGCCGCCCAGCGACATATTGATGATCTTCACCCCGTTGGCGACGGCGTAGTCCAGCGCCTTGGCCAGATCCGAACCGGTGAAACAGACCTTGTCGTCCTTGTCCTTGCAGTCCGAGATGTCGGCGCGGATCGACAGGATGGTCGACTGATAGGCCACGCCCACCGTGCCGAAACTATTGAAGTTGGCGGCGATCACGCCCGAGACCAGGGTGCCGTGGCTGTCGTTGGCCACATAGGGGGTATTGCGGCCCGAGACCACGTCGGTGGAGGCGCTTGAGATTCGACCCTGAAGGTCGCCCTGGGACGAACTGATCCCGGAATCGATCACGCCGACCGTGA
This sequence comes from Brevundimonas sp. SORGH_AS_0993, assembly GCF_030818545.1. NCBI lineage: Bacteria > Pseudomonadati > Pseudomonadota > Alphaproteobacteria > Caulobacterales > Caulobacteraceae > Brevundimonas > Brevundimonas sp. SORGH_AS_0993. The sequence goes on from NZ_JAUTAH010000001.1 coordinate 2,049,061, forward strand.
TCCCGTCCCCCGTCGCGCCCGCCTGCCAGCCGACCTCGGCCTTCATATTGGCCAGGCTATAGTTCCGCAGATACTCGCGCGAGGCCGTCGAAGGCGGCGGGGGTGGAGGAGGAGGAGGAGGAGGAGGAGGAGGTGGTGGTGGTGGTGGCGGAGGTGGAGGCGTCACCACACCGCCGCCGCCGCCGGACCCGCCGCCGCCACAGGCCGTGACCAGCGGCAGGAACAACAAGCTCAGCCCCAGCAGCGCCGCGCGGCTCCGTCTCGCACCCATGTCGATCGCTCCCAGATCGGCCCGTCGCTCTCGACGGTCTTGGCTACTAAGCCTTCAATTCTTTAACGCTTTATCGAAGACCGCCAGCAGGCGTCGCCAGCCGTCCCGGGCGTCGGCCTCGACATAGCTGGCGCGATAGTCGGCGTGGAAGCCATGCGGAGCGTCGGGATAGACGACGATCTCGCTGTGGGTCTGGCCCGCGCGGGTCAGGGCCTGGCGCATCCGATCGACGCTGGCCAGGGGGATGCCCTGATCCTGACCGCCGTACAAGCCCAGCACCGGCGCCTTGAGGTCGTTGGCCAGATCGACCGGCCAGGGCTGGCCCGAGGCGATCTGCACCGGCGTGGCGTCGGGCGCGGGGGCAAGGCGGCCGTACCAGGCGACGCCTGCGCCGACGACGGCGAAACGGGCGGCGGCCTGCCACACCACCTTGCCGCCCCAGCAGAAGCCCGTGATCCCGATCTTGCCGTCCTTGGCCCATAGCTGCTGGCTGGTCCAGTCCAGGGTCGCGGCGATGTCGCCCATCACCTGTTCATAGCCGGCTGCGCCGACGATCTGCATGATCCGGCCCGTGTCCGACAGGGGCGCGGGATCCTCGACCCGCACGAAGAAGGCCGGCGCCACCGCAGCATAGCCGGCCTTGGCCAGGCGGCGGCAGACGTCCTTGATATAGTCGTGAACGCCGAAGATTTCGGACACCACGATCACGACGGGGAAGGGACCGTCGCCGGCCGGCCGGGCCACATAGGCCGGCAGGTCGAAGCCGTCGGGCGCAGGATAGCGCACCTCGGCCGTGACCAGCCCCTGCGCATCGGTGATGATCGGTTTGGCCTCCTTCGCCAGGGCCGCTACGGCGTAGCCAGAAAACAGCAGGCCGCCCAGGGCGCCGACCGCCCTGCGGCTCAGCTTCAGATCATCGGCGCTCTGGCCTTCGGGACGGATCAGGGTGGTCATGGGACGCTCCAGAAACGGGTGAACCGTCAGACCATCACGCCCTTGTTTCATCGTCCAATCACGAACGCGAAGCCGCCAGGACGAAGGAGAGGCGTGCCGCTCGACGCGCGGCGTCTCGCGGCTGGAGCGCATCTCTCCGCGATCCTCAGTGGCGGAAGACCCGCACCCCGGTGAAGGCCATGGCGATCCCCTTTTCGTCGGCGGCGGCGATAACCTCGGCGTCGCGCATCGAGCCGCCCGGCTGGATGACCGAGGTGGCGCCGGCGGCGACGGCTTCCAGAAGGCCGTCGGCGAAGGGGAAGAAGGCCTCGGAGGCGCAGGCGGAACCCTCGGCCAGCGAATGGGCCGGTCCCCCCGTTCTTAGAGCTTGGGCCTCTCCGGCCTCGCGGGCGCGGATGGCGGCGATGCGGGCCGAGTCGCGGCGGTTCATCTGGCCGGCGCCGATGCCGGCGGTCTGGCCGTCTTTGGCGTAGACGATGGCGTTGGACTTGACGTGTTTGGCGACCGTGAAGGCGAAGAGCATGTCCTGAATCTCGGTCGGCGTCGGCTGGCGCTTCGTCACGATCTTCAGGTCCGAAGGCTTGATCAGCGCCCGGTCACGCGACTGGACCAGGAAGCCGCCGGCGACCGAACGGAACACCTCGCCCGGCCCGTGCGGATCTGGAAGACCATCCGGGATCAGCAGGCGCAGGTTCTTCTTGGCGGCGAAGACTTCCTTCGCCTCCTCGTCGGCGCCGGGGGCGATGACGACCTCGGTGAAGATCTCGGTGATGGCGCGGGCGTCATCGCCGTTCAGCGGACGGTTGACCGCGATGACCCCGCCGAAGGCCGAGACGGCGTCGCATTCCAGCGCGCGGGCATAGGCTTCGGACAGATCGCCTCCGACCGCCACCCCGCACGGATTGGCGTGTTTGACGATGACGCAGGCGGGCTGTTCGAACTCGGCGACCAACTCATAGGCGGCGTCGGCGTCGGCGATGTTGTTGTAGCCCAGTTCCTTGCCCTGAACCTGTTCCGCATAGGCCACGCCCGGACGGCGCTCGCCGGTGCGGTAGAAGGCGCCCGTCTGGTGCGGGTTCTCGCCATAGCGCAGGGTCTGGGCCAGCGAACCGGCGATGGACTTGCGGGCCGGGGCGGCGTCTTCCAGCTGGCCGGCGAACCAGCCCGAGACGGCGGCGTCATAGGCGGCGGTGCGGGCGAAGGCGCGGGCGGCCAGTTGCTTGCGCAGGGCCAGGGTGGTGGCGCCGTCCGCCTTCAGGGCTGCGACGATCAGGGCGATGCTCTCGCCGTCCACCGCGACCGCCACATGGCCGTGGTTCTTGGACCCGGACCGGATCATGGCCGGGCCGCCGATGTCGATGTTCTCGATCGCCGCCTCGAAGCCGCCGCCCGATTCCACCGTCTTCTCGAACGGATAGAGGTCGATCCAGACGATATCGATGGGGCCGATGCCGTGCTGGTCCATGGCCTGGGCATGGGTCGGGGCGTTGCGAACGCCCAACAGGCCGCCGTGCACGACCGGATGGAGCGTCTTGACCCGGCCGTCCATCATCTCGGGGAAGCCGGTCAGGTCGGCCACATCCAGAACCGGCAGGCCGAAGCCCGCGATGGCCGCCTTGGTGCCGCCGGTGGACACCAGTTCGACCCCCGCCTCATGCAGGGCGCGCGCCGCCTCTTCCAGACCGGCCTTGTCCGACAGGGAGATCAGGGCGCGCTGCGGCTTCACCTGATCGGGGGCGGGCGGGAAATCGGGAGCGGCGGGCATGGGCGGCGGTCCGGTGCAGGCTGGGGAGGATGGCGCGCCCTCTAGCGCCAATCCGGCCGCCCGTCACCCCACGGCGGGTTTCAGCCCGCCTCGCCGCTCGTGCCGGCCGGGCTCAGTTTCCAGCGGACCTTGGTTTCGGCGTCGGTGCGGGCCGAGCCGCGGACCACGATCTGAAGGCTGCGGCGCGTCAGGCCGGCGTCGATATGGACGCTGGGCTCCACCGCCAGGTCCGGGCCGTCGGTGCGGAACCACCAGCCCCGGCCGGAGGCGCCGCGCAGCAGGATGGAGCGCCGGTCGCGCGCCAGGGACGCCTGCACACCCGGCTCCAGCTGGAACCGGATCGCGTAGGGGGCGGCGATGGGGCGCAGCACATCCCGGCGACCGGGTGTGGGAAACAGCCGCTCTTCGGCCCGCAGTTCGTCCAGCCGTTGATCCAGATAGAGGCGGCGCTGATGGTTCAGACCGAAGGCTTCGGCCCAGCCGTCATGCTCCATCTCCAACCAGATGGCCCCGTCGCCCGTGCGCTGGTCATGGGTCACATGGATCGGCGGTCCCACCAGGCGCGGCCCCAGAAGCTCGCCCTTCCAGCCCCCCAGGGGCTCGTTCAAGGACCGCTCGCCCAGGGTCAGGGTCGAATGGGCGGGCGTCAGCCGCAGGGCCTGACGGTCGGTCGCCGCCGGGGTCCAGCCCGAGCCGGTGAACAGCCGGTCCTTGCCGCAGACCACCTCCAGCGCCAACGGCTGGGCGCAGGCGGTCGCGCTCCAGGCGCCTTGGGCAGGGGCGGCGACATCAGCCACCACCGTCAGCAGCGATCCGGCGATGCGGGACAGGCCGGCCACGACGCCGACCGGAGCCTCTTCGACGGCCTCGTCATGGGCGCGGGCGGCGGCGACGCGGGCCGCGCTGGACGGCCCGCCGCCCTGGAAACTGGCCAGGCCGCCGTCCGGCAGCGTCAACAGGCGAAGGCCCCGCGTCAGCCGGGCGATGGCCTCCGACACGGGGTCGGGCGTCGGCTCCGACAGCTTCGACAGGGCGTCGTCCAGGGTCAGCAGGTCCAGCAACAGCTCCAGCCCGGCCTGAGGACTGCGCGAGGCGTGGCCCCCGTCGGGCAGGACGGTGGTCTTCAGGGCGGTCGGCAGGGCCTTCAGAGCCCGGCGACGCAGGTCCTGGCCCGGCGCGCCGGCCAGGACGCAGCCGCCGATGGCGGCGGCGGTCAGTCGCTCGGCCCTGGTGGCCAGCCCCCCCGGCGGACGCAGCAGCTGGCGCGTCTGGCGCGCCAGGCTGTCGGCCAGCCGCAGCCGCTCGGCCTCGGTCGCCACCGCCCCCATGCGGCGCGCGGCGCAGGCCAGGTTGATCACCCGGCGCGGCAGGATGTCGGGACCCCAGGCGAAGGGCGACCAGCGGGCGAAGGCGTCGATCCAGGTCAGGGTCAGGCGCAGGGCCTCGCGCGCCCCGCGCTCCCCCTGGGCCATCAGGGCCGGCATCCAGTTGAAGGCGTGCAGCTCGACCGCGAAGGGCCGGGTTGGGCTGGGCCTGTTCCACGGATCGGCCGGAGGCTCCACCTCCATCGAGGCGCCGGCCAGGATGAACCGGCCGACCACAAAACCCTTGCCCGGCGCCGGATCGTGCGGCCGGAAATCGCGGGGCGTGGCGGCGAAGGCCGTCACCTTGCGCCCGCCCAGGGTCAGGCCGTAGCCCGGCAGGCCGTAAAGCTCGATCCACAACTGCCGCGTCGCCAGCCGGCCCAGAATGGCGGGCCACAGGCCGGCGCCGACCGCCGCCTCGCCCGAACGCACCGGCGTGCGGACCGGGGCGCCGGGCAGGCCGGGAATCTGGCCCGGCCCGATATCGGGCGCGGCGTCCGACCCGCGCGGCGCAAAGGGGCCGATCGGGCTCACGCGGCGCCCGGGCCAGCTTTCAGGGCCGTGATATTGGCGGCGTAATCGCCCTTGAACACGAAGGAGCCGGCGACCAGGGCGTCCGCCCCCGCCGCCACGCAGGCCGCCGCATTGGCCGAGGTCACGCCGCCGTCCACCTGCAGATGGGCCGCAGAACCGGCGCGATCCAGAATGGACCGGGCGGCGGCGATCTTGCGCAGGGAGGCGTCGAGGAAGGTCTGCCCGCCGAATCCCGGATTGACCGACATGATCAGCACCAGATCGACCAGATCGACCACCTCTTCCAGCACCGACAGAGGCGTGCCGGGATTGAAAACCAGGCCCGCCTTGGCGCCCAGCTGGCGGATGCGGCCCAGGGTGCGATGGACGTGCGGGCCGCTCTCGGGATGGACGCTCAGGATGTCGGCGCCCGCCGCGCGGAAGGCCTCCAGCCACGGATCGACCGGGGCGACCATCAGGTGGACGTCGAACGGCAGGGTCGTATGCGGCCGGATCGCCTTCACGATGTCCGGCCCCAGGGTGATGTTCGGCACGAAATGCCCGTCCATCACATCGACATGGATCCAGTCGGCGCCCGCCGCCTCCAGCGCGCGCACTTCTTCGCCCAGCCGCGCGAAATCGCTGGCGAGGATGGACGGGCAGATCAGAGGGGTGAGGGCCATGGCCTGGGGGATAGGACGGCTTGCGGGCGGGAGCAAGGCGCGCCCGCTCAGGAAATCCGCTCCAGCCGGGCGGCGAAGAAGCCGTCCAGCCCGCCGCGTTCGGGCCAGAATGACGGCAGGATGCGCAGCCAGCCTTCGGGCGTCAGGGCCTCGGCCGGGGCGCCGACGGCGGCCGGATCGACCGGGACGGTGCGGTAGGCGGGGTTGCGACGCAGAAAGGCGATGATCTGGGTCTCGCCCTCCTCGCGCTCCAGCGAACAGGTGCAATAGACCAGACGGCCGCCCGGCTTCACCCGTTCGGCGGCGGCGTCCAGCAGTCGGTGCTGAACATCCGCCAGCTTGGCCACGTCGGCGGGGCGGGTGGCGCGTAGAACCTCGGGATTGCGGCGGAAGGTGCCCGTCGCCGTGCAGGGCGCGTCCAGCAGGACGGCGTCGAAGGTGCGGGCGTCCTCCCACGCCTCGGCCGGGACGGCGACCACCTCGGCGGTCAAGCCGGTCCGCTCAAGGTTCTGCGTCAGGCGTTTCAGGCGCGCGGCCGAGCGGTCCAGGGCCGTGACCGCCGCGCCGTCGGCCGCCAGTTGCAGGGTCTTGCCGCCAGGCGCGGCGCACATGTCCAGAGCCGTCTCGCCGGACTTCACGGCCAGCAGGCGAGCGGGCGCGGCCGCCGCCGCATCCTGCACCCACCAGTCGCCGGTCTCGAACGTCGGCCAGGTCGCCACGTCGCCGCGCCGCCCGGTCCGCACCGTGCCGCCGGGCAGGACTTCGCCCTCCACGGCTTCGGCGACCGACATGGCGTCGACGCCCGGCTTCAGGCTGAGGTCGGTCGGCGGCTCCTCGCGCGCGGCCAGGGCCAGGCCGGTCAGCACCGCCTCGCCATAGGCCGCCCGCCAGCGCGCGGCGATCCAGTCGGGCAGGTTGGATTCCGCCGTTGTCAGACCCGGCCCCTCCCGCCCTATGCCGCGCAGCACGGCGTTGACCAGGTTCTTGTAGGGCCGGGTCTTGGGGTCGCGCTCGGCCAGTTTCACAGCGGTCGACACGGCGGCGAAGGCCGGAGTTTCCAACACCAGGGTCTGGGCCAGGGCGATGCGCATCAAGGTGCGAACCGCCTCGGGCGGCGACTTCTTCAGCCGGCGATCCAGAATCTGGTCGATCTCGCCCAACCGACGCAGGGCCGCCATCGCCACGGCGCGGGCGAAGGCGCGGTCCACCGGCGCCAGGGGGCGGGCCGGCGGCTGGGCCAGGGCCTCGTCCAGACCGTTGCGCTTGTCCAGGGCCGCGTTCAGCAGCAGGCCGGCGACGACGCGGGCCTCGACGCCGATGTCGTCCTGAACCGGCGCGGCCTCGGTCGAGGCCGGACGCGGCTTGCCCTTGGTCGCCATCCGGCGGCCGCGCGCTTCGGAGTTCTGACCCGGCCTCAAACCGCCACCTGCGCGCCCAGTTCGACCACGCGGCCGGGCGGGATGTGGAAGAAGTCGGTCGGATTGGCGGCGTTGCGCATCAGGAAGATGAACAGCTTGTCCTGCCACAGGGGCATGCCCTGGCGCGCCGACGGGATCAGCGAGCGACGGCCCAGGAAGAAGCTGGTCGACATGATGTCGAACTTCAGTCCCTGTTTGCGGCACAGGCCCAGGGCGCGCGGCACGTTCGGCGTCTCCATGAAGCCATAGGTGACGGTCAGCTTCTTGAAGTCGTCGTTGATCGGCTCCATCCGCACGCGGTCCGCTTCCTTGATGCGCGGCCGATCCGAGGTGCGCACGGTCAGGATGACGTTCTTCTCGTGCAGCACCTTGTTGTGCTTGAGATTGTGCATCAGGGCGACCGGGGCGACGTCGGGGTCCGAGGTCAGGAAGATGGCCGTGCCCGGCGCCCGGTGCGGCGGTCGAGCGTGCAGCATCTCGATCAGGTCGCCGAGCGGCAGGCTGTCCTTCCGGGTCTTGGTCGTCAGAATCTGGGTGCCGCGCACCCATGTCCACATGATGACCACCAGCAGGACGCCCAGCACCAGCGGCATCCAGGCGCCGTCCGGAATCTTCAGCAGATTGGAGGTCAGGAAGACGCCGTCGATGAAGGCGAAGGGGATCAGCGTGCCCGCGACCGCCCACAGCGGCCATTTCCAGCCCTTGCGGATCACCGAATAGGCCATCAGCGTATTGACCAGCATGGTGCCCGTCACCGCCACCCCATAGGCGGCGGTCAGGTTGTGCGAACTTTGGAACACCACCAGCAGGACCAGCACCCCGATCATCAGGAAGCTGTTGACCGCGGGCACGAAGATCTGGCCGGCCTGGGTTTCGGAGGTGTTCTTGATATCGATGCGCGGCAGCAGGCCCAGTTGCACCGCCTGCTGCGTCACCGAGAAGGCGCCCGTGATCACGGCCTGCGAGGCGATGACCGTCGCGGCCGTCGCCAGGATCAGCATCGGCCAATAGGCCAGGTGCGGCACCATGTTCCAGAACGGATTGTCCGACGCGGCCGGGTTGTCCAGGATCAGGGCGCCCTGGCCCAGATAGTTCAGCGTCAGGCACGGCAGGACGAAGGCCAGCCAGCCCATGCGGATCGGCGCCTTTCCGAAATGCCCCATGTCGGCATAGAGCGCCTCGGCGCCCGTCACCGCCAGAAAGACGCTGCCCAGGATGATGAAGCCCAGGAAGCCGTCCTGGAGCAGAAGCTGGACGCCGTAATGCGGCGACAGGGCGCGCAGGATGCTGACGTCGTCGAAGATGTGATAGAGGCCCAGGCCCCCGAGGCTGAGAAACCAGACGGCCGTGATCGGGCCGAAATATTTGGCCAGGCTGGCGGTGCCGCGCGACTGGGCCATGAACAGGGCGATCAGTATGCCCGCCGAGATCGGTACGATGAACAGGTCCAGCCGGCCGCTGAGACCCGGCGCGTCCTGCAGGCCCTCGACCGCGGACAGGACGGAAATGGCCGGCGTGATGATGCCGTCGCCATAGAAGAGCGCGGCGCCGCAGACGCCCAGGATGAAGATCCAGGCGCTGCGCCGTCCCACCGCGTGCTGGGCCAGGGCCATCAGCGACAGGGTGCCGCCCTCGCCCTTATTGTCGGCGCGCATCAGGAAGAAGACGTACTTGAACGTCACCACGACCATCAGCGCCCAGAAGGCCAGAGACACGACGCCCACGACCGCCAGATCGCCGCCGACGCCGGTGCGCGCATGGTCGATCGCCTCGCGCAGGGCGTACAGCGGGCTGGTGCCGATATCGCCGAACACCACGCCGATCGCGCCGATCGTCAGGGCCCAGAATCCGCCGTGCTTGGCGACCTGTCCGGCGGGACTATGGGACTCCGGACCCGTGGCGGGGGCGCTTGCGTCCGGCGTGTGCGACGCGGGCGAGGGAGCGCTCGCGTCGTGGGGAGTATCCCCGGCCATGCGTATCCTCCGGGTCGCCGACGGCCTCGCCGGTCCCTTCAAAGCCGCGAGCCTTTAGGCGCATTCCGCGTCCGCTTCAATCGTGTCGCGCGGGATTCGGTTTCGACGTTCGACGGGCGGATTTGTGATTCGGCGTCCGAGGGCCTATTTTCCCATCAGGAACCGAACCATGTCAGACAGCCAGCGCTTTCCCGTCGCCGCCCACGCCCTGGCCTATATGGCCCACGGGGGCGCGTTCGGGCCTGGGCAGGCGATGCCCAGCGGCGTCCTGGCCTCGTCCATCCCGACCAACCCGGTGGTGGTGCGGCGCGTCACCGCCCTTCTGGCCAAGGCCGGTCTGATCGCCACCCGTCCCGGCGCCACCGGCGGCTCCTGGCTGCTGCGCCGACCGGAGGACATCGGCCTGGATCTGGTGCTGAAGGCGGTCAACGGCTGCGCCCACATCGGCTCTCCCCCCGCCGGCGCCAAGGGCTGCCCGATCAGCGAACATATCCCGCGCCAGGTGGCCAAGGCCCTGACCGCCGCCGACGAGGCGGCGACCGAGGCCCTGTCCAAGATCACCATCGCCGACCTGCTGGCCGAGAACCCGGCCTCGCTGGCGGCTTTTACTGTCCACCCGTCCTGCCCCGTCGCGGCTTGAGGGTCCGATGCGCCGGACTGTCCTGATCACCGGCGCGTCGGCCGGCATCGGCGCGGCCCTGGCGCGGGTCTATGCCGATCACGGCTGGGACCTGATCCTGACTGCACGGCGCGAAGGTCCGCTGCAAACCCTTGCCGCCGAACTGTCGGCCAAGGGCGCGACGGCCACGGTCGTCCCCGAAGACCTGTCCGATCCCGACGCGCCCGAACGGCTGATCGACGCCGTCGCATCGCGCGGCCTGACCGTCGACGGCCTGGTCAACAATGCGGGCTTCAGCCGCGTCACCGGCTTTCTGGACACCGAGCTTTCGGCCCACCGCGCCATGATCCAGGTCATGCTGACGGCGCCGGTCGAGCTGTCGCGCCTGTTCCTGCCCGGCATGATCGAACGCGGCTTCGGCCGGGTGCTGAATGTGGCGTCCCTGGCCGGCCAGATGCCCGCGACCGGCGGCGACACCCTGTACGGGCCGATCAAGAGCTTCCTGATCAAGGCGTCGCAGGGCTTGCATCTGGAGACGCAGGGGACCGGCGTCCACGTGACGGTGTTGAACCCCGGCTACACCCTGACGGAGTTCCACGACGTCAACGGATCGCGCGATCAGGTCTCCAGCGCCTATCCGGCCTGGATGTGGATGGACGCGGCCCGCGTGGCCCGCATCGGCCATGACGCCTGCGAGGCCAACCGACCCAGCGTCACGCCCGGCGTCATGAACAACGTCATGGCCGGACTGGCGCGCTTCCTGCCCGACGGTCTCGCGCTCCGCATGGTGGCGAACCACGCAAAGCGGCTGGACCGGATCTGATCAGATGTGGATGGCGTGCCCGAGGGCGCGCAGGCTGGCCTCGTGGAAGGCTTCGCCCAGCGTCGGGTGGACGTGGATCGTCCCGGCGACGTCTTCCAGCACCGCCCCCATTTCCAGCATCTGGGCGAAGCTGTTGGACAGTTCCGACACATGCTGGCCCACCGCCTGGATGCCCAGGATGCGGTGGTCGGGTTTCGAGGCGATGACGCGCACGAAACCGCCGTCCTCGCCCGCCTCGATGGCCAGGGCGCGACCGATGGCGGAGAAGGGGAAGACCGACTGGATCACGTCGTCGCGGCCCGTGACCTCGTTCGGACCAAGACCGGCCGAAACGATCTCCGGCTCGGTGAAACAGACGGCGGCGATGGTCATGGGATCGAACACGCGGTCATGACCGGCGATGATCTCCGCGACCACCTCGCCCTGGGCCGAACCCTTGTGCGCCAGCATGGGTTCGCCGGTCAGGTCGCCGACCGCCCAGACGTTCTTCATCGAGGTGGCGCAGCGTTGGTCGATCTTCACGAACGGGCCGGCCATGGCCACGCCCATGTTTTCTAGACCCCAGCCTCGCGTGCGCGGACGCCGGCCAACCGTGACCAGCACCTTGTCGGCGTCCAGTTGCAGCGGCTCGCCGTCCTTGGTGGTGATCGACAGCTTCCCGTCGCCGAAGCCGCCGGCGCGCGCGCCGAGATGCAGTTCGACGCCGTGCTTCTCCAGCCATTTGGCCACCGGATCGGTCAGGGCCTTGTCATAGAGGGGCAGGATGCGCTCGGCCATTTCGACGATGGCGACTTGGGCGCCCAGCTTCCTGAAGGCGATGCCCAGCTCCAGCCCGATATAGCCGCCGCCGACCACGACCAGCTTTTTGGGGACCTCCGACAGGCTCAGCGCCTCGGTCGAGGAGATGACGTCGCCGCCGAACGGCAGGAAGGGCAGCTCGACCGGCTCGGACCCCGTCGCCAGGATGACGTGTTCGGCGGTGATCTTCACGTCGCCGTCGTCGGTCTGGACGATGCAGGTCTTGGCGTCCTCGAAGTTCGCCCAGCCCTTGACGACCTTGACCTTGGCCTTTTTCAGCAGGGCCGCGACGCCCGCGTTCAGCTTACGGACGATCCCGTCCTTCCACGCGACCGTCTGCGACAGGTCGATGGCGGGCGCCGCCGCCGTGACGCCCAGCGTCCCCCCATCCGCCGCCTTGGCCACGGTCTCGAACTTGCCCGCCGCATGGATGATGGCCTTGGACGGAATACAGCCGACGTTCAGGCAGGTCCCGCCCAGCCCGTCGCCGCCATCGACCAGTACGGTGTCCAAGCCCAGTTGGCCGCAGCGAATACCTGCGACATAGCCGCCGGTGCCTGCGCCGATGATGAGGACTTTGGTTTTGATGTTCTGCATTATGATCTCAACAACAGGATGGAGCAGCCGGGCTGTGTTTGGAAAGCGACGCTTGGATGAGGTGGATATCGCCACCCAGATGTTGGACGAGCTTGTCGATCAAACTGAGCGCCTAGTGCGGTCAGGGATATTTCTCCCAGAGCGACGTGACGCAGCAAGCTTGACCTTACGATTGCTTACCGCTCCGTCTTGGGCTGCCCTAGTTCTTCACTATCGAACTTTTGACCCCGCTTACGATCCGAAGGTGGTTCTCCGAGAACTCAGAGCTTTGGTTTGTGTGGCGGTTCTCGGCGGACCCGGCAATTATTCGCAACCAGAATACGACGCCGCTTGGGCGATGTTGCACGAAGACATGACCTTGGTTTCAGGTCTCGTGCAGCGCAGAATGGACGGCGAAAACGTTCCATATTTCCCTTCCTTGGTAGCGACGCAATTCTGGGACCAGCGCCTCACCTTGGTTGGGCGAGACTTTGAGCCGCAGGAAGTAGTGTTAGCCAGCCAGGCGGTTGGCGCAGCTATGCTTGCAGTCCTCAAGCGAGCAAACGCCTAACCCATCCACAGCGTCGCCGGGTTTTCCAAGAGCCCCTTGATCCGCTGCACGAATACCGCAGCATCATGCCCGTCGACGATGCGGTGATCGAAGCTGGACGACAGGTTCATCATCTTGCGCACGACCGTCTGGCCGTCCTTGACCACGACCCGTTCGGCGATCTTGTTGGGGCCGACGATGGCGACCTCGGGGTGGTTGATGATCGGGGTGTGGACCACCCCGCCCAGCGTGCCCAGGGAGGTGATGGTGATGGTCGAACCCGACAGTTCCTCGCGCTTGGCCGAACCGTCCTTGGCCGCGCCAGACACACGCGCGATCTCCAGCGCCGTATCCCAGGCGTCGCGCGCCTCGGCATGGCGGACCACCGGCACCATCAGGCCGTTCGGCGTCTGGGCGGCGATGCCCAGATGGACCGGGGCGTGCTGGGTCAGGACGCCCGCCTCGTCGTCATAGGTGGCGTTGATCTGGGGCTGGTCGCGCAGGGCGACCACGATGGCGCGGGCGATGAAGGGCAGGACGTTCAGCTTGGGCTGGTCCTTTTGCTTCGTCGCGTTCAGGTGGGCGCGCAACTCCTCCAGCGCCGTCATGTCGATTTCCTCGACATAGGTGATGTGCGGGATGCGGCGCACGCTCTCGGCCATCTTCTCCGCGATCTTGCGGCGCAAGCCGATGATGCGGACCTCTGTGGTCCCCTCGGCGCGGGCGAAGGCCGATCCGCCTGCCGCGGGGGCGGAGGCGGGGACCGATCCGCCGCGCGCGATGAAGCCGTCCAGGTCCTCGTGCGTGATCCGCCCGGCCGGGCCGGACCCCGGCACGAAGGTCAGGTCCACGCCCAGGTCGCGCGCCCGGTTGCGCACGGCGGGCGAGGCCAGCGGGCGTTCGCCCGGTGCGCGGCCGGTCAAGGCGGGGACGGGTTTGCCCCCCTCCGCCGCTGCGCGGGTACTCCCCCCGACGGGGGGAGACTTGGGTGCAGGCGCCGCTGTCGATCCTCCCCCATCGGGGGAGGGGGACCGCGAAGCGGTGGAGGGGGCCGAAGCGGGCCCGGGCGTCGAGACATTGCCCCGCCCCTCGACATCGAACGCGACCAGAGGACCGCCGACCGGCACCGACTTGCCCGCTTCGCCGTATAGGGCGACGACCGTGCCGGCGACAGGCGAGGTGATCTCCACCGTGGCCTTGTCGGTCATGATGTCGGCGATGATCTGGTCTTCCTCGACCGCGTCGCCGACCTTGACGTGCCAGCCGACCAGCTCGGCCTCTGCGGTGCCTTCGCCGACGTCCGGCAGTTTGAAGACATAGTTGCCGCCCGCCGTTTCCACTGTATGCGCAGGCGCGACCGGCGGCTTGGCTGCTGGCTTGGGCGCGGCTTCTGCGGCGGGCTTTACAGCAGGAGGGGACGCCGGTTCGGGCGCATCGGCGGCATTGCCCGCACCCTCGACCTCGAACTCGACCAGAGGGCCGCGCACGGGGATCATCTGGCCGGGTTCGCCGTGGATGGCCGTAACCTTGCCGGATACCGGCGCGGTGATCTCCACCGTGGCCTTGTCGGTCATGACGTCGGCGACGATCTGGTCCTCGGCGACCATGTCGCCGACCTTGACGTGCCAGGCGACCAGTTCGGCCTCGGCGGTGCCTTCGCCCACGTCGGGCAGTTTGAAGACGAAACGACCCATCTTAACGACCTCCCGTCATGACGCTCTTCAAGGCGTCTGCGACCCGTTGCGGTCCGGGGAAATATTCCCATTCGAAAGCATGGGGATAGGGGGTGTCCCAGCCCGTCACGCGCGCGACGGGCGCCTCCAGGTGATAGAAGCAGCGCTCCTGAACCAGGGCCGACAGTTCGCCGCCGAAGCCCGAGGTCTTGGGCGCCTCATGCACGATGACGCAGCGGCCGGTCTTCTTCACGCTGGCCTCGATGGTCTCGATGTCCAGCGGCACGAGCGAGCGCAGGTCGATGACCTCGGCGTCCACGCCCGCGTGTTCGGCGCCCGCCAGCGCAACCCAGACCATGGTGCCATAGGCCAGGATGGTGACGTCGTTTCCTTCGCGCATCACGCGCGCCTTGCCGATCGGCTCGACATATTTGCCGGTCGGGACCTGGGCGAGGTCCTGCGTCTTCCACGGCGAGACCGGCTTCTCGTGCCAGCCGTCGAACGGGCCGTTGTAGAGGCGTTTCGGCTCGAAGAAGACGACCGGGTCGTCGTCCTCGATGGCGGCGGTCAGCAGGCCCTTGGCGTCATAGGGGTTGGACGGGATGACGACCTTCAGTCCCGCGATATGGGTGAACAGGCTTTCCGGCGACTGGCTGTGCGTCTGGCCGCCGAAGATGCCGCCGCCATAGGGGCTGCGGATCGTGATCGGGCTGGTGAACTGGCCGCCCGAGCGATAGCGCATCTTGGCCGCTTCCGAGACGATCTGGTCGTAGGCGGGATAGATGTAGTCGGCGAACTGAATCTCCACGACCGGGCGCAGGCCATAGGCGCCCATCCCGATGGCCGCGGCGACGATGCCGCACTCCGAGATCGGGGCGTCGAAGCTGCGGGTCAGGCCGTGCTTCTGCTGCAGCTTGTCGGTGACGCGGAAGACGCCGCCGAAATAGCCCGCGTCCTCGCCGAACGACAGGACGTCGGGGTCCTCGGCCATCTTGACGTCGATGGCCGAGTTCAGGGCCTGGATCATGTTCATCGGCTGGATGCCGGCGCCGGTCGCCTCAGAGGCCGGGGCGGCGTTCTGATCGACCATGTCGGGTTCGACGCCGTCGTTGCGGTCGGCCTCGGTGAAGGTGGTTTGCTCAGCCATGGTCAGACCCCCACCTCGCGGCGCTGTTCGACCAGGCGCCAGTCCTCGGTCGCATAGACCTCTTCGAACATCGTCTTCACGCTGGGCCGCGACTGGCCCAGGGTGCCGATGGCTTCGGCCTCCTTGCCGGCGGCGCGGACCTGTTCGACCGCCGCCTTCAGGGCCTCGGCGTGGCGGTCGTCGTCCCACTCCCCGATAAGGACCAGGTGCTGGCGCAGCCGCTCGATCGGATCGCCCAGCGGCCACTTGTCGTGCTCGTCGCCCGGACGATAGCGGCTGGGGTCGTCGGAGGTGGAGTGCGGGGCCCCGCGATAGGTGAACAGTTCTATCACCGTGGCGCCCTGGTTTGACCGCGCCCGCTCTTCGGCCCACTGGGTCGCGGCCCAGACCGCCAGAAAGTCGTTGCCGTCCACCCGCAGGGCAGGCAGGCCGTAACCGATGGCCTTGGAGGCGAAGGTGGTCTCCAGCCCCCCGGCGATGCCCATGAAGGACGAAATGGCCCACTGGTTGTTGACGACGTTTAGGATGACCGGGGCGCGATAGACGCTGGCGAAGGTCAGGGCGTTGTGGAAGTCGCCTTCCGCCGTGGCCCCGTCGCCTATCCAGCTGATGGCGATCTTGTCGTCGCCCTTGTAGGCGCTGGCCATGGCCCAGCCGACGGCCTGCGGCACCTGGGTGCCCAGATTGCCCGATATGGTGAAGAAGCCATGGTCCTTGGCCGAATACATGATCGGCAGCTGGCGGCCTTTGATAGGGTCCGCCGCGTTCGAATAGATCTGGTTCATCATGTCGACCAGCGGATAGCCGCGCGCGATCAAGAGCCCCTGCTGGCGATAGGTGGGAAAGCCCATGTCCTCGCGGCTCAGCAGCATCCCCTGGGCGACCGCGATCGCCTCCTCGCCGGTGCATTTCATGTAGAAGCTGGTCTTGCCCTGACGATGGGCGCGGTGCATCCGGTCGTCGAAGGCGCGCGTCAGGATCATGGCCTTCAGGCCGCGACGCAATGTCTCGGGGTCCAGGCGCGGATTCCAGGGGCCGACCGCCTCGCCCGCATCGTCCAGGACGCGAATCAGTCCAAAGGCCAGGTCGCGCATCTCATAGGGTTTCGCGCCGACCTCGGGCCGCTCCACGGCGCCGGCGGCGTCCAGAACCAGATGGCCGAAGTCCGGCGCGTCCCCCGGCCGCCCTGCCGGTTCAGGCACATGCAAGGACAACGGCTGGCTGTTCTTCTTCATGTTTTTATCGTTCATGCGGGCGTCCCTGTTCCTTTCGGAGTCCGTCCGTGTTTCCCCTGGCCGTGTGATAACACGACGCTCACGCCGGCGCTCGCTCAATTTGACCTTGCATCTTCCCGATTTCGGGTATTTTATTTCGCCATAATCATAATCGGAGAAACACCTTGGCGGACGAACTCGATCCCATCGACGCCCGGATCCTGGATATCCTTCAACAAGACGCCGGATTGTCGGTCGCGGAGGTCGCGGATCGGGTCGGACTGTCGGCCTCGCCCTGCTGGCGACGGATCAAGCGGCTGGAGGATTCCGGCCTGATCACCAAGCGCGTCACCCTGCTGAACGCGCAGCTCCTGGGCCTGGACTTCGAGGTTTACGCCATCGTCAAACTGACCCTGCCGTCGTCCGAGAATCTCGAAATCTTCGACAAGGCCGTGGCCGGATGGCCCGAGGTCGTCCAGTGCGCCACCATCACGGGGCGCGAGGACTATGTGCTGCGGATCATCACCTCCGACATGCACGCCTTCGACCGCTTCCTGCGCGAGAAACTGCTGGCCCTGGGTCTGGTGTCCGACTGCGAAAGCCATATCGTGACGCGCGGCGTGAAGAATGTGACCGCCCTGCCCCTTGGCATCGTCACGCCCCACGTCGGATAGCGCTGCGGAATACTCGGCCCCAGGTTTCAAGCGAGAGCCTGATTCACGCCGCCGAAAGGCGATCAGGCTCGGAGGATGAAAATCATGATCGAACTGGTGATCGACGCGCGGCGCAAGGACCTGGGCGGGTTCGAGGTCGGGCGCGTCCTGCCGTTTCATGCGCGGCGGATGGTCGGCCCCTTCATCTTCCTGGACCAGATGGGACCGGCCGAGTTCGCGCCCGGCGCCACGGCCATCGACGTTCGGCCCCACCCGCACATCGGCCTGTCGACCCTGACCTATCTGTTCGAGGGGGAGATCATGCACCACGACAACCTCGGCTATAATCAGGCGATCCGGCCGGGCGAGGTCAACTGGATGACAGCCGGGCGCGGCATCGTCCATTCCGAACGCACCGACCCCCTGAAGAAAAGCCGGGGCGGTCCGATGCACGGCATGCAGGCCTGGGTCGCCCTGCCGACCGAGGCCGAGGAGGTCGAGCCCTCCTTCCATCACCTGGGCGAGGACGCCCAGCCGACCTATGAGAACGGCGGCCTGTTCGCGCGGCTTGTGGCGGGCGAGGCCTATGGCGCCAAGGCGGCGGCCCCCGTGTCGTCCCCCCTGTTCTATGTCCACTGGGAGCTGCACCCGGGCGTGCGCACCGCACCGCCCGCCGCGCGCGAGATGAGCGAACGCGCGCTGTTCGTCGCCAAGGGCTCCATCGAGGTCGGCGACCGCACCTTCCACGAGGGCCAGATGATCGTGCTGGAGCCCAGCGCCGAGCCGACCGTCAAGGCCCTGACCCAGGCCACCGTCATGGTCCTGGGCGGAGCGCCGGTGGGCGAACGGCTGATCTGGTGGAATTTCGTCTCCTCCAGTCAGGCGCGGCTGGATCAGGCCAAGGCCGACTGGAAGGCCGGCCGCATGGCCCTGCCCAGCGAGGACGATCTGGAGTTCATCCCCCTGCCGGAAGAGCCGACGCCACCCCCTCCGACCGATCCGGTCTGAGACGCCGCCCATTTGCAGCCGTCCGCGCAACCCGCTAACGCCTGACCATGAATTTCGATTTCGACGCCCAGATCACCGCCGCCCTGTTCGACCAGACCGGGGCCGTCTTCGCCCTGGGCGACGGTTCGGTCCGGTTCGAGGATCGCACGCGGGTCGAGGCGCACGACGGGGCCGTGCTGTGCGCGTGCGTCCATCCGACCGGCGACGGAATCGTCACCGGGGGCGATGACGGCAAGGTCGTCTGGACCCGCCGCGACGAGGGGCCGGTCGTGCTGGCCACGGCCAGGAACCAGTGGATCGACGCCATCGACGCGGCGCCCGCCTCGGGCCTGATCGCCTTTACCCAGGGGCGCACCCTGTCGGTGATCGACGCCGCCGAAGTCGGCTTCCGCCGCGACTTTCAGCACGAGCGCACGGTGTCCGGCGTGGCCTTCGATCCCAAGGGCCGGCGCATCGCCGCCTCAACCTATGGCGGGGCCGCCCTGTGGTACGCTCGCATCGAAAAACAGCAGCCGACCCGGCTGGCCTGGGCCGGCTCGCACACCGGCGTGGCCTTTTCGCCCGATGGCGGTTTCGTCGTCACCACCATGCAGGACAACCAGTTGCACGGCTGGCGGCTGAAGGACGCCAAGAACCTGCGCATGGGCGGCTATCCGTCCAAGGTGCGGTCCCTGGCCTTCCTGGCCGACGGCCAGATTTTGGCGACCTCCGGCGCGCAAGGGGCGGTGTTGTGGCCCTTCGTCGGATCGAACGGCCCCATGGGGCGCGAGGCGACCGAGATCGGCTATGACGACACCACCTTGGTCAACCGGGTCGCCGCCCGGCCGAACCAGCCCCTGCTCGCGGCGGGTCTGGCCGACGGCCGGGTGTGGATCGCCCACCCGGCCGGCCAGGGCCTGAACTTCGTCAAGGCCGACAGGGGCGCCGCCATCGTCGCCCTGGCCCTGAGTCCGGAGGCCGACAAGGTCGCCTGGGCCGACGAGGACGGGGCCGCCGGCGTCGCGGTGCTTTAAGGCATGGCGCGCTCGGGCGAATCCCGCTGGCGCCGCGTCTGGCTGGCCCTGCTGCTGATCGTCGTCGGCGTTCCCGTCGGCGGGGTCCTGCTGTTCGCCATAGTCCCTCCGACGCCCACCATCCTGATGCTTCAACAGGCCGCGCGCGGCGAGGGGCTGGATTATCGCTGGCGCGGTCTGAACGCCATATCGCCCCATCTGGTGGACGCCGCCATCGCCGCCGAGGACGCCGGCTTCTGCAGTCACCGCGGCTTCGACCTCACGGCCATCGAAAAGGCGCTGGACCATAACGCCGACGGCGGGCGGCTGCGCGGCGGCTCCACCATCAGCCAGCAGACCGCCAAGAACGTCTTCCTGTGGCCCTCGCGCGACTGGGTCCGAAAGGGTCTGGAGGCGGGCTACACCGTCCTGATCGAGACCGTCTGGGGCAAGCGCCGGATCATGGAGGTCTATCTGAACGTGGTGGAATGGGCCCCCGGCGTCTATGGCGCCCAGGCCGCGTCGCAGCACTGGTTCGGCAAGGACGCCCGATCCCTGACGCGCACCGAGGCCGCACGCCTGGCCGCCATCCTGCCCTCGCCTCGTCGGTACGAGGCCGTCGCGCCAGGCCCCTACGTCCGCCGGCGCGCCACCCGCATCCAGGCGGCCATGGGGACGGTTCGCAACCGGGGTCTGGACGCCTGCGTCCTGGGCTGAGCCTGGGCTGATTCTGGCCCCGCCTTAACCGTCGTTAACCGCGCCGCTTGGCGCTTCCCTAACCCTAAGGGCGCAGACTGCCGCAAAGAGAGGCGATCTGCGCCTCGGGAAAACAGATGGCGACGGCTCAGGAACGAATCGGCACGGTCATTCGACGGCTCGGCGCGCTTTCGCGCCGGCTGGCGTCGAACCGGCGCGGAAACGTGGTGATGATGTTCGCCTTCGCCATGCCGATGCTGCTGATGCTGACCCTGGGCGGCATCGACATCAGCCGGATCACCACGGTCAAGGCGCGGATGCAGGATGCGCTGGACGCCGCCACCCTGGCCGCCGCCCGGTCCTCCTATACCGACGTGGCGGACTTGAAGCGCGTGGCCCTGACCACGCTGAACGCCAACCTGCGCAACGCCGATGTGGAGCCTTTCAAGGACTCGGATTTCCAGATCGTCCTGACCGAAGACCAGGTCGTGATCTCGAACCTGCAGGTGCGCGTGAAGACCCTGGTCGCCAATATCGTGCTGCCGCCCTATGGCAAGCTGCTGGACGACTTCATTCCGATCAGTGTGCGCTCCGAAGTCAATCGCTCGTCGAAGGACATCGAGGTAGCCATGGTGCTGGACATCACCGGCTCGATGGGCGGGTCGCGGATCGCCAGTCTGAAGGACGCCGCACGTCAACTGACGACCATCGTCGTCCAGGATCAGCAGCAGCCCTACTATTCCCGCCTGGCCGTCGTTCCCTATTCGACCGGCGTGAACCTGGGCTCGCTCGCGGCCACGGCGCGCGGCGCGCCGATCCAGTTCACCTCGATCACCCGGGTCGATTGGTCCACCGGGGACGCCAAGTCCATCACCGACGCGACCCGCGCCAATCCCGGCTACATCACCGCCAGCAACCACGGCTTCAAGAACGGCGACTACGTCTGGATCAAGGACGTGGTGGGCATGACTCAGCTGAACGGCAAGGCCTATCGGGTGGCCAACGCCTCCTCCAACAGCTTCTCACTGCAAAGCTGGAACGGATCGTCGTGGCAGAACGTCAACACGTCCAGCTACAGCAACTATAGCCGCAACGGGACGGCGACGGAGTGCCTGCTGTCCGACTGTACGGTGGTCGTGACGGCGCCCAACCACGGCCTGGCCGCCACGGACCCGGCGACCGGCGCCCAGTCCAGCATCCGCATCACCGACGTGGGCGGCATGAGCCAGCTGAACACGACATCTTCGACCTCCTACTGGCCGATCTTCAACGTCACCGCCAACACCTTCTCGTTGAACGTGGTCGGCCCGACGGCGAGCCCCTACACGTCCGGAGGCAGGGTGTGGTGCGGATACGACGGGTGCCAATGGCGAATCTACGCCAACACCTCGGGCGCGACCAAGGTTTACCCCATCAGCGACTGCGTCAGCGAACGAACCGGCCCCCACGCCTATGACGACGTATCGCCGAGCACGGCCTTGGTCGGCCGCTACTACGCCAACGCCGGGGGATCCAACGCCAAATGCACGGTGTCGCCGCTGCTGCCCCTGACCGACGACCGCAATGCGATCAATCAGTTGATCGGGCCGGCGAACAACAGCAGACAGGGCCTTCAGGCAGACGGCTATACGGCGGCCCAGATCGGATTGGCCTGGGGCTGGTATGCGGTCTCCCCGTCCTTCAATGCCTTGTGGCGCCAGTTTCCCGCCGCCGAATACAACCCGCGCAAGACCTTGAAAGCCGTCATCCTGATGACCGACGGCGAGTTCAATGCGCCCTACTGCTCGGGCGTCCTGGCCAGCAACGCCTCGTTCGGCGGATCGGATCGTGCGGCCTGCCCGGCGCCTAACGGCGAGCCCTACGGCCAATCCAGAGCCCTTTGCGAGGCCATCAAGAACAAGGACATCATCCTCTACACCGTCGGCTTCCAGGTCTCGGCCAACAGCACCGCTGGCCGCTTCCTGCGCGACTGCGCCACCAGCCCCTCCAACTTCTTTCTGCCGGCGAGCGGCGCCGACCTCACCGAATCCTTCAAGGCCATCGGCCGCGACATCACCCGATTGCGTATCTCGCGCTGACCGAAGGCGCAGTCGGCTCAGAGCAGCCGGATTTCGCGTAGGCGTTCAGTCAGATAGTCCTCGGCCAGGATGGTCTTGCCGGCGTAGCGATCGGGATTGTCCGGCGTGATCGTGCTGGGCAGGGTCTCGATCGGGAAGTCAGGATTGAAGTGCAGGAAGAAGGGCGTCGAATAGCGGGCGAAGCCGCGCCGTTCGGGCGCCGGATTGACCACCCGGTGCGTGGTCGACGGCAGGACGTGGTTGGTCAGGCGCTGCAGCATGTCGCCGATGTTGACCACCAGGGCGCCGGGCGGCGGCGCGATGTCCAGCCATTCTCCGTCCCGGTCCAGCAGTTGAAGCCCGGCTTCTTCGGCGCCCAGAAGCAGGGTGATGACATTGATGTCCTCGTGCGCCCCGGCCCGCACGCCCGGCGCATCCGCCGGCACCGGCGGATAATGCAGCATGCGCAGCACGCTGTTGCCCAGTTGAACCTTGTCCTCGAAGAAGCCGTCGCCCAGCTTCAGATAGCGGGCGATGGCGCGCAGCACCCGTGCGCCCAGCCGGTCCAGATCCTCGTACATGCCGTACAGGTGCGTCCGGAAGCCCGGTATCTCGGTCGGCCAGACGTTGTCGCGCATATATTTGCGGTAGGGATGACCGTCCGGCAGCTCCCGGCCGACGTGCCAGAACTCCTTCAGATCGACGGTCGCGGCGCCCTTGGCCGCCTCCACGCCGAAGGGCGTCAGGCCCCGCGCGCCACCCGTGCCTGGCTGGTGGTACTGGCGCTTGACCTCTTCCGGCAAGGCGAAGAAGGTCTTGGCGTCGTCCAGTGCGGCGGCGATCCGCGCCTCGTCCAGACCGTGATCGGCGATCACCGCAAAGCCATAGCGGGCGAAAGACGCGCCCAGAGCGTCGCTGAAGCCCTGAAAATCGACATCATACAGGCTCATCGATACGGGAACGATGGCGCGGCTGGCAGGGGTTTCGGTCTGGGTCGCGCTCACGGCGTCGTCCTCGTTTTGATCGGTTGCGGCGGCTCCCATACGCCCTTTCCCGCCCAATGTCAGGACACGGCCTTGTTCAGCAACGGTACAGCTTGGAACCTAGACAGTAGGGCTGCGTTTTCCGCGCCAGACTGAAAAACCAAGAAGGATACCATCATGCGCGCCAAGATCTTCGTCGCCGGCGTCTCCATCGCCGCCCTGCTGGGCGCCGCCGCCTGCACCACGACCGACCCGTATCGCTCCGCCCCCCAGCGCAACAACACCGGCACGGGCGCCATCGCCGGCGCCCTGGGCGGCGCCCTGCTGGGCTATCTGACCAACACGTCCAACGGCGAACAGGGGCGCAAGAACGCCCTGATCGGCGCCGGCATCGGCGCTCTGGGCGGCGCCTCCGTCGGCCGTTACATGGACAACCAGCAGCGCGCGCTGGAATCCCAGCTGTCGGGCAGCGGCGTCGGCGTGGCGCGCCAGGGCGACAGTCTGATCCTGCGCATGCCCTCCGACGTTACCTTCGCCACCAACCAGTCCTCGGTCGATCCACGCTTCATGCCTGTGCTCGACGATGTGGCCCAGGTGCTGCAGCAGTACGATCAATCCACCATCGACGTGATCGGCCACACGGACTCCTCGGGCGGCGACGCGATCAACCAGCCGCTGTCGGAGCGCCGGGCCAGCAGCGTGGCGTCGGAACTGGTGCGTCGCGGCGTCCTGGCCCAGCGGATCTATGTCGCCGGAGAAAGCGCGCGCAACCCGATCGCCTCCAACGCCACGCCGGAAGGCAAGGCTCAGAACCGGCGCGTGGAAATCCTGATCCGGCCGTTCACCGGCTGACGATCGGCAAGGGCTTCCAGGGTGGAAGGGCGGCGCTCGGCGTCGCCCTTTTCCATGCCTACAGCGATCGTCGTCACACCGTTCCGTGAGTTGCGTTCGGCTCGCCCTCGTGATTCCGATAGGTCGGACAGAACGCTCAGGTCATGACGTCAGAACACCGCGAAATCACCGAGGGCTTGAAACTGGCAGGCATAGCCATCGGTTTCGCCATCGTGACAGCCATGCTGATGATCGGAATCGGCGAGGCTCTGCTGCGTCATCCGCCGGCCTTGGTCTCTGACGGCTCTTCGCAGACCTCGCCTCAGTCGAACTGACATCGGCCGATCATAGAAAAACCGCCGCTTCCGGACCGGAAGCGGCGGTTGATCTTATCGACCTTCTTGGTCCCGTTTGGATGTCCGGCCCGGAAGGGCTCCGGGCCGGATGTCGTTGGGGTCTTAGAAGTTGATGTCGACGGTCGCGCGACGGTTGAGCGGTTCGCGCACGCCGTCGGCGGTCGGCTTGGCCAGGTTGGTCTCGCCCTTGCCGTCCAGGGCGATGACGCCGCCGTTGACGCCTTGGGCGACCAGGGCGTCGGCCACGGTGCGGGCGCGACGGTTGGACAGGCCCAGGTTATAGGCGGCCGAACCCGAGGTGTCGGTGTAGCCGACGATCAGCACGCGGGTTGGGCTGCCCGACTTGGCGTAGTTGGCGGCCTGGGTCACGACCGAGCGGGCTTCCGCCGTCAGGTCCGAACGATCCCAGTCGAAATAGACCACGAACTGACGCGCGGCCGGCTTCTGCACCACCGGCGGCGGCGGGGGAGGCGGCGGCGGGGGCGGCGGAGGCGGCGGGGGAGGCGGCGGGGGCGGAGGCGGCGGGGCCTCTTCGGCGCCGAAGCTGTAGCGCAGACCCAGGGTCACGGTGTGCGACTGATCGTAGTCGCCGTCCCAGGTGCCGAAGCTGGTCGCGCCGGCGCCCGTGCCGACCGTGCTCGAATCCCACGAGGCGTCGCCCGTCAGATAGCGATAGGTCAGGTCGATGTTGGCGCGGTCGCCGATCGCCCAGGCCAGACCGGCGATCGCCTGAGCGGCGAACTTGGTCGAGGTGTCGTCCGCAGCGAAGCTGGCGCCGCGGTTGGCGCGGAGCGCGCCGACCGTATCGACCTTCACGCGGTTCACGCCGGCGCCCAGGCCGACGAACGGACGCACGCCCCAGGCTTCGTAACCGAAGTCATAGATGACGTTCGCCATCAGGGTGGCCGATTCGATGTCGCCTTCGGGCGAGAAGCAGCCGCCGGTGGCCGGCGTCAGGTTGCACAGGCCCTGCGTGCCCGAAACGGCGCGCACGGTGCCGATGTCGCCCGAGCGATAGCCGCCTTCCAGTTCGACGCGCCAGTTCGGGTTGAAGCGATAGCCCAGGCGCGCAAACGCGGCCCAACCGTCGTTCACTTCCCAGTTCCAGTTGGCGCCCGTCGTCGACGACTCGGCGTTGATCTTGTCGATCCACTGATAACCGGCGTCGACCGCGCCGTACCAGCCGTTCGGTTCCGCCGACGCCGCACCAGCGGACAGGGCCAGGGCGGCCGCTGCGCTGGAGGCCAGCACGATACTCTTCATACGCATAGGGGTTAGCCCTCCGCCTGTTGATGTAGGGCGGATTCCACCGCCTGTTTCGGCTCTTATCAGCGTTGCCTTGGAAGGTCGAGGCGGAAACGCGGCGCAAAAGGGCGCGAAAACATGTACCGTGGCCTTGATGATACAGGTAAATTTGCACGCATCGGCGGCTAGGTCCCGGCTTTAACCCTGTTCAGGCCGCAATCTCAGGCCGTCGCCGCGCAACCGACTAGGCGACGGTTGGAACGGGCCTAGGGCGCCACCATCTGCATGCCCAGCCATTCGGCGATCAGGGCCGGCTTGTCTCCCCCTTCGATCTCGACCGTCAGTTCGTGCTTCAACAGCCAACGGCCGGCGCCCTTGTCTTCGGCCGACAACAGCTTGAACCGGCCGCGGACGCGGGCTCCGGCGGGAACCGGCGCCAGGAAACGCAACCTGTCGAAGCCGTAGTTCACCCCCATCGTGACCCCGTCCAGCGGCGCCACGGCGTCGTAGCTCATGGCCGAGGCCAGGCTGAGGGTCAGAAAACCGTGAGCGATCGTGCCGCCGAAGGGCGTGGCCCTGGCGGCCTCGGGATCGACGTGGATGAACTGGTGATCTTCGGTGCAGTCGGCGAAGGCGTCGATGCGGGCCTGCGTCACCTCGATCCATCGGGAGACGCCGACCTCCTGGCCGATCAATCCCTGCAGCGCGCTGACGGCGGTCATCCTGTCCTCCCGGTTTTGTTTGAAGGCGAGCTTGTCCGAGCCGCGGCGACCTGAAAAGCCCTATCCCTTGAAACGCCCCTCGATAATCTCGGCGTAGAGCGTGGGATCGACATTGCCGCCGGACAGAACGATTCCCGTCGTCCGGTCGCGCGCCTCGACCTTGCCGGCCAGGAGCGCGGCCAGGGACACGGCGCCGCCCGGCTCCACCACCAGTTTCAGATGTCGAAAGGCGAAACGCATCGCCTCGGCCACCTCGGCGTCCGACACGGTCAGGGCGCAGGCCAGCCGCCGGTTGATCGGCCAGGTCAGTTCCCCGGGCATGGGGGCCATCAGGGCGTCGCAGATCGAGGGCGACCCTTGCGGATGACCGACCCGTTCGCCGGCCGCCAGAGACCGCGCCGTGTCGTCGAACCCCTCGGGCTCCACCACCATGACCCTTGTTTCGGGCGAACGTTCAGCCAGAACCAGATTTATTCCGGCGATCAGCCCTCCGCCCGAGGCGCCGCACAAAAGCTGATCGAGCGGCGCATCGGCCTGGTCCAGCATCTCCAGCGCCGTGGTCCCCTGCCCTTCGATGACGAAGGGGTCGTCGAACGGCGGCACGAGAACCGCGCCGCGTTCGGCGGCGATGGCGGCGCCGATGGCCTCCCGGCTCTCGGTCCAGCGGTCGTAGGTCCGCACCTCTCCGCCGAAGCCGAACACCCCCTCTACCTTCACCCGGGGCGAGTCCGACGGCATGACGATGATCGCGGGCGTCCCGGCCAGGGCGGCGGCCGCGGCCACCCCTTGCGCGTGATTGCCGGACGAAA
This sequence comes from Brevundimonas sp. SORGH_AS_0993, assembly GCF_030818545.1. NCBI lineage: Bacteria > Pseudomonadati > Pseudomonadota > Alphaproteobacteria > Caulobacterales > Caulobacteraceae > Brevundimonas > Brevundimonas sp. SORGH_AS_0993. The sequence goes on from NZ_JAUTAH010000001.1 coordinate 2,075,754, forward strand.
AGGCGACCACGCCGCGACGCCGCTCGTCATCGTCCAGTCGACAGACTCGGTTATAGGCGCCGCGAAACTTGAAGGCCCCGGCGCGCTGCAGGCTTTCCGCCTTCATCAGCACCCGACCGCCCACGACGGCGTTCAGGGCGGGACTTTCCAACAGCGGCGTGCGCACGGCGACGCCTTCGATGCGGCGGGCGGCGTCCAGGACGCCTTCGTAGCTGGGCAGGGGGTTCGTCATATGCTCCCTTTAGCCTGAACCGCACACGACGCCCAAGACGTCGAACGCCGACCGGGAGCGAACCGCATGAGCCTGATCCTCGCCATCGACCAGGGCACCACCTCCACACGCGCCATCGCCTTCGAGGTGCGCGATAAGACATTGAGCCCCGTCGCGGTCAGTCAGATCGAACTGGGCCAGCACTTCCCCCGCTCGGGCTGGGTCGAACATGACGCCGCCGAAATCTGGACCGCGACCCTCCAGACCTGCCGCGAGGTGGTGCGCAAGGCCGGCGGGGTCGCCCGCTTCGCCGCCGTCGGCCTGACCAACCAGCGCGAGACCGCCGTTCTGTGGGACGCCGTGACGGGCGAGCCTCTTCACCGCGCCATCGTCTGGCAGGACCGACGCACGGCCGACCTGACCACGCGGCTGATCGCCGAGGGGCGTGAGCCGGCGGTCCAGGCGGCCACCGGCCTGATCCTGGACCCCTATTTCTCGGCCACAAAGTTCGCCTGGCTGCTGGACGCCGTGCCGGGCGCGCGAGAGAGGGCGGTGCGGGGCGAGGTCCGGCTGGGCACCATCGACAGCTGGCTGATCTGGAAGCTGACCGGCGGCGAAAGCCACGTCACCGACGCCTCCAACGCCTCGCGCACCGCCTTGATGGACCTGAGAACGGTCGAATGGCGCGACGACCTGTGCGCCCTGTTCGACGTGCCGCGCGCCGCCCTGCCCGGGATCCGCCCCTGCGCCGGGGTCATGGGCAACACCGATCCCGCCCTGTTCGGGCGCGCCCTGCCCATCGCCGGATCGGCGGGCGACCAGCAGGCGGCCCTGATCGGTCACGGCGCCCTGAACCCCGGCGACGCCAAGATCACCTATGGCACCGGCGCCTTTCTGATGGCCAATGTCGGGGCCGCCCCCGTCGCCTCGACCCGGCGTCTGTTGGGCGCCCTGGCCTATCAGGCGGAAAGACGGACGGCCTACGCCCTGGAGGGATCGATCTTCTCGGCCGGATCGGCCATTCAGTGGCTGCGCGACGGGGCGAAGATGATCTCGGAATCGCGCCAGTCGGAGGCGATGGCCCAGGGCTTGACGGACAACGGCGGCGTCTATCTGGTGCCGGGCTTCACCGGCCTGGGCGCGCCGTGGTGGGAGCCCGAAGCGCGCGGGACGGTCGTGGGCCTGACCCGGGATTCCGGCCCGGCCCATTTCGTCCGTGCGGCGTTGGAGGCCCTGGCCTATCAGACGCGCGACCTGCTGGACGCTTTAGCCGCCGACGGCGCCCCGCCGCTGAAGACGTTGAAGGTGGACGGCGGCGTCACCGCCAACAGCTTCGCCATGCAGTTCGTCGCCGACATCTGCGAGGTGGAGGTGGAGCGTCCGGCGTTTCAGGAGATGACGGCCCTGGGCGCGGCGCGCCTGGCGGCCCTGGGCGCGGGTCTGCTGGCCGATCTTGAGGCGCGCCCGACCGAGGCTCCGGCCTGCTGGAAGCCGCGCATGGCGGCCGCGGAACGAGAACGACTGCTTTCCGGCTGGCGTCGGGCGGTGAAGGCCGCCATCATCGCCGCGCCGGACCGGGCGCAAGAGCCGGGCGGCTGAAGGAAACGACGGGACCGCCCATGACCGAAAACCCGCTGGAGGCCCAGCCAGACACCCCGATGGACGCTCAAGACGCCTTTTCCGGCACGCGCGAGGTCGATCCCCGCCATCGCCTGGACGAAACCGCGCTGGACCGCTGGATGCAGGCTCGTGTGGCGGGCTACGCCGGGCCGCTGACCATCAGACAGTTCAAGGGCGGCCAGTCCAATCCGACCTACGCCCTGACCACGCCGGGCGCGGCCTATGTGCTGCGCCGAAAGCCGCCGGGCGTCCTGCTGCCCAGCGCCCATGCCGTGGACCGCGAATTTCAGGTCGTCTCGGCGCTGCACGCCCAGAGTTTTCCGGTCGCGCGGCCCTATGCCCTGTGCACGGACGAGGCCGTCATCGGCTCGATCTTCTATGTTATGGAACGGGTCGAGGGGCGCATCTTCTGGGACCTGAAATTGCCCGGCCTGGCTCCGGCCGAACGCCGCGCGATCTATGAGGCCCAGACGGATACGCTGGCTCGGCTGCACGCCTTCGACCCCGTCGCGGTCGGCCTGGGCGACTATGGCAAGGCCGGAAACTATTTCGCTCGCCAGGTCGGGCGCTGGACCAAACAGTATCGCGCGTCCGAGACCGAGCCCGTGCCCGCCATGGACCGGCTCATCGCCTTCCTGCCCGACAGTTTGCCGCCCGAGGGGCCCAGCCGCATCGTCCACGGCGACTTCCGCCTGGACAATATGATCTTGGCGCACGCCAAAAACGACGATGGGGCGCATGTCCGGGCCGTGCTGGACTGGGAGCTGTCGACCCTGGGCGATCCGATGGCGGACTTTTCCTATCTGCTGATCGCCTGGGCCATTCCCGCCAGCCTGCGCAACGGCTTGGCCGGCGCGGACCTGAAGGCCCTGGGTATTCCCTCGGTCGAGGAGACGATGGAGCGATACGCCGCCGCGACCGGCATGCGGCCCGACAATCTGGACTGGCTCTACGCCTACAACCTGTTCCGCCTGGCCGCCATCTGCCAAGGCATCGCCGGCCGCGTCCGCGACGGCACCGCCGCCAGCGCCCACGCCAGGACCATGGCCGCCCAGGTCGGTCCCCTCAGCGACGCCGCCTGGGGCTTTGCAAAAAAGGCTGGGGCGTAACGCCGGTCTATTTCCGGACCTTGGCCCCGATGATGTGGCGGTCGCCTTTGGCCTGGATCAGGACCACGACGCCCTGACCTTCGGTCGCCGGGGGCAGGTCGAACAGGACCGGACGGCCGCGCCATTCGCCCAGACGGACCACGTCGCGCACGACATTGACGTGGCGCACGGCCTGGCCACGGTTCTCGCCGGCGCGGACCTGAACCACCTGGGGGCCGGGGGTATAGATGACGGCCAGAACCTCGGCGCCGCCGGGCGGCGGGCGGCCCGAGCCGACGCCGACGCGGTCGCCGGTCTCCCGGAACTCGATCTGCGGGGGCCAAACGTGGCGGACGGCCTCCTCGCCTATGGCGGCCTCCAGCTCGGCGCCGCGCGCGCCCGAAACCTGGCGGCGGCCGTCGATCACCACCTCGGGCGTCGAGACGCCGCGCAGCCGCAGGGCTGCGCGATAGGCCCTCTGACGCGCCGAGAATTCGGGCCGGGCGAAGGTGTCGGTCCAGCCCAGATAGTCCCAGTAATCGACGCCATAGGTCAGGGCGACCACGCCCGGCTCGGCCGTCGCGCGCTCGACCACCGCATTGGCCTCGACACAGGCGGCGCAGCCCTGGGCCGTGAAAAGCTCCACCACCACCGGGGTGGCCGGCGCCGACTGGGCCACGCGGCGCGGGGCATGGGACGAACGCCCGTTCGTCGGCTGGGCCGTGACGGCCGCCGAGGCGAAGGCGCACGCCGTCACCGCCGCCGCGAGGATCCAAGCCTTGCGTTTCATGCCCTCGTTCTTAGCCTCCGCGCCGGACGGCGGCGGTCATAAGAAGTCCGTGAACCGATGACCGCCTCAGTCCATCAGCTGTTGCGACAGATAGACATAATGGCGGGCCCAGCGACGGGCGTTGGCCACCGGATCGGCGTCGTTGGAGTGACCGCCCGCCGTGTCCTCGTAATAGAGGTGGTCATAGCCCAGGTCGCCCAGACGGGCGGCGAACTTGCGGGCATGGCCGGGGTGGACGCGGTCGTCGCGGGTATTGGTGGTCAGATAGACGCGCGGATAGGGCTGGCCCGGACGGAGCTGCTGATAGGCGGAATATTTCGCGATCCACTCGGCTTCTTCCGGGATGCGCGGGTCGCCGTATTCGCCGATCCACGAGGCGCCGGCCGGCAACTCGTGATAGCGCAGCATGTCCACCAGCGGGCTTTCGATCACCGCCGCGTTGAACAGTTCCGGATGCTGGGTGATCGACACCGAGGTCAGAACCCCGCCGTTCGAGCGGCCGTAGATGCCGAGGCGACGCGGGCTGGTGATCCCGCGCTGTTCAAGGTCGCGCGCCACGGCGGCGAAGTCGTCGAAGGCTTTCTGGCGGTTTCCGTCCAGCGCCGCCTGGTGCCAGTCGGGACCAAACTCGCCGCCGCCCCGGATATTGGCCTGCACGAAGACGCCGCCCCGCTCCAGCCACAGCTTGCCCATCTCGGGCTTGTAGGCCGGGTTCAGGCTGACCTGAAAACCGCCATAGCCCAGCATGATGGTCGGGTTCGATCCGTCCAGCTTCATGTCGCGCGGGCGGGTGATGAAGTAGGGAATCTTCGTCCCGTCGGCCGAGGTCGCCTCATATTGTTCGGTCACGTCGCGCGAAGCGTCGAACTTGGCCGGGGCGGATTTCAGCGGCGTCAAGGTCGCGGCGTTCGCATCGGCCAGGCTGAGGGTTGGCGGCACGAGGAAGCCTTGGGTCGAGACGAAGACCTCGCCCCGCGACTTGGAGAAATCGCCCAAACCGACGGCGAGGTTGGCCGGCACTTCGATGGACTGCACGGTCCAAGGGAACTCGCCCCTTGGGGCGAAGATCGAGAGTCGGCCGCTGACGTTGTCGTTGATGGCGACGACGATCCGATCGGAAAGCACCCGGACGTCCGCAATGGATTGGCGGGGTGTCGGAACGAATATCTGCGTATCTTGATAACTCGGCCCTGAACGCGAACCGTCGGGGCGGTCATGTAAACTGTCTAGCGCCATAGCCATCAGCGCACCGGCGGGACCGCCGCCATACCCTAGAAGTTGCTTGTCGAAGACTTCCTCGGGTGTGAACACCAGCATGCCGTCGAGCACGCCGTAGATGCTCACCCTCTCGGGAATCCTTAGTTTGTAGGTTCGGCCATCCAGAAGCCGCCACGTCTCCGACCGGAAGGTGTCCAGCGGGCGGGTGATGATAACGGCCGTGACCTTGCCGGCCCTGTCACGATAGACGGCCGGGCTGACGCCATAGCCGCCGTCCGACTGCTCGCCGCGATAAACCTCGGTCGCCTGGGCCAGGGTCTGGCCGCGCTTCAGCGCTTTGACGATGAAGGGATAGCCGGACTCGGTCATCGTCGGCTTGCCGTTCTCTGTGCCGAAGTCCGTGGCGACCAGAAGGGTGTCGCGGTCCAGCCATTCGATGCGGTGCTTGCCCTCGGGCAGGTTGAAGCCCCCGTCCACGAACCGTTTGGTCGGGATGTCGAACTCGCGAACCACCACCGCGTCCTTGCCGCCGTCGGACAGCATGATCAGGCAGCGCGCATCGTCGGGCGCCAGGCAGTCGGCGCCCTTGAACACCCAGTCCTTGCCTTCGGCCTTGGACAGGGCGTCGAGGTCCAGCAGCGTCTCCCACTGCGGCGCCGCGGCGCGATAGCTGTCCAGCGTCGTGCGACGCCAGACGCCCTTGGGATTGGTCGCGTCCTGCCAGAAGTTGCCGATCCCGTCGCCCAGGAAGGACGGGCTGGGGATGCGGTCCGTCGCGGTCAGGATCGCCTGGGCCTCGGCGCGGAAGGTCTCGTAGCGCGGATCGCCGGTCAGGACGGCGAGGGATTTCCTGTTCTCCTCGGCGACGAAGGCCATGGCCGCGGCCCCGTCCACCTGCTCCAGCGCCAGATGATCGTCCGCCGCCGCGACGCCGGCGGGCGTCAGGTCGCGAGGGAAGTGAGGCGGAGGGCTGTCGTTGGTCGTCATGACGATTTCGTCAACACCTCTGGCGACCGGCGTACTCGCGCAGGCGGCCAGCAGAAGGGCCGGAATGGCGGCGGACAGGATCAGGTGACGCATGGCTTAAACACTCCGCAAATCTGATCCTCCCCCGCATCGCGGGGGGAGGGGAACCGCCGTCAGGCGGTGGAGGGGGCGGAACCAGACAGGGCGCCAGGGGTCGCCCCCTCCGCCACTTCGTGGTCCCCCTCCCCCGTTCGCAAGCGCTCACGGGGGAGGATCGGACTTACTGCTGCGCCGGCGTGTCCATCAGGCGACGCGACAGATAGGTGTATTCCAGCGCCAGGCGGCGGGCCGTCTCCTGCAGATTGGCGCCGGCCGCGTGGCCGCCATCGGTGTTCTCGTAGAACAGCACCGGATAGCCCAGTTCCTCCAGACGCGCCGCCGCCTTGCGTGCATGGCCCGGATGGACGCGGTCGTCCTTAGTCGAGGTGTGGATGAAGACTTCCGGATAGGGCTGGCCCGCGCGCAGGTTCTGATAGGGCGAATACTGCTCGATCCAGGCGCGCTGTTCGGGGATGTCCGGGTTGCCGTATTCGCCGATCCATGAGGCGCCCGCCAACAGCTTGTGGAAGCGCAGCATGTCGAACAGGGGCACCTGGATGACGGCGGCGTTGATCAGGTCCGGACGCTGGGTCAGCATCGCTCCCATGAACAGCCCGCCCTGCGAGCCGCCCATGATGCCGAGTTTCGGCTGACTGGTGATGTCGCGGGCGATCAGGTCCAGCGCCACCGCCTGAAAGTCCTCGTGCGCGCGCTGGCGGTTCTGTTGCAGGGCCGCCTCGTGCCAGCGCGGGCCGAACTCGCCCCCGCCGCGCGTATTGGCGATCACATACACGCCGCCTCGCTCCAGCCACAGCTTGCCGACCGTCGCCGAATAACCGGGCAGCAGCGAGCTTTCGAACCCGCCATAGCCATAGAGGACCGTAGGGTTCGACCCGTCCAGCGGCATGTCCGCCTTATGCACCACGAAATAGGGGATCATCGTTCCGTCGGCCGAACGCGCCTGGAACTGATCGACCTTCATGCCGGTCGCGTCGAACTTGGCGGGCATGGACTTGACCTGATCGACCACGCCGGTCGCGGCATCGGCCAGCCACAGGCTGGACGGATTCAGATAGCCGGTGACGCTGACAAAGACCTTGTCGTCCTTCTCCGAGGCCGAACCGACGCCGACCGAGACGTTCTGCGGCAAGTCCAGGGTCGTATAGGCCCACGCGCCCTCGCCCGGCGTGTAGACGCGGACCGAACCGCGCACATTGTCGTAAAGGGCCACCACCAGACGATTGCGGGTGACGTTCATACCCTCGATGGCCTGACGCTCGGTCGGGCGCAGAACCAGCTGGGCCAGGGTCCTGGCGTCGGCCAGCCACGCCTCCAGCGGCCAGGCGATCAGGTCGCCGGTCTGGAAGGTCTGGCCCGACGGCGCGGTCCAGTCCTGCTTCAGCGTGACCAGCAGCCGCCCGTCCACCAGGCCGGCGATGTCGGACTTGGCCGGCAGCGGCAGTTGGATCAGGGCGCCGTCGTCGGTCACGCGCCAGGTCTCGGACGAATAGAAGTCGACGGCCCGGTTGATCAGCACCGCCTTCACCGCCCCGTCGGCGTCGCGCAGCGTATAGCCGGACACGGACACGTCGGTCGGCTGGCCGGTGAACAGGGTCTCGGCCTGCTCCAGGGTCTGGCCGCGCTTCATCCGCTTGACCACCATCGGATAGCCCGAGTCGGTCAGGGTGCCGGGGCCGAAGTCGCGCGAGACCAGCAGCGTATCCTTGTCGATCCAGGACGCGCCGCCCTTGGATTCGGGCAGGACGACGCCGCCCTCGACGAACTTGCGCTCGACGCTGTCGAACTCGCGCAGGGTGACGGCGTCCTTGCCGCCGTTCGACAGGCTGATCAGGCAGTAGCGTTCTTCGGGCGGCAGGCAGGTCGAACCCTTGTAAACCCAGTTGGCGTCCTCGGCCGCCGCCAGGGCGTCGACATCCAGAATGGTCTCCCATTGCGGCGTCGCGGTGCGATAGCTGTCCAGGGTTGTCCGCCGCCAGACGCCGCGCACATGCTGGGCGTCCTGCCAGAAGTTGTCGATATGGCCGTCATGGGTGAAGCCGGGCGACGGGATGCGGTCGCGCGACTGGACGATGTCCAGCGCCTCCTGATGCAGGGTCGCATAGCGCGGGTCGCCCTGAAGGATGCTAAGGGTGCGGGCGTTCTGGGCGTGGACCCATTCCATCGCCCGCGCGCCGTCGACCTCTTCCAGCCACAGGTAGGGATCGGTCTCGGGGCTGGCGGCGAATCCGCCGGCCTGCGCGACAGTGGCGGCGGCTGGGACGGCGCCCGAAGAAGCAGCGGAAGTCGTCTGGGCCATGGCGCTCGGTGTCAGGCTGGTGGAGGCGAGAAGGGCCGCAAGGGCGGCGACGGACGTGCGGATCATTAAGGCCCCCGGTCGGATGAAGTCGGCGCACCTTAACGACGCGGCCCCGCACGGCAAGCGAGGCGCCGGCCACCTTACGGCTTTGTCATGATCGGCCCTACAGACCTTCATCCGGAATGCACAGCAGATTGCCGCAGGCCTTGCAGTGGACGGCGTCCGGATCGTGCTTGTGCAGCCCGCAGCGATCACACGGAAAGCTAATCTTGGACGGCCGGATCAGGGCCTGGGCCAGCCGCAGGAACAGGGTGATGCCCGTCAGCATGATGGCGATGGACAACAGCTTGCCCCAGGCGCCGGGCAGGGTCACGTCGCCGAACCCCGTCGTGGTCAGGGTCGCCACGGTGAAATACAGCGCATCCACATAGCCGCCGACGCCCGGCGCGCCCCGGAACGTCGCATAGACGAAGCCCGTCGCCACGAAGACGAAGGTCACAAGGTTGGCCAGGGCGCGCACGACCCCCTCGACCCGCGTGTCGTCGAACTTCCGGCCTACCGTCCGCCAGAAGAAGTCCGAGTTCAGCAGGGTCCAAAGCCTGAGCATCCGCAGGAAGCCCAGGTTGAACAGCCAGGCTGGGAACAGCAGGGTCGCCAGGACGAACAGATCGACCCAGACGATAGGCCGCTTCAGCCAGTCCCGGATGTCGGCATAGGCATAGGCCCGCGCCGCCAGATCGACCGCCAGGACCACCGCGATCAGATAGTCGATGACATAGAAGGCCCAGCCCATGTTGCGCAGGATCGGCGCGGCCAGGAAGAAGGCGATGATGACCAGGTCCACCCCGATCACGGCCAGGCGGAACCGCACCGCCGGCGGTTGGGAGCCGTGATAGAGATAACGCACCCGCGCGCGCAGACGCAGGCCGTCGTCGCCTGTGGCCCTGGGCGGATCGTCCATCCTGTCCTTGGTCACGCGCCCCCTTCGTCCGGCGTTCCGGATCGCTTCGCACCCCCTCAATCAACAGCCTGACGCCCGACCTGTCCAACAGGTTCCGCCAACGCGACGAAAGCGGGACGATTTCCACCGGCCCGGATCGCCCCTATATGGCGAACCATGAGCCACACCGCCGCCGAAAGGCCCTTCGTCAAGATGAACGGCGCCGGCAACGACTTCGTCGTCGTCAATGCGCTGGAGCGCCCGTTCCGCCCGACCGAGGATCAGGTCCGGGCGCTGGGCGACCGCGCCGGCGGCGAAGGCTTCGACCAGTTGATCGCCATAGAGCCGTCCGGCACGGCCGACGCCTTCATGCGTGTGTGGAACGCCGACGGCTCCATGGTCCAGACCTGCGGCAACGCCCTGCGCTGCGTCGGCTGGCTGTTGATGGAGGCGGCGGGGTCGGATCGGGTCGTCATCGACACGGCCGCGGGCCCGACGACGGCGACCCGCGCGGGCGACCGCCGCGTCACCGTGGACATGGGCCGGCCGCGCCTGGACTGGACCCAGGTGCCCCTGTCCGAAGCGATGGACACGCGCGGGATCGAACTGCAGGTCGGCCCCATCGACGCGCCGGTGCTGCATACGCCCGGCGCCGTCTCCATGGGCAATCCGCACGTCGTCTTCTTCACCGACCGTCAGGACGACGGCTTCGTCTCCGGCTCGGGATCGCTGATCGAACATCATCCGCTGTTTCCCGAAGGGGTGAACGTGGGCTTCGCCGACGTGCAGGGGCGCGACCGCATCCGTCTGCGGGTCTGGGAGCGGGGCGCCGGCCTGACCAGGGCCTGCGGCACCGGCGCCTGCGCCGCCCTGGTCGCGGCGGCCCGGCGCGGCCTGGCCGACCGCAAGGCGGCCGTGATCGTCGACGGCGGCGAAATGGTCATCGACTGGGACGCCGAAACCGACCATGTCCTGATGACCGGCCCGGTCGAGATAGAACGCACGGGCGTGCTGCTCTTCTAGGCTTGGCGCTCGGTCCTTGGCGCCCGGTTTGGGCGAAAAGCCGCACGATCCGGTCCGGCGCGATCACCCTTTCCACACGACCCGCACCGTCCGCGCGCCTTCAACCGCCGTCGCGGCGCCGCGCAACGCCGGGCGGCTGTGCGGTTGTCCCGCGCGGCGGCCCGCACTAGGAACGAGGGGACAGTCCACAGACGACGCGCCGGAAACGCCTGCCCCATGCCCGACCAGACCGAAAAACAGACCTTCTCCGACCAGGAAGCGCTGGATTTCCACCGCCTGGGCACCCCGGGCAAGATCTCCATGAGCCCGACCAAGCCGATGGCGACCCAGCGCGACCTGTCGCTGGCCTATTCGCCGGGGGTCGCAGTGCCGGTCCTGGCCATCGCCAAGGACGCGGACGCGGCCTACGACTATACGGCCAAGGGCAATATGGTCGCCGTCATCTCCAACGGCACGGCCATCCTGGGGCTGGGCAATCTGGGCCACATGGCCTCCAAGCCGGTGATGGAGGGCAAGTCCGTCCTGTTCAAGCGGTTCGCCGACGTCGACAGCTTCGACGTGGAGGTGAAGACCACCGATCCGCAGGAGTTCATCACAGTCGTCAAGAACATCGGCGACACCTGGGGCGGCGTCAATCTGGAGGACATCAAGTCCCCGGAATGCTTCGTCATCGAAAGCGAGTTGCAGGACCTGCTAGACATCCCCGTCTTCCACGACGACCAGCACGGCACGGCCATCATCTCCACCGCCGGCCTGATCAATGCGGTCCACGTCGCCGGCAAGAAGCTGGACGAGGTCAAGGTGGTGCTGGCCGGCGCCGGCGCGGCGGGCCTGTCCTCCATCGCCCTGATGAAGGCTGCGGGCGTCAGGGCCGAGAACACCGTGATCTGCGACCGCGACGGCGTCGTCTACAAGGGCCGCGAGTTCGGCATGGACCAGTGGAAGGCCGCCCATGCGACCGACACCCCGTTCCGCACCCTGGCCGAGGCCATGGTCGGCGCCGACGTGGTTCTGGGCCTGTCCGCCAAGGGCGCCATCACCAAGGAGATGGTCGCCTCCATGGCGCCCAATCCGATCATCTTCGCCATGGCCAACCCCGACCCGGAGATCACGCCCGAGGACGTGCAGTCGGTGCGATCCGACGCCATCATCGCCACCGGCCGCTCGGACTATGTGAACCAGGTCAACAACGTCCTGGCCTTCCCCTATCTGTTCCGGGGCGCGCTGGACGTACGCGCGCGCCGGGTGAACCACGAGATGAAGGTGGCCTGCGCCCAGGCCCTGGCGGCCCTGGCGCGCGAGGACGTGCCGGACGAGGTGGCCGCCGCCTATCGCGGGCGCAAGCTGAAGTTCGGCCCTGACTACATCATCCCGACGCCGTTCGATCCGCGCCTGATCTGGTACATCCCGCCCTTCATCGCCCAGGCGGCGATGGATACGGGCGTGGCGCGCGTCCAGATCGAGGACATGGACGCCTATCGCAACGCCCTGCGCTCGCGTGTCGATCCGTCGGCCGCCCTGATGCAGAAGATCAACTCGGCCGTGCGCGGCGGGCCGGACAAGCGGATCGTCTTCGCCGAGGGCGAGGAGACCGCCGTCATCCGCGCCGCCTGGGGCTTCAAACAGGCGGGCCTGGGCACGCCCGTCCTGGTCGGCCGCGAGGATCTGATCCGCCAGAACGCCGCCGAAGCAGGTCTGAACTTCGACGATCTGGGCATCGAGATCACCAACGCCCGCGTCTCCAGCCACAATGTCGAGGACACCGACTGGCTGTATCAGAAGCTTCAGCGGCGGGGCTATCTGCGCCGCGACGTCCAGCGGATGATCAATCAGGACCGCAACTATTTCGCCGCCACCCTGGTCGCCAAGGGCCGGGCCGACGGCATGGTCGCCGGCGTGACCCGCAACTTCAACATGGCGTTGAAGGAGGTTCAGCGCGTTCTGGACGTGGACGACACCCTGATCGGCCTGTCGATCCTGCTGGCCAAAGGCCGCACCCTGTTCGTGGCCGACACCACAATTCACGAACTGCCGAACGCCGAGGAGTTGGCCGACATCGCCATCAAGGCCGCCGAAACGGTCAGAAAGCTGGGCCGCAATCCGCGCGTGGGCTTCCTCAGCTATTCCACCTTCGGCAACCCGCCCGGCGACCGCGCCGAAAAGGTGCGCGAGGCCATCCGCATCCTGGACAAGAAGGGCGTCGATTTCGAATACGAGGGCGAAATGCCGCCCGAGGTCGCCCTGGACCCCCAGGGCCATCCCGCCTACGCTTTCAACCGCCTGACCAAGCCGGCCAACACCCTGGTCATGCCCGCCATCCATTCGGCCGCCATTTCGACCAAGCTGGTTCAGGCCCTGGGCGGCGCGACCGTGATCGGCCCCCTGCTGGTCGGGCTGGAGAAGCCAGTGCAGATCGTGTCCCTGAGCGCCTCAGTCAGCGAGATCATCACGGCCGCCACCTTCGCCGCCTATGACGCCGGCCCGGCGTTCCGGGGGTCGGGCCTGACCTCGGCCCCGCGTCCCCCGGCCGCCTCGACCGTCGAGCGCTGATCCCCGCTTGGACACCGCGCCCCAGCCCCTCCCCCTGACCGCCCCCCCGCCCCGCCGGGTGGAGCCGGGCCTGTATCTGGTCGCCACCCCCATCGGCAATCTGAGGGACATCACCCTGAGGGCGCTGGATGTGCTGGCCGCCGCCGACCTGGTGCTGGCCGAAGACACGCGCGTCACGGCCAAGCTGCTGACGGCCTATGGGCTGAAGGCGCGGCTGGAACGCTGCGACGACCACGCCTCGGTCCGCGCCGCCGATCTGGCCGTCGAGCGCCTGCGCGAGGGCCAGGTGGTGGCCCTGGTGTCGGACGCCGGCACGCCCCTGGTCAGCGATCCGGGCTTCGTCGTGGCCCGCGCCGTCATCGCCGAAGGGCTGCCGGTCCACCCGATCCCCGGCGCCTCCAGCCTGCTGGCGGCCCTGTGCATCGCCGGCCTGCCCGCCGACCGGGTGCTGTTCGCCGGCTTCCTGCCGCCCAAGACCACCGGGCGTCGCGCCGCCCTGGAAGCGCTGAGGGGTCCGCGCCAGACCCTGGTGTTCTTCGAGAGCGGCCCGCGCCTGAAGGACAGCCTGGCCGACATGGCCGCCGTCCTGGGCCCCCGCCCGGCCGCCGTGGCGCGCGAACTGACCAAGCTTTACGAGGAATGCGTGCGCGGCCCGCTGGACGTCCTGGCGACCGATCCGCGCCTGGACGCCCCCAAGGGCGAGATCGTGGTGGTGATCGGTCCCGGCGACGTCGAACAGGCCACCGAGGCCCAGGCGGACGCCGCCCTGGCCGAGGCCCTGACCCGGCTGCCGACCGGAGAGGCCGCCGCCGAGGTGGCCAGGACCCTGGGTCTGAACCGCAAGACCTTGTATCGGCGCGCCCTGGCCCTGCAGGGCAGATGAAGCCGCCCCGCCTTCCCCGCCCGGCCCCGGCGCCGCGCCCCAAGGCGGCCTGGCGTCAGGCCAAGGGCGGGGCGGCCTTCCGCCGCGGCCACGCCGCCGAATGGATCGCCGCCGCGCTTCTGATGGCCAAGGGCTATCGGATCCTGGGGTTCCGGCTGAAGGACCGGGCGGGCGAGATCGACCTTCTGGCCCGACGCGGGCGCGTCCTGGCCGTGGTCGAGGTCAAGCGCCGCATGACCCTGGACGCCGCACGCCTGGCCCTGAAGCCCGCCCAGTACGACCGGCTGGTCGCCGCGGGTCAGGCCATCCGCCGCAAACGCCCCGCCCTTCAGGCCCTGGATCTGAGAATCGATATGGTGGCGCTGGCCCCCGGCCGGTTTCCGCGTCATCTTCGCGGCGTCGAACGCGGCGACTGAAGGAACGCCATGAACCGGGATGAGGCCGAAGCCGTCCTGACGGCCGCCGGCGAGGCCGGCGAGGCGGGCTTCCCCCTGCTGGAGGCCGCGATCGCCTGCGCCGTTCACGACCGCCCCTTCCGCGATCCCGAACCCGTGCGCGCCCTGGCCTGCGGCGCCGGCCAGCGTCTCAAGGAGCGGATCGGCGGCGAAGCGCCGGACGACGCCCTGTCCGAGACCATGGCCGCCGACTTCCGACTGAACGGCGACCTTCTGACCCACGACCTGACGGCCAACACCGACGTCATCGACGTGGCCGAGCGGCGGCGCGGCCTGTCGGCCGCCCTGGCGGTCTTCTATCTGCACGCGGCGGCGGCCGCCGGGATCAAGGCGGCGGGCGTCGACTTCCCCGGCCATTTCCTGGTGCGGGTCGAGACGGCGGAAGGGCCGGTCGCCCTGGACCCTTTCAGCCACGGTCGGCTGGTCATGCCCAGCGAACTGACCCGACGGGCTCTGCGCGCCGGCCTGACGCCCCAGGTGGCGGATCGGCTGGACCTGCTGATGGCGCCCGTCAGCGACCGCCAGGCCCTGATCCGCCTGCAGAACGTGTTGTTCAGCCGCGCCCTGGCCCGCCACGACTATGAGGCGGCCGAACGTTCCGCCTTGCGCCGCGCCCTTCTGGACCCCGAGGATCACCGCCCCTGGCTGGACGTCGCCTCGGCCCGCGAGAAACAGGGCGCCCTGGCCGGAGCCCTGGCCGCCCTGGCGCGAGCGCGCGGACTGGACGGCGCCGCAGCCGCCCGGCGCGCCGCCAGCTTCGACCGGGTGCGGATGCGCCTGAACTGACCCCGCCCCAGCGCCCTATTTCAGCGCGACGTAGCCGCGTTCCACCATCCGGCGCAGAGCTTCGTAGGCCTCGGCCAGTTCGTCATAGGCGGTGCGGGCCGAGGTCAGGCGGGCCACCTGGTCGGGCGTCACGGCCGATCCGGAGTGGGCCAGGCGCAGGGATTCGGCGACCCACTTGGCCCGCGCGGTCGCGGTCAGGACCGCCAGCTTCTGAAGCGAGGCGGCGTCCACGCCGGTCAACGTCTGGCCGATCACCTCCTTGTTGGCGACATAGGCGGCGTAGTCGATCTGCTCCAGCTGGCCGCGCAGGCGGCGCTGTTCCTGAGGATCGGTGTCCTGCGGCTCGAAATGGTCGCTGTGGCGACGCACGCTCGAGGTCATCTTGGTCGACATGGGCCGGCCCTCCCGCAAGCCTGCCAAACGGCCGAGACGGGCCGCGCCGGGGGAAGGTGCGCCGCCTTGGTTAACGCCGCGTTGCGTCGGGCGGCCCGACGGTCGATATGCGGACCTGGACAGACCGAGGAGATCCCCACATGGACCTGGAACTGACGGGCAAGCGCGCCCTGATCTGCGGCGGCTCGTCGGGGCTGGGCCGGGCGGTGGCGACGGCCCTGGCGGCCGAGGGCGCCCATGTCGCCCTGCTGTCGCGCAACGCCGAGGCGCTTCAGGCCGTCGCGGACCAGTTGAATGCCGCAGGACCCGGCCGGGCGGTCGTGGCGACGGCCGATCTGGCGGATCACCAAGCCCTGCTGCGGGCCGTGGATACGGCCGAGGCCCTGTTGGGCGGATCCATCGAGATCCTGCTGAACAACACCGGCGGGCCGCCGCCGTCGGGCGTGTCGAACCTGGAGCCGTCGGTCTGGCGCGATCATTTCGAGGCCATGGTGCTGTCGATCTTCCGGCTGACGGATCGGGTTCTGCCGGCCATGCGGGCGGCCGGCTGGGGCCGCATTCTGAACGTCGCCTCCGTCACCGTGATCGAGCCTTCGGCGGCGCTGGGGGTGTCGAACACCCTGCGCGCCTCGGTGGCGGCCTGGGCCAAGACCCTGGCGACCGAGGTGGGGCCGGACGGGGTGACGGTCAACACCCTGCTGCCGGGGCGGATCGACACGCCGCGCATCGACCGGTTGGATCGGGCGGCGGCCGAGCGGACGGGCGTGACGCCGGAACAGGCGCGCGCCGCGTCGGTGACGTCCATCCCCGTCGGCCGCATCGGGACGCCGGAGGAATTCGGCGCCA
This sequence comes from Brevundimonas sp. SORGH_AS_0993, assembly GCF_030818545.1. Classification (NCBI taxonomy): domain Bacteria; kingdom Pseudomonadati; phylum Pseudomonadota; class Alphaproteobacteria; order Caulobacterales; family Caulobacteraceae; genus Brevundimonas; species Brevundimonas sp. SORGH_AS_0993. The sequence continues at coordinate 2,091,939 of NZ_JAUTAH010000001.1, forward strand.
CGGCCGCCTTCCTGGCCAGTCCGCTGGCGGCCTATGTCACCGGCTCCCTGATCCGGCTGGACGGCGGGGCGGTTAAGGCGATCTAGGATCGGGATCGGACGCCAAAAAAGGAGTCCAACGAGTCCGAGCAGTCCGATTTCGCGCCTTTCGTCGCCGTCGAGTCCGCGGGTGGGGCCAGTGTAACACGGGCGAAGTGTAACCCGGGCGAAAGGGGCGCCACATCGATTGCAGCTGGGTCGCGCCAAGCGGCTGAAATCCCTGGGACGCCCCCGCTGGATTCGGCGACCACGGCGCTGCGATGCGGTGAATCAGGCCCGGCGCAGCAGTCCGCCGAAGGCGACCCGCCCCCGGCCATAGTCCAGGATCACATGGCTGAACCGCGTCAGGAGGTCTCCACCCAGCAGCAGGGCCGGCTCCTCGATCAGGTTCAGCAGGTGAAAGGCGTGCAGGTCGGCAAACAGCAGGGGCGTGGGGCCAAGCGTCCGGCCGGCGATCTTCAGGTCGCGGACCCCGCCGGTCTGAACCGAAACGGCGCCGCCCACGATGCCCTCCATCCGGGTCGGGCGGCCCGGGATCGGTCTCGGGCGCGATCCGGGCCGCCCGCATGAGGGCCAGGTTGCCGATCGAATACTGGGCGCCGCTGTCGATGAAGGCGCTGGTCTCGACGCCGTCGACCACAAGACGACCCAGGATCAGCTGGCCGGAGGGACCGCGCCGCCCCGAGACGACGAGGTCCGCCTGGCGACGTGCGCCGATCTCTCCGGCCCCGCCCACCGAGACGCCCTCGCCCGGCCGGGTCAGAAGGGCGCGCCGCGCCTGCACGTCCAGCACCAGACGAAACCGCGACAGCAGATCCAGGCCCAACAGGCCGTCCGCGCCCAGGGCCTGGCGGGGGAAGACCGGCAGCTCCAGAGCCGGAAAGCGGCGTCGGCCGACCTCGACGGCCTCTACATGGACCGTAGGCGTGGCCTCGGCGGCGGTGACGCCGTGAACCATCACGTCGGGACCGGGGGGCAGGCCCAGGGCCAGGGCCAGTTCGCGCGAGACGGCGCTGCGTTCGGCCCCGGTGTCGATGATGAAGGTCCGCTCCGGCCCGCCGTTCAGGCGCACGCCCACCCCCATGCGGGTCAGGAGATTGCGAAACAGCCGAAGCGTCTCGGGCGCAGGGGTCGTCGCTTCGGCCTGGGTCTGGGCGGCGGCGGGCGAAGCGGTCAGGAACCACGCGCCAAGGGGCAGGGCGGCCGTCAGGGCCAGGGCGTCGCGCCGCGACGGGATCGCGGCGCGCCAGCCGGAGCCGGAGCCGATAAGGGAAGGCCGCAACCGCCTGGTCTCCTCGCGCGCCGCGAACCGGCGTCTGTCCTCAGGATAGGCGGCTTTGAAGGCGCCGTCATCGCCCTTGATCAGGCGCGCGGATGGGCCGCGGCATAGGCGTTCAGCAGCCGTTCGGCGTCCACGCCCGTGTATTTCTGGGTCGTCGACAGGCTGGCGTGGCCCAGCAGTTCCTGGATCGCGCGCAGGTCCGCGCCGGCGCCCAGCAGATGGGTCGCGAAACTGTGGCGCAGGGCGTGGGGCGTCGTCCGTTCGGGCAGGCCGAGGCGTCCGCGCAGCCGCTGGACCGCCGCCTGGACGTGACGGGGGCTCAAGGGTCCGCCGCGCCGGGCGCGGAACAGGGCCTCGGCGGGCTGGAGCGGAAACGGCTGGAGCGCCAGATAGGCGTCCGTCGCCTGGCGCACGGCGGGCAGGACCGGAACGATCCGGGTCTTCGCCCCCTTGCCGACGATCCGCAGCGTCTCGCCCAGCGGCGCGTCGGCGCGCGTCAGGGACAGGGCCTCCGAAATCCGCAGGCCGCAGCCGTAGAGCAGGGTCAGGACGGCGCGGTCACGGGCCGCCTCCCACGGGTCGGCGTCGGGGTCGGCGTCCGGTTCGGCCAGCAGGCCGCGCGCCTGATCCTCCGTGACCGGGCGCGGCAGGGACGGTTTGATCCGAGGGCCGCGCACCAGGGCCAGCTGGGGCGCGGGCGTGTCCAGTCGCCGGTCCAGAAAGGCGTGAAAGCCCCGGATGGCCGACAGGCTCTGGCTGAGGGAGCGGGCGGCCAGCGGGTGATCGCCGCCGCGTCGATCAGCCATATGGGCGCGGACCTCGGCCGCCGTCACCGCGCCGAGATCGGCCAGGGACAGGGCCTCGCCGCGATGCCGCTCCAGAAAGGCGAGATAGAGCCGGCCGATGTGGCCATAGGCTTCCAGGGTGCGCGGCGACAGGCGGCGTTCGTGCGCCAGATGGTCCAGCCAGGCGCGCAGGGCGTCCGACGCCGTCAGCGCGGGGGACTTTAGTTCAGGACGGGCCATCGTTCGGCCATCCGCTCGACCACGCGGGCCAGGAAGGCGGCCAGTTCGCAGCCCATGGTGGGGGTGAAACCCTCAGGATCGGGCGAGCCGAAGGCGCACAGGCTGGGGCGGGGCGGTTCGCCCGGCGTCAGATGCGGGGCCATGCGGATCAGGGCGAAGGACCGCACCTCGGCCTCGACGGCCCCGAACAGGTCCAGTCCCGCGAACGCCGGCCCCAGCCAGGTCAGGCCATGCTCGCCCAACAGGCCGTCGACCGCGCCCGGCTCCAGCGCGCGCCAGCCGAAAGGCACGCCGCCGGGCTTCTCCAGGGCGATGGCGCCGCCGCTGAGGCCGAAACGCCCCTGGGCGGCCGCGTCCAGCCGACGGGCCAGGTCGGAAGGGTTGCGCGCCTCCATCAGGTCCAGGGTCGCCACATGGGTCTGGGTCTGGGCGGCGAAGTTGGCGCGGGCGATCGTCTCGATCTCGCGCCGGGCGCCGGCTTCGCGCTTGGCCACGGCTTCCAGCCGGGTCAGGGCGGCGGCCCCGAACTCCACCACATTGCGGCCGTGCGGGCGCAGGCCGATCTCTTCCAGCAGGGATCGGTCGTCCAGCAGGGTCTGGGGGTGGGTCTGCAGCCAGCCGCGCACCTCGGGCCAGCACAGGCCGTCGCCCAGACGCGGGGCCTGTGCGTCCGTTTCCGACGTTTCGAACAGGTCCAATGAGCCGCTCAACAGACCTCTCCGGGACGTGCGATGCTACAGAATAGACTGACCCGTCTTGGCCCAGTCCGCCACGAAGGCATCAAGACCCTTGTCGGTTAACGGGTGCTTTACCAGGGCCTTGAAGGTGTCGGCGCCGAAGGTGGCGGCGTCCGATCCGGCCACGGCGGCGGCGGCGACATGCGCGACGTTGCGCAGGGATGCGGCCAGGATCTGGGTGTCGAACCCATGCACGTCATACAGGACGCGGATTTCCTCCAACAGACCGATGCCGTCCGCGCCATTGTCTTCCAGCCGCCCGACGAAGGGCGACACGAAGGTGGCGCCCGCCTTGGCGGCCAGCATGGCCTGGGCGGCCGAGAAGCACAGGGTTACGTTGGTCTTGATCCCCTTGTCGGAGAAGACACGGCAGGCGCGCAGACCGTCCCAGGTCAGGGGCAGTTTCACGACCACGTTCGGGGCGATGGCGGCCAGCTTGTCGCCTTCCTTGACCATGGTCTCGAAATCGAGCGAGACAGCCTCGGCGGAAATCGGCCCCTCGACCAGGGCGCAGATTTCGGCGATGACCTCGGCGATGTTGCGACCCGACTTGGCGATCAGGGACGGATTGGTGGTGACGCCGTCCACCATTCCGGTGGGGACCATGTCCTTGATGACGGCGACGTCGGCGGTATCGAGAAAGAGTTTCATGGGCAGGGCTTTTAGCGTTGCAAAAGCGCCGCGTCGATCCTCCCCCGCAACAACGCGGGGGAGGGGGACCGCGAAGCGGTGGAAGGGGCGGAACCGAGTTCGGCTCTTCGCCGCTTCGGCTCGGTTCAGGCTGGCCGCCGTCGATGCGGCGTCCGCCCCCTCCACCACGCTGCGCGCGGTCCCCCTCCCCCGCGTTGCGGGGGAGGATTTATGAAAGTCGCTTCGGTCCTCATTCCCCTGCCGGTGCAGGAAGCCTTCGACTACGAGGCGCCCGAGGCGCTGATCCTGGCGCGTGGCGATCAGGTGGCGGTGCCGCTGGGGCCGCGCCTGATGCGGGGCGTGGTGTCGGAGGTGTTCGAGACGACCGGATCGAACCGGCGGCTGAAGGCGGTGGACAGTCGGCTGGACGATCCGCCCCTGCCGGCGGGCGTCATGGATTTCGTCGAATGGGCCGGGCGCTGGACTCTTTCGGCGCCAGGCGAGATGGCGGCCACGGCGCTGAAGGGCTTGCGCGCGCCGCGTCCCCGGCCCGAACGCCGGGTGCGGCGCGTGGGCGAGCGGGTTCCGGCGCGCGTGACCCCGGCGCGGACGGGCGTGTTGGAGGCCCTGGGCGAGCGCGCCATGTCGGCGGCCGATCTGGCGCGGGCGACGGGCGTGTCGTCGGGCGTGGTCAAGGGGCTGATCGACGAAGGCGTGCTGGAGATCATCGAGATCGCCGCCGAGGCGGCGTTCGACCGGCCCGATCCCGACCATGCGCCCGCGTCGCTGAACGGCGACCAGGCGGCGTCGGCGGCGGCCATGGCGGAGGGCGTGGCGGGCGGCGGCTTCCGTCCCTTCCTGCTGGACGGGGTGACGGGGTCGGGCAAGACCGAGGCCTATCTGGAGGCCGTCGCGCGGGTGCTGCGGGCCGATCCGGCGGCGCAAATCCTGATCCTGCTGCCTGAGATCGCCCTGACCCAGGCGCTGATCGATCGGATCACGGCCCGGTTCGGCGCAGCCCCGGCCGAATGGCATTCCGGCGTCGCCCCGCCGCGCCGCCGTCAGGTGTGGGAGGCGGTGGTCGCCGGGCGCTGCAACATCGTGGTCGGGGCGCGGTCGGCCCTGTTCCTGCCCTTCGTCAACCTGCGCCTGATCGTGGTGGACGAGGAGCATGACGGCTCGTTCAAACAGGAAGAGGGGCTGGTCTATCACGGCCGCGACCTGGCGGTGGCGCGGGCGCGGATCGAGGGAGCGGCGGTGGTCCTGGCCTCGGCCACGCCGTCGCTGGAGACGCTGTGGAACGCGCAGAACGGCCGCTACGACTGGCTGAAACTGGGGGCGCGGCACGGGGCGGCGGTGCTGCCCGACATCGATCTGATCGACCTGCGCGCCGCGCCGCCCGATCCCCAGACCTGGCTGTCGCAACCGCTGCGGCTGGCCATCGGCGAGACCCTGATGCGGGGCGAGCAGACCCTGTTGTTCCTGAACCGGCGCGGCTATGCGCCCGTCGTCCTGTGCCGCGCCTGCGGCCATCGACTGACGGCGCCGGACACCGACAGCTGGCTGGTCGAGCATCGCTATACCGGGCGGCTGGTCTGTCACCTGACCGGCTTCTCGATGACGCGGCCCAAGCTGTGCCCGTCGTGCGGCGCGGAGGACAGTCTGGTCTCGGTCGGGCCGGGGGTCGAGCGGGTCGAGGAAGAGGTGCGCCAACTGTTCCCCGAGGCGCGCACCGCAGTCTTCAGCTCCGACACCGCGCCCGACGCCCGTTCGGCGCGCGCGCTGATCCAGCGCATGACCGACGGCGAGATCGACATTCTGGTGGCGACCCAGGCCGCGGCCAAGGGCCACAACTTCCCGCGCCTGACGCTGGTGGGCGTGGTGGACGCCGATCTGGGCCTGCGCGGCGGCGACCTGCGGGCGGCGGAACGCACCTATCAACTGCTGGCCCAGGCGACGGGGCGGGCGGGGCGGGCGGATCGGCCGGGGCGGGCCCTGCTTCAGACCTGGACGCCCGAACATCCGGTGCTGATGGCCCTGGCGGCGGGCGACCGCGACGCCTTCGTAGAGGCCGAGATGGCCGAGCGCGAGGCGGCGTCCCTGCCGCCCTATGGCCGACTGGCGGCGATCATCCTGTCCAGCGAGAACGCGCAGGCGGTGGAGAAGACCGCCGCCGACCTGGCCAAGGCCATTCCCAACGCCGAACGGCTGGAGGTTTATGGCCCGGCCGACGCGCCGCTGGCCCTGGTGCGCGGACGTCGGCGCAAGCGGCTGCTGGTGCGGGCCGACCGCGACGTCGATATCCAGGCCTTTCTTCGCGCCTGGCTTCAACGGGTGAAGACGCCGGCGTCCGTCCGGTTGACGGTGGACGTGGACCCCTACTCGTTCCTGTAGAGACGGCCTGGGCGGATCAGACCGCCAGGACGGCGCCCAGCAGGAAGCGGGCGCCGGGTCGGCCCAGGGCGGTGTTCGTCGCGGCCTGAAGCAGGGCGGCCAGCCGGTCCACATCGGGCGGCATGCCGGGTCGCAGGCCGTTGGCGAAGGTCTGGGCGGCGGTGGCGTAAGCCGCGCGCAGGCGCGGGACCGACTGCAGCACCCGCGCCCGCAGGGCGGCGTCGGGCGTGTCCAGCCCCGTCTCGATCGACAGCACGCCGCGCAGGCCGTCGGCGCGCAGGATCGAGGCGGTCACGATGGGCAGGCGCTGATAGGTGGCGACCGGCGCGGCCCCGCCCTCGCTGGAGGCCGAGGCCGGACGGGCGACGGACAGGGTGGCGGCGGTCGCCGTGACGGCGAGGCCGAGAAGGGCGCGGCGTTCCATGCCGGACGCTGTAGCCGTCGAGATTTAAGGAACGCCTTACGCGCCGATGACACAGCATCGTATAAGGATATCTTTATACGATCATTGCCCCCCGGCTTCGCTCAGGCTATGAGGCCGTCAAATCTTTCGTTCGGCCGGAGCCCGATCATGACCGACTACATCGTCCGCGACATTTCCCTGGCCGACTGGGGCAACAAGGAAATCGCCATCGCCGAAACCGAAATGCCGGGCCTGATGGCGCTGCGCGACGAGTTCGGCGACGCCAAGCCGCTGAAGGGCGCCCGCATCGCCGGTTCGCTGCACATGACCATCCAGACGGCGGTGCTGATCCAGACGCTGGAAGCCCTTGGCGCCGAGGTGCGCTGGGCGTCCTGCAACATCTTCTCGACCCAGGATCACGCCGCCGCCGCCATCGCCGCCGCCGGCACCCCGGTCTTCGCCACCAAGGGCGAGACGCTGGAGGAATACTGGGACTACGCCCACAAGATCTTCGAATGGGCCGACGGCGGCTATCCCAACCTGATCCTCGACGACGGCGGCGACGCGACCCTGCTGTGCGTGCTGGGCCCCAAGGCCGAGAAGGACATTTCGGTCCTGTCGAACCCGCAGAACGAGGAAGAAGAAGCCCTGTTCGCGGTGATGAAGCGCTACATCGCCGAGAAGCCCGGCTTCTATTCGGCCATCCGCGACGCCATCGGCGGCGTGTCGGAAGAGACGACCACGGGCGTCCACCGCCTGTACCAGATGGCCGAAAAGGGCGAGCTGCCCTTCCCCGCCATCAACGTCAACGACAGCGTGACCAAGTCCAAGTTCGACAATCTGTACGGCTGCCGCGAGAGCCTGGTGGACGCCATCCGTCGCGGCACCGACGTCATGCTGTCGGGCAAGGTGGCGGTGGTCTGCGGTTACGGCGACGTGGGCAAGGGTTCAGCCGCGTCTCTGCGTCAGGGCGGCGCCCGCGTCATCGTGACCGAGATCGACCCGATCTGCGCGCTGCAGGCCGCCATGGAAGGCTATGAGGTCCAGACCCTGGACGACGCCGCCGACCGCGCCGACATCTATGTCACGACGACGGGCAACAAGGACGTCATCACGGTCGATCACATGCGCCGGATGAAGAACAACGCCATCGTCTGCAACATCGGCCACTTCGACTCGGAAATTCAGGTCGCGGGCCTGAAGAACTTCAAGTGGGACGAGATCAAGCCCCAGGTCCACCATGTGGAGTTCCCGGACGGCAAGAAGATCATCCTGCTGTCGGAAGGCCGTCTGGTGAACCTGGGCAACGCCACGGGCCACCCGTCCTTCGTGATGTCGGCCTCCTTCACCAATCAGACGCTGGCGCAGATCGAGCTGTGGACCAACGCCTCGGCCTATGAGAACAAGGTCTATACCCTGCCCAAGCACCTGGACGAGAAGGTCGCCTTCCTGCACCTGGCCAAGCTGGGCGCCAAGCTGACCACCCTGACCCAGGCCCAGGCGGACTATATCAATGTGCCGGTCGAAGGCCCCTTCAAGGCGGACCACTACCGTTACTAAGCGGCTCTCCCCGAGGCCGGCCCCTCCGTCGGAGGGGCTGCGATGACGGGGACGTCCTTCGACGTCCTCGTCATCGGCGCCGGGGCGGCGGGGATGATGGCGGCCCTGGAGGCGGGCCGACGCGGCCGGCGGGTTCTGGTCGTGGATCACGCCGACCGGCCGGGCGAGAAGATCCGCATTTCCGGCGGCGGACGCTGCAACTTCACCAATCTGGGCTGCGGGCCGGCGAACTTCCTGGGCGAGAATTCCCGGTTCGCCACCTCGGCCCTGCGCCGCTTCACCCAGCACGACTTCGTCAAACGCATCGATAAGGCGGGCATCGCCTGGCAAGAGAAGACGCTGGGCCAGCTGTTCTGCGACGGCAGCGCCAAGCAGATCGTGCGTATGCTGACCGACGACATGGCGGCCGCGGGCGTGACCTTGACGATGAAGACCGGCGTGACCCGTCTGGCCCGCGGCGCCGACGGCTTCATAGTCAATCTGACCGACGGCTCCCAGGTCGCGGCGGCGTCGCTGGTCGTAGCGACCGGCGGCAAGTCGATTCCCAAGATGGGGGCGACGGGCTGGGCCTATGAGGTCGCGCGCCAGTTCGACATCCGCGTCACCGAGACGCGGCCGGCCCTGGTCCCCCTGACGTTCGAGGCGGGCCTGCTGGAAACGCTGAAGCCGCTGGCGGGGGTGGCTGTGGAGGCGCGCATATCCACGGCCTCAAGCCGCCCGAAGGGCGGCAGGCCCGCTTTCAATGAAGCGATGCTGTTCACCCATCGGGGGCTCAGCGGCCCGGCCATCCTGCAGATCAGCTCCTACTGGCGCGAGGGTGAGGCCATCGTCGCCTGCATGGCGCCGGGGCGCGACGTGTTCGAGGAGCTGCGCGCCGCCAAGGCCGCCAACGGCCGACAGGCCGTGCACACGGCCCTGGGCCATATCGTGCCGCGCCGCCTGGCCGAAAGCCTGTGCGAACGCGAGGGCGCCTCGGGAAACCTGGCCGACGCTCCCGACAAGCTGCTGCGTCGGCTGGATCAGGCGGTCAACGGCTGGACGGTCAAGCCCGTCGGGTCGGAGGGCTATCGCACCGCCGAAGTGACCCTGGGCGGCGTCGACACGGCGGCGCTGGACCAGCAGACGATGCAGGCCAAAAGCGTGCCCGACCTGTTCTTCGTCGGCGAGGCGGTGGATGTGACCGGCTGGCTGGGCGGCTATAATTTTCAGTGGGCCTGGTCTTCCGGCTGGGCCGCCGGACAGGTCTGCTAAGGGTGGCGTTCAGGTCGGGGTCAGGCGGCCAGGCCGGCGGCCTGCATCAGCCCCTTCAGCGGGGCGATCTCTTCCGGGGCGGCGGCCAGGGCGGCGCGGGTCTGGGGCGCCCGCAACAGTCGGATGGCCTCGGTTCGGGCGCGGTCTGCGGCGGGACCTGACGGCGCGGTCTGGCCCGTCGCCAGTTTCAAGAGGGCCGTCAGCTTCTGCGGCGCGCCGGCCGAGGCGCGGGCGATCTGGGCGACCAGGCCGGCTTCGGCCTCCACCGTCCCGCCGACCGCCCCGATGACGCCCAGGATTTCGGCCGTGTCGCGCTCGGCCAGAGCGGCGGCCCGCACCGAACGTTGCAGTCTGGCCAGGGCCGTCAGCTTCTGCGGCGCGGCGGCGACGCTCTGGCGCATCTCGGTCTCGAACCGCAGCGCCCCGATGCAGGCCGACAGCCAACGGGCGGCGGCGCGCTTGTTGGCGGCCCCGGTGACGTTCTCGCACAGCCGGGTCAATTGCTCGGCCTCGGCCAGGACGGTCGGACAGTCCTTGACGTAGGCGGCGACGAAATCGGCGGTGATCAGGCTCTTGGAGCGTTGGACGAAGGCGTCCTGAACCTCTTCCAGGCTCAACAGACGACCGGCGGCGGCGGTCAGGGCCATGGCCAGAACGCGCAGGATCTCGATCTCGCCCACAGCGTCGTTGGGCCGCAGACGCCGCGAACTGGTCAGCTCGCGAACCACCATCCGCGCCAGCGACGAGCCCAGAAGCGGAAACTCCCCTGCCGCCAGATGCCGCCCCAGCCGCGCGGCCGCGCCCTCGACCGGCGGTGTCAGCAACCCCGTGCGCGGGTCTGCGCGGATCAGTTGATCGACCTCGCCCGGGGCGGCCATGCGGACCACCGCCGCCAGGGTCGCGCCCTGGTCCAGCGCCGGGCCCAGCAGTTCGGTCAGATTTCGCCTCACGGCCAGCATTTCGGCGGCGATCTGTTCGACCGCGACGACCACAAGCGCGCGCGGCGGCCCCTCGGCCGGGGCGGCGTCGACCAGGTCCATCAGGGCGTCCAGCCGGGCGCGGGCGCCGCGACGGTCCTTCAGGGCGCGGGCGACGACGCCGCCCATGACGAAGGCGCGGTCCGCCGCGCCGGTCAGGCGGGCGGCGACGTCGGCGATCGGCGCATCGGCCAGGCTGGGGAAACGCCCCTCCCGCCCCGCCTTCACCAGACGGGCGACGGTCGCTTCCGACAGGCGCAGATAATGGCGCACGGTGGCGTGCAGATCGAGGCCCAGGGCCTGGCTTTCGGGCACCGAGACTTTCTGCACCGCATGCTGAAGCTCCACCCCCGAGGCGTCCAGCTGCTCGGCCAGGTCGGGGCGGTGCAGCAGTTCGAAAGCGGTCACGTCCTGTCGCTTCAGCCATTCCTCCAGAACCCGACCGATCGTGACGCGGGCGTGCGGCGAATAGAGTTCGACCGGCTGGCTGCAGGCGGGCGAAGGGGCGGATTCGGGCCCCGCGCGACGTTTGGGCTCTGGCGCGCCCAGGTTCAGGATGGTGACGCTGCTGAACTCCAGCGTGTCGGGGTCCAGGGTCTCCTTGGTCACGCGGACGGCGGCGGCCTGGCGGGCCTTCATCTGCTCTTCGGCCGCCTCCAACGCCTGTTTACGATCCTCGGTGGCGATCAGCAACGACCAGGCCGACGGCGCGGTCTTGCGCACGAACACTTCGTAATGAACGGGACCGGCCATGACGCAGTGCTAACCGCCAAGGCTTAAGGCCGGGTTTTCGACGCGCGGCCTTGCGCTCCGGAATCGTCTGCGTTGACACGGTCGGGCGCGGCGCCCATCTCGAAACAGGGTCGAGGCGGGTTTTGGCGCCTCATCGGGTCTGCGCGCGCTTCAATGTGGATTGAATCGGCCCTAATGTGACCGTGATCGAACGGTTACGCTTGGCGTGCGTTGACGCTGGCGGGAACGCGAAGTTCAGGAGAAGACACCCTTGGCCAACATCACCCTGGTCGACGACGACGAAAACATCGTGGCGTCCGTCTCGCTGGCCCTGGAAAGCCACGGCCACAAGATCACGGCCTATCACGACGGGGCCTCGGGGCTCGCCGCCCTGGAATCGACGCCGCCCGATCTGGCCATTCTGGACGTCAAGATGCCGCGCATGGACGGGATGGAGGTGCTGCGTCGGCTGCGTCAGACCTCGCAGATCCCGGTCATCATGCTGACGTCCAAGGACGAGGAGATCGACGAGATTCTGGGTTTCAACCTGGGGGCCGACGACTACATCCACAAACCCTTCAGCCAGCGCCTGCTGATCGAGCGGGTGAAGGCCCTGCTGCGTCGCACGGGCGCCGACGGGATCGAGGCCGAGCCCTCGGCCGAGGTGTCGGGCAAGGCGATCAAGCGCGGCAAGCTGTCGATGGACCCGGCGCGCCACGAATCCACCTGGGACGGCAAGCCGGTGAAGCTGACCGTCACCGAATTCCTGCTGCTCCAGGCCCTGGCCCAGCGCCCCGGCTTCGTGAAGAGCCGCGACAATCTGATGGACGCCGCCTACGACGATCAGGTCTATGTCGACGACCGCACCATCGACAGCCACGTCAAGCGGATGCGCAAGAAGTTCCGCGCCGTGGACCCCGAGTTCGACGCGATCGAGACCCTGTATGGCGTCGGCTACCGCTACCGCGAGAGCTGATCCCGCCGCGCCGCGCGAGGGGAAGGTCCGGCCCGGCCGACGTCCGCTGATCCGTTTTGGCGGGTCGCGGCTGGGCGGCTTCATCCTGGCGCTGAACCTGCTCAGTCTGTTGATCCTGTTCGGCGGCGCCCTGGCGCTTAACGAATGGAATCGCGGTCTGGTCCAGGCGCGCCAGGAATCGCTGAAGGCCCAGGCCGAGCTGTTGGGCAATGTGCTGGGCCAGCTCAGCATCACCAAGGGCGAACCGACGCCGGAACTGGACGTGCAGGAGGCCGCCCGGTGGCTGCGCGACAACTTCGTGCCGGCCGGTCAGCGGGTGCGGCTATACGACATCAACGGCCTGCCGCTGATCGACAGCTATCAGGTGACGGAGAACATTCCGGGCCAGCCCCTGCCGCCCGCCCATCCGGCGGGCACGCCGCCGCCGTCGGACCTGAAGGACCGGATCGCCCGCAACGTCCACCAGAAGGACGCCGCCGACCGCGAAGTGACCGCCGAGGTCGAACGCGCCCTGGCCGGAGAGCCCCAGACCACCGTGCGCCGCAACGAATCCGGCGACCGGGTCGTGTCCGTTTCCATCCCCATCCGCCATGTCCGCCAGGTCCTGGGCGTGATGACGCTGGAGGCGGGCAACGTCGATCAGATCCTGAGCGCCCAGCGCCGCGCCCTTGTGCCCTTCGCCCTGGTGGCCCTTGCGGTGAACCTTTTGGCGTCTCTGTTGCTGCATCTGTTCGTGGCGCGTCCCATCATGCGTCTGTCGGCGGCGGCGGATCAGGTGAAGCTGCAACGCGCGCGCGCCATCTCCCTGCCCGATCTGGAGGATCGCCGCGACGAGATCGGTGACTTGGCCCGGTCGCTGGAATCCATGACCGACACCCTGTCCACGCGGATGGACGCCATCGAACGGTTCGCCGCCGACGTCTCGCACGAGATCAAGAACCCCCTGACCTCGATCCGCTCGGCGCTGGAGACCCTGCCCCTGGTCAAGACCGACGCCCAGCGCGAGACGCTGACCGGCCTGTTGCAGCAGGACGTGCGGCGGCTGGACCGGCTGATCACCGACATCTCCAACGCCTCGCGCCTGGACGCCGAACTGTCGCGCGATCGCCCGCGTCCGATCGAACTGAACCAGCTGCTGGCCGACATCGTCGGCGTCTATGACACCACGGCCAAGCCCGGCGACATTCCCGTGCGGCTGACCGCGCCGGCCGAGGCCCTGCAGGTCATGGGGCGCGACGGGCCCTTGGGTCAGGTGTTCCGCAACCTGATCGACAACGCCCGCTCCTTCAGCCCGCCGGGCGGCGAGGTGCGCGTGGAGCTGGACCGGGGCGAGAGCGACCGGCCGATCCGCGTGCGGGTCGAGGACGACGGCCCCGGCGTTCCGCCCGACAATCTGGAGACGGTGTTCGAGCGGTTCTACACCTCGCGGCCCAAGGGGGCGGCCTTCGGCTCCAACTCGGGCCTGGGCCTGTCCATCGTGCGCCAGATCGTCGAGGCCCACGGCGGGCGCGTCTGGGCCGAGAACCGGACCCGGGACGGCCGGATCGTCGGCGCCCTGTTCGAGATCAATCTGCCCGCCTTCGATCCTGTCCTGCCCGGTCGGCGGCCGTGACGGCCCGGTCGCCCATCCACGCCACCGCCGTCGCCCTGCGATGCCGGGGCGCCTGGAAGGCGGTGCTGATCCTGGGCCGATCCGGCGCGGGCAAGAGCGACCTGGCCCTGCGGCTGATCGACAGGGGCTGGCGTCTGATCAGCGACGACTACACGCGCGTCTGGGCCTCGGGCGGCGCCCTCCATGCCGCAGCGCCCGAGACCATCGCCGGGCGGATCGAGGCGCGGGGGGTGGGAATCGTGACCGCCCCGACCTGGCCCGTGGCCCGCGTGGTGCTGGCGGTCGAGGCGGAACAGACGCCGTCCGAGCGGCTGCCCGAACCCGTAACCCGGCGGATAGACGGGGTGGCAGTCCCCCTGCTGACCCTGGACCTCGGACGGGGCTCGACCGTCGCCAAGGTCGCAGCCGCGTTGCAGACGCTTTGAAACCGGACGCGACGGGTCTATGACACGCCCCTTGCGGTCCAGGGCGGGCGGCGACCGGGGCTTGCGGCCGGCGCGCGGCCGTCGGGCGCGGTTCGGGGCGGGATGCGAGTGAAGTCCTTATGATCGGTCTGGTCATCGTCACCCACGGCGGGCTGGCGTCTGAGTTTCTTTCGGCGATGGAGCATGTGGTCGGCCCGCAGCGCGGGGTCGCGGCCATCTGCATCGGGCCGGACGACGACATGGAGCGCCGCCGCCGCGACATCGTCGATGCGGCGGCGGCCGTGGACGACGGCGACGGCGTCATCCTGCTGACCGACATGTTCGGCGGCACCCCGTCCAACCTGGCCATTTCGGTGATGGAGCAGACCCGCGCCGAGGTCATCGCGGGCCTGAACCTGCCCATGCTGATCAAACTGGCCAGCGTGCGCGGGCGCGAGACGCTGGAAGCCTGCGTCGCCCACGCCCAGGACGCCGGGCGCAAATACATCTCGGTCGCCTCGTGGGTGCTCGCGGGCGAAAAATGACCGTCAGCGCCACCCTGAACATCTGCAACACGCGCGGCCTGCACGCCCGCGCCTCGGCCAAGTTCGTCAAACTGGCCTCCGGCTTCGACAGCGAAATCCACGTCACCCGCGACGGGGTGACGGTGGACGCCCGCTCGATCATGGGCCTGTTGATGCTGGGCGCCGGCATCGGCTGCACCATCGACGTCACGGCCGAGGGCGAGGACGCCGAAGAGGCGATGGCCGCCCTGACCGACCTGGTCGCGCGCAAGTTCGACGAGGATCAGTGACGGCCCGCCGTCACCCTCGCGCCTGACCCGAGGGCCGGACTGCAGGCCGCCTTGCGCCAAGAGTGGCCCACGGCCCGATCCGCATCCGATCCCCGGGTCGAGAGGATGACGAGCCTTACAGCCCCAGCGCCCGGCGGATGTCGCGCCAGTCGACGTATTTGAAGTTCTGGCCGCCGCCGTCGTTGACGTCGTCCTGGATGACCACGACGCCCTCGGGGAAGGGGCCGACCACGCCGCCGGCCGCCGCCAGGCCGTCGGCGCCGGTGACGCCGTCGACCGTCCCGTCCTTGACCACAAACCGGCCCTTGTACTGGGGAGCGCCGGCGTCGATGCGCCAGACGGGGAAGGCGGAATCGCCCTGGCTGGAGGCGATCAGATAGCGGCCCGAGGCGTCGGTTATGGTGGTCAGGCCCTCGGCGTCGGCGACCAGAATGTCCTTGGCTATGGGCTGGATCAGGGTGCGGGCCGCGCCCGAGGCCGGGTCCAGATCATAGCGCCACAGGCCGACGTTCTCCTCGTTGACGAACAGGGCGCCCGAAGCCTCGTCGGCGGCGCAGCCTTCGGAGATGGAGCCGATCTCGGCCCGGCGCACCTCGCGGGCCGTGGGTTGGCCGGCGGCGTCGACCCCCAGGACATATTGTCGCAGCTCGCCTTCGTGGCCCACCAGAACCGCGTGGACCTGATCGCCGCGCCGGGCGAAGCAGAAGCCATACGGTTCCACCACGTCGGTGCGGATCGAGCCCCAGGACTGGACGGCGTTGTCGGCCGAGGTCGCGGCGGGATCGAAACGATAGAGGGCGACGCCCACCCTGCCCGGCGTGCGGTCGCTGGCGCCCAGGACGACCTGCGGCCGGCCGCCGATCGACAGGCCCTCGACCACGTCCACATTGTTCAGCAGACCTTCGGGCAGGAACTGCAGGACCCGCCCGTCCAGCCCATAGATATAGAGACCCGCCTTCTTGTCAGTGCCGGCGACAAAGCCCGGCGTGGCCACGCCTTTCACCCGGACCGGGCGCGCCGAGGCCCACACGGCGGGGTCGTCCGCGGCGTCCTGGCCGGGCTGTCCGACCGGCGGCGTCTCCAACAAGGCGTGGACCACGGCGCCGCGCCCCACCACCCCGTCGCCCTCGCCCTGGAAATCGACCTCGTGCGTGGCGCAGGCGCCGAGCAGGGTCAGGGCGGCGACGGCCGAGACTCGGGCCAGGGCGCGGACGGGAACGGGAACGGGGCGCATGACAATCTCCGGATGATCCGTCCCGTCTCTCGGGAAGGGGCCGTGCCGGGTCAACGGCATTGGCGTGACGGTTTGATCGACGTTCGGTGAAAAACACGACGGGTCGGGACGGAATGTCGTCCTTCGTTCGAAAAACCGCGAAATCCGTGTCGTCAAACCGTCGTTTTCGCGTCGTCGCGGGTGGCTAAGCGGCGCGTCGCCGGTCGGACTTCACCCGTGTTCGCCGGAGGGGACCGACCGACATGAAACCTTCTCTGCTGCTGAGCGCCGCCCTGGCGCCTCTGATCCTGGCGCCGATGGCGCCGGCCGCCCAGGCCGACACCGCCGCTGCGGTCGCCTCCGCCGTCGCCGGGGACGTGATTTTCGGGCGCGTCACCAACGCCTCAGGCGCGCCCCTGCCGGGAGCCGAGATCCTGGTGCGCGGGTCGGGCCAGCGGGTCGTGGCCAACAGCCATGGCGAGTTCACCCTGCCGGCGGCGACGACCGGATCGGTCATTCCTGGACGTCCGCTACCTGGGCCTGCCCTCGGCCAGCCAGACGGTCGTGACCACGCCAGGCCAGGACGCCAACGTCGCCATCGTCCTGGGCGCCGCGACGGCGACCCAGGTGGCCGACGTGATCGTAACCGGCGTCATCACCGACGGCGTGGCCCGCTCGCTGAACCAGCAGAAGAACGCCGACGGCACGGTCAACGTCCTGTCGGCCGACGCCATCGGCCGCTATCCCGACCCGAACGTGGCCGAAAGCCTGCAACGTGTGCAGGGCATCGCCATCCAGCGCGACCAGGGCGAAGGCCGCTACATCAACGTGCGTGGCGCGCCGGCCGCCTTCACCGCCGTGTCGGTCGACGGGGTCGCCATTCCGGCCGTGTCGCCGACCACCCGCGCGGTCGATCTGGACACCCTGCCCTCGGACATCGTCTCGACGGTGGAGGTCTCCAAGACCTTGCGTCCCAGCCAGGACGCCGATTCCATCGCCGGCGCCGTGGACATCAAGACCCGCTCGCCCTTCGACAAGCGCCGCCTGGCGGTCAGCGGCTACGCCGGCGGCAGCTATAACGACTACGGCGGTTCGGACAGCCGCGCGGGCGCGACCGTCTCCAACGTCTTCGGCCCCGACCACACCTTCGGCGCCCTTTTGTCGGTCAGCTATTCCGAAACCAACCGCCGTCCGGACAATGTCGAGAATGCGTGGATCTTCGATGACCGGCAGACGATCGGAAGCGGCGCCAAGGCCAAGGCAAACCCTGCCTATAACCACTATGTCCTCGATGAAGCGCTGTTCAAGGACTATGAGACGAAACGCACCCGCACAGCGGTCACGGGCGCTCTGGAGTGGCGGCCCGACGACGCGCTTCGGGCCTGGGTCAGGGGGTCGTTCGCCGAGTTCAACGACGACGAGTACCGCGACACCTTGCGCTTCACCTATTCGGACGGCGTCGCCACGGGCACGGTGACGGATCAGGCCGCGACCTACGAGGGCGCATCTATCCACAAGGCTTTGCGTCACCGTGAGCAGGACAACAAGATCACCACCCTGAACACGGGCGGCGAATACACCTTCGGCAATGGCGCGGTCTGGGACGCTACACTGGCGTGGGCCCGCAGCGAACAGACCTATCCCCACCGTGACGAGGTCGTCTATCGCTCGAACGATCCTCAGAAGATCAACTACGACACGACCGACCACTATGCGCCGACCTATTCGCCGTTCGCCTCGACCTACTATTCGACGCCGGCGAACTTCACCTTCCGCGAGAATACGTTCCGCAGCAACGACACCAACCAGGAAGACGTGTCGTTCAAGACGAACTACGAATTGCCGACGATCATCGCCGGACGGGAAGTGACGCTGAAGTTCGGCGCCAAATATTCGACCCGCGACGTGTCGGCGGACGAGGAACGCTATCGCGACCGCACCAAGACGTCGCCGGTGAACCCCGGCGCGCTGGCCGATCTGCTCAGCGGTCGCCCGTCGCGCAACTATGACTATGACCTGGGCGTGAAGTTCGATCACGGCCTGGCCACAGACTATCTGAACGGCATCCGCGCCACCTCCACCACGGCGGCGTCGCGCCGCACGCCCCAGTCCGTCACCGCCGACTATACCGCCAACGAAGACATTCTGGCCGGTTATGGCCAGGCCAGGTTCGACATCGGCGCCACCAATGTCCTGCTTGGCCTGCGCGTCGAAAAGACCGATTTCGAAGGCGGCGCGACCAGCGTGAGCGCCACGAACGTCCAGATGCCGGTTTCGGTCAAGCGCGACCAGACGGACTTCTTCCCCAACCTGACGCTGCGCCACAGCTTCAGCGATCATCTGATCGGCCGGTTCGCCCTGACGCGGGCCATCTCACGCCCCGACTACGCCGACATCGTGCCGCGCGTGCTGGAGACGACCGACAGCGGCAAGACGACCGTGACGCGCGGCAATCCCGACCTCAAGCCGACTCTGTCCAACAACCTCGACCTGGGCCTGGAATACTATCTGCGTCCGCTGGGCGTGATTTCGGCCAACGCCTTCTACAAGGACCTGTCGAACTACCGCTTCACCCTGGTCACGGACGGTGTGCCCTATGTGACCCCGACCACCACGGTCGCCCAGGTGACGGAGGCCCGCAATGCGCGCGACGGGCATCTGGCGGGCGTCGAGTTCAACTGGCAGCAGACATTCGACTTCCTGCCGGGCTGGGCCTCGGGCTTGGGCCTATTCGCCAACTACACCCTGACGGACGCGGAGATCAAAACCAGCCGCGCCTTCGCCGGCCGCGACGCCTTCGCCCTGCCGGGCCAGTCGGATGCGACCTACAACGCCGCCCTGTTCTACGAGAAGTACGGCTTCAGCGCCCGCCTGTCGTACACCCATCGCGGCGACTTCCTGGAGGCGATCAACGCCACCAACCCCGGCCTGGATCTGTGGGTCGAAGGGCGCGGTCAGCTGGACTTCACCTCCAGCTACGACTTCGGCAACGGGATCGAACTGTTCGGCGAGGCCAAGAACCTGACCGACAGCGCGGGCGTCCGCTACTACGGCGTCAAGGAGCGGACCTACGAGTACGAGAAGTTCGGCTACAACGTCTTCGTGGGCCTGCGCTTCAAGCTGTAGGCGCCGATCGCCGGACGAGAGACGGGGGCCGGGCGGCGACGTCCGGCCCTTTTTCTGTGCGAACCGGGCGAACAAGTCCCATATTGCGCCTGGCGGTTGACCCGGACGGGTCTGGCGCCTAAGCCCCGCGCGAGCCCTGCCGCAGCGCCGAACGATCAGAGGATACCATGGCCGAAGCCCCCGCTCCCTACGACGTCGTCATCATCGGCGGGGGGCCCGGCGGCTATAACGCCGCGATCCGCGCCGGCCAGCTGGGCCTGAAGGTCGCCTGCGTGGAGATGCGCGCGACGCTGGGCGGCACCTGCCTGAACGTCGGCTGCATGCCGTCCAAGGCCCTGCTTCACGCCTCGGAACTGTGGGACGCCGCCAACGGCGAGTTCGCCAAGATCGGCATCGAGGTCTCGCCCAAGCTGAACCTTCGCCAGATGCACAAGGCCAAGGACGAGAGCGTCACCGCCCTGACCAAGGGGATCGAGTTCCTGTTCAAGAAGAACAAGGTCGACTGGATCAAGGGCAAGGGCAAGATCGCCGGCCATTCTGCTGCGGGGGGGGGCAAGGTCGAAGTCACCGCCGCCGACGGATCGGTGCAGACGCTGGAGGCCAAGAACATCGTCATCGCCACGGGCTCGGAGCCGACCCCCCTGCCGGGCGTCGCCTTCGAGGACGGCAAGGTGATCGATTCCACCGGCGCCCTGTCCCTGCCGGCCGTGCCCAGGAAGCTGATCGTGGTCGGCGCCGGCATCATCGGCCTGGAGCTGGGCTCGGTGTGGCGCCGCCTGGGCGCCGAGGTGACGGTGGTGGAGTTCCTGGACCGGATCACGCCGGGCATGGACACCGAGGTCGCCACCGCCTTCCAACGCACCCTGACCAAACAGGGCATGAGCTTCAAACTGGGCGCCAAGGTCACGGGCGCCAAGTCGGACAAGGACGGGGTGGAGCTGACGGTCGAACCCTCGGCCGGCGGCGCGCCCGAAAAGATCAAGGGCGATGTCGTCCTGGTCGCCATCGGCCGCCGTCCCTACACCGAGGGGTTGGGTCTGGAGACCATCGGCGTCACGCCGGACAAGCGCGGCTTCATCGACCACAACCACTTCAAGGTGGCCGGCCAAGTCAACGAGGGCGGCGTCTGGGTGATCGGCGACGTGACCCACGGTCCGATGCTGGCGCACAAGGCGGAAGAGGACGCGGTCGCCGCCATCGACATCATCGCCGGCAAGTACGGCCACGTCGATTACGCCCTGGTGCCCAGCGTGGTCTATACGGCCCCGGAAGTCGCCTGGGTCGGCCAGACCGAGGACCAGCTGAAGGCCGCGGGCGTCGCCTACAAGAAGGGCAAGTTCCCCTTCATGGCCAACAGCCGCGCCAAGATCAATCACGAGACCGACGGCTTCGTGAAGGTTCTGGCCGACGCCGCGACCGACAAGGTGCTGGGCGTCCACATCATGGGTCCGCAGGCCGGCGAGATGATCCACGAGGCCGCCATCGCCATGAGCTTCGGCGGCGCCTCGGAAGACATCGCCCGCACCTGCCACGCCCACCCGACCCGTTCGGAAGCCGTCCGTCAGGCGGCCATGGACGTCGAAGGCTGGGCCATGCAGGTCTGATCCGTCCCGTCCCGGCGCGAGGATCGGGACAAGCTCGCACCAAGACTTCAAGCACCCCGGAGGCGTCGCGCCTTCGGGGTCTTTTCTTTCCGGCGACCGACGGCGGCCGGATGAGGCTCTAAACGGGCTGGCCCCTCAACAGGCGGGGCAGGTCGCCGGTCGCGCCGCCCGCCTCGTGCATGAAGGCGCGACGCAGCGGACCGATGCGGTTGACCGCCGCCATGCCCAGATCGCGCGCCAGCCGGATCGGAGCGATGTCGTTCGAGAACAGGCGCACGAAGGCGTCGAAGCCCGCCGCCAGGGCCGCATTGTCGAACCGGCGCCAGCGCGCATACCGTTCCAGCACCGTTTCGGCGCCCGGATCCTCGCCCAGGCGCGCGGCCTCGGCCAGCACCTCGGCCAGGGCGGCGGCGTCCTTCAGCCCCATGTTCAGCCCCTGGCCCGCGACCGGGTGAACGCCGTGGGCGGCGTCGCCGATCAGGGCGATGCGCGGCGCGACCAGCCGTTCGGCCAGGCTGAGCGAGAGGGGATAGACGAAGCGCGGCCCCTCGACCGTCACACCGTCCAAAAATTCGCCGAACCGCCGCATCAGATGGGCGTGGAAGGCGTCGTCCGACGCCGCGCGCAGCGCCTCGGCCCGCCGCGTGGTCTCGGTCCAGACCAGGCTGGCGCGCTGGTCGGTCAGGGGCAGGATGGCGAAGGGGCCGCCCGGCAGGAAATATTCGTGGGCGACATCGCCGTGGTCGCGGCCCAGCCGGACCGTCGCCACCACGCCGCTCTGACCATAGCCCCAGCCGACCGTGTCGATCCCGGCCGCCCGGCGCACGGCCGATCCGCGGCCCTCGGCGCCGACGACCAGGGCCGCCGTCAGCGCGGCGCCGTCGGCCAGGGTGACGGTCGCCCGCCCCGCATCGGTCCGCACGTCCGCCACCGCAGCCGGCGCGCGCACCTCGATCCCGGCCCGCGTCACCGCCTCGGCCAAGGCGGCGCGGATGCGGCGGTTCTCGACCATGTATCCCAGGGGCTCGCCCCCGGTGCGCCCGCCGATCTCCTCGGCGTCGAACCGCAGAAAGGCCGGAGAGGCCGCGCGGCTGGCCGCGCCCGGCCGGCGTCCGTCCGTCACCAGAATATGGTCCATCCGGCAGGCATGCGGCCGCAAGGCGTCGCCCAGACCCAGGGCGTCCAGCATCCGGAAGGTCGCAAAGGCGATGGCGGTCGACCGCCCGTCGAAGGTCGGCGCCAGCTGGGCGTCGAACGGCTGGGGATCGACCATGACCACCTTCAGTCCGCCTTGCGCCGCCGCCAGGGCGAAGGCGGCCCCGGCCAGGCCCGCGCCGGCGATGACGATGTCGTAGGGTTCGGTGTCGGCCATGACAGGCTTGTCGCCTCGCCAAGGCGAAAGGTCCAGAGGGCCAAACGCCCCAGGGTCGCCTTCCGCGACGCGAGAAGCGCCAAGGCCAAGCTGGTGAACAGGCCGTTAACCCTGCGGATGCGACAAGGACGGTCGAACGTCAGCCGCCCGGAAGGTTTCGCCCTTCATGTCCACCGCCCTCGCCGTCGGCCGCCAGGCCTGGATCAGCGCCCGCATCCTGTGGGACGCCCCCTTCGTCGTGCGGTTCCGGGGCGTGCTGCAGGCCCTGTTGGCGGTCTTGTTGCTGATCGCCCTGATGTCGTGGAACCCGCTGGACGCCAGCCTGAACGCGGCCTCCAGCGTGGCGCCGACCAACTGGCTGGGGGCGAACGGCGCCCTTTTCGCCGACCTGTTCATGCAGTCCCTGGGCCTGGCCGCCTGGCCGGCCGCCCTGCTGCTGGGCGCCTTCGGCCTGGCCCGCGCGGTCGGCGACGCGCTTCAGCCGCGCCTGAAGCCCACGCCGGTCAAGGCCCTGGCGGCGACGGGCGGAACCCTGCTGCTGTCCGGCGCCCTGGCGGCCCTGGCCGCGCCCGCCGCCTGGCCCCTGGCCGCCGGCCTGGGCGGGCTCTGGGGCGAGGCCCTGACCGGACTGACGGCCAGGGGAATCGGCGCCCTGCACATGCCCGGCGGCCGGATCATCGCCGGCCTGCTGTTCCTGGGCGGCGGGCTGTGGCTGACCGCCTACGCCGTCGGCATCCGCGCCTCGGACTTCCTGGACGCCCTGCACTGGGGCCGATCGCTGCGCGCGCCGACCCCGCCGCGTCAGGCCCCGCGCCCGGCCGCCCCGAAGGCGGCCGCCAAACGCCCCCGGACCAAGCCGCGCGACGCCGCGCCCGAGGCGCCGCTGGACGTGACCGCCCCCTTCGTCTCGCCCGACGTCGCCGCCACCGCCTATGACGACCTGCCGCCTTGGGAAGAGGCCGAGGCGGTTCCGCCCCCGCCTTCCGCCTCGGCCGCCGCCCGCTCGGTCGAGCCGCGCGTGGCGGCCGTCAAGGCGCCCAAGGCCAGGAAGGACGACCTGGATCAGCAGACCTTCGACTTCACCCGACCCGAGGGCGCCTTCGACCTGCCGCCCCTGGGCATACTGGCCAAGCCGGGCCAGCGCGTCGCCTCGGTCGACGAGGATTCGCTGAAACAGAACGCCAAGATGCTGGAGGGCGTGCTGCAGGAGTTCGGCGTTCGCGGCGTGATCGACCAGATCCGTCCCGGCCCGGTCGTCACCCTGTACGAACTGGTTCCCGCGCCGGGCGTGAAGCACGGCCGCGTCGTGGCCCTGGCCGACGACATCGCCCGTTCCATGTCCGCCCGCGCCTGCCGCATCTCGGTGGTCCAGGGCCGCAACGCGATCGGCATCGAACTGCCGAACGTGAAGCGCGAGACCGTCTATCTGCGCGACCTCCTGGCCAGCGCCGAGTACGACAAGAAGGGCCATCTGCTGCCCCTGGCGCTGGGCGAGACCATCGGCGGCGAACCCTATGTCGCCGACCTGGCGCGGATGCCCCACCTGCTGATCGCGGGCACCACCGGCTCGGGCAAGTCGGTGGGCGTCAACGCCATGATCCTGTCGATCCTGTATCGCCACAGCCCGGCCGAATGCCGCTTCATCATGATCGACCCCAAGATGCTGGAGCTGTCGGTCTATGACGGCATCCCGCACCTGCTGGCGCCGGTCGTGACCGATCCGAAGAAGGCGGTCGTCGCCCTGAAATGGACGGTGCGCGAGATGGAGGACCGCTATCGCCGCATGTCCAAGCTGGGGGTCCGCAACGTCGCCAGCTACAACGAGCGCGCCCGCGAGGCTCAGGCGAAAGGCGAGCATTTCGAACGCACGGTCCAGACCGGCTTCGACGACCAGGGCCGCCCGGTCTATGAAAGCGAGAAGATCCGTCCCGAACCCCTGCCCTTCCTGGTCGTGGTCATGGACGAGATGGCCGACCTGATGCTGGTCGCGGGCAAGGACGTGGAAGGCGCCGTCCAGCGTCTGGCCCAGATGGCGCGCGCCGCCGGCATCCACCTGATCATGGCCACGCAACGCCCGTCGGTGGACGTCATCACCGGCACCATCAAGGCCAACTTCCCGACCCGGATCAGCTTCCAGGTCACGTCCAAGATCGACAGCCGCACCATCCTGGGCGAGCAGGGCGGCGAGCAGCTGCTGGGCCAGGGCGACATGCTGTACATGGCCGGCGGCGGACGCATCACGCGCCTGCACGGCCCCTTCGTCGAGGATCGAGAGGTCGAGGAGGTGTGCAAACACCTGAAGGCCCAGGCCGAGCCCGACTATCTGGACCTGATCACCGATGAGCCGGACGGCGACGGGGACGGCGGCTTCGGCGACGAAGGCGGAAACGGCGGCCCGAATGGGAGCGGGGGCGACGACCTGTACGACCGCGCGGTCGCCGTGGTCACGCGCGACCGCAAGGCTTCGACCTCCTATGTCCAGCGTCGGCTCCAGATCGGCTACAACCGCGCCGCCTCCCTGATCGAGCGGATGGAGCAGGAAGGCGTGGTCAGCCCCGCCAACCACGCCGGCAAGCGCGACGTCCTGGCCGGCCCGCCGCCGATGATCTAATCCACAGAAGATGAAAATCTTTTTCTGATTTTTGGCGGTTGACTCAAAACAAGAATTGAGTCCGTCGCTTGATTCTTGACCCGAATCGCTTACGACTAGGCACATAAAAGAAGGGACAGCCTTTCGGCTGCCCCGCAGTTTCATCGCTGATTTTATCCTAGCTCTTGGGCCAGGAACGGTAGTGGGCTGTAACCCACTCCAGTTTGCCAAGGCGGAAACGGGTATAGGCGTTTACAAAAACCGCCTTACCCGCAACCCCGTAGGTTGCGGCGTAGAACACTAAACTCACCTCCTTTCGGCTAACCGACGCTTCATGCGCCGCGCCAAAAGCGCTGACACGTCGTGCCCAAAGAGCGAATCGAGGTTTGTCCGCAGCCTCATGGTGAGTGGGTTCGGACGATCCAGTCAACCCAGCAACAAATCCTCGTCGAGTACGTTCCTAGACCCGCCATCACCTCCAAGCTTCAGCATTTCGATGAACAGGGCTTCATCGCAGCGCCGGAATATGGTCAGGCTCGCGTCATTCTGACGCCAGAGCCGGACGCGAGGGTGCGGCATCGACAACCATCCCGAACGGGAGACTTAAATACCATGACCCACCGCGCCGTTTCGAAAGCCGCCGTCCTGGCCGACGCCGACATCCAGCGCCGCCGCC
Organism: Brevundimonas sp. SORGH_AS_0993; assembly: GCF_030818545.1. Taxonomy (NCBI): domain Bacteria; kingdom Pseudomonadati; phylum Pseudomonadota; class Alphaproteobacteria; order Caulobacterales; family Caulobacteraceae; genus Brevundimonas; species Brevundimonas sp. SORGH_AS_0993. Next base: position 2,117,355 of record NZ_JAUTAH010000001.1, read on the forward strand.
TGCTTCTGGGCGCGGGCCTTTTGGCCGGGCTCGCCTCCGTCGGGGGCCTCGCCGCCCCGGCGCACGCCCAGGCCAATCTGTCGACCGCCGACCGCGCCCTGGTCCAGCAGGCCCAGACCTATCTGCAGGGCCTGACCGCCGCCCAAGGGTCGTTCGTCGAGACGGGTCCGAACAACGTCGCGCGCCAGGGCCGCTTCTATCTGTCGCGGCCGGGCAAGATGCGGTTCGAATACACCAACCCGGCCGGCCTGCTGGTCGTGTCGGACGGCTATAACGTCAAACGCTACGATCCGCGGCTGAACAGCTTCCAGCAGGTCCCGCTGGGCCGCACGCCCCTGTCGGTCTTCCTGGCCCGCAACGTGCGGTTGGATCAGGGGGTCCGCATCGACAGCGTCAACCGCATGGCCGGCGGCGCCTTCTCGATCACCGCGCGCGACAGCCGCCGCCCCAACGACGGTCAGGTGGTCCTGACCTTCGCCGGTTCGCCGCTGCGTCTGACGGAATGGACCATTACCGACGCCCAGGAGGCGCGCACCCGCACCCAGCTGAACGCGCTGCAGCCCGCATCGAACCTGTCGTCCCGTCTGTTCCAGCTCAGCGACCCGACCCGCCGCCCCGGCCGAAACTGATCGGGCGTTGCCGTTCAGGTACAGCCAAGCGAGAATTGTGACAGTTTGACCTTTTCGCCGGGTCGTGACATTAGAACCACAGGAACGGCGGCGGCCGTTCCTACGCCAGGATGTCATCCCCCCTTCCCGGCGGCGAGAGAGACACCTTTTACAAGCCCGGCCCCCAGCGGCCGGGCTTTTTTTCGCGCGCGGGCCTGCTATGGCGGGCCATGACTCTTCGCCTCGCCACCTGGAACATCAACTCCGTCCGCCTGCGCATCGACCAGGTCGCGCGTTTCGTCGCCGAACGCGCGCCCGATGTCCTGATGCTGCAGGAAATCAAATGCACCACGGACCAGTTCCCGCGCGCCGCCTTCGAGGCGATGGGCCTGCCGCACCTGCGCGTGGCGGGCCAAAAGGGCTGGCACGGGGTGGCCATCGCCAGCCGCCTGCCGCTCGACGACAGCGAAACCTTCCAGGTCTGCAAGCTGGGCCACGCCCGCTGCGTCTCGGCCCGGGTCGCCGGAATCGACGTGCAGAACTTCTACATCCCCGCCGGCGGCGACGTGCCCGACCGCGTCCTGAATCCCAAGTTCGACCACAAGCTGGACTTCTACGAACAGCTCACAGCCATCGTGGCGCGCCAGGACAAGGCCCGTCCCCTGGTCCTGGCCGGCGATTTCAACATCGCGCCGGGCGAAGGCGACGTGTGGAACCACCGCTACATGTCCAAGATCGTCAGCCACACGCCGATCGAGGTGGAGGTGCTGAACCGGCTTCAGGCCACGGGCGGTTTCGCCGACGTGGTGCGCGACCGCTTCCCCGAGCCGCAGAAGCTGGCCAGCTGGTGGAGCTACCGCGCCGCCGATTTCCGCAAGTCGAACCGCGGCCTGCGCCTGGACCACATCTGGACCTCCCCCGGCCTGACCCCCGCCGTTGTCAGGGACACCGCCCGCATCCACGACGACGTCCGCGAATGGGACCGCCCCTCCGACCACGCCCCCGTGACGGTCGACCTGGAGTTGTAGGACGCCCGCCCTTGATATAGCAAAGCCTGGCGTCGGTTCGGCGCTGGAGCACGCTGGGGGGGCGTTCCTTGAAGAAAACGATCATTTCCTCGATCCGCCTTGATCGGATCGAGGACATCTACCTGACCATCCTGCGTGTGGCCGTGCTGGCCGTCGCCACCATCTGCCTGTTGGCCGCCGCCTATTTCGCTGTCGACGCCCTGTGGCGACTGGCCGTTTCCACCAAGGTCGAGACGGCGGCCACGACCGTGTCCGGCGCCGAGGTCGCATCAAAGATGCGCGACGCGCCCGACGCGGACCGCGCGTCCGACGGACCCGCCATTCCGGCCCACGTCCGTGCGCGGCACCAGAAGTTCGTCAAGGACGTCTTCCCTGCCTATTACGCCATCTATCGACAGGCCTCGGAGGCCTACAAGAAGCCAGAGGACAAGACCCTGTCCTCGGAGCAACTGCTCGATGCGCTGGGTTACGACCTTGGAACCTACGCCGGTGGTCAAGACCCGACCACGCGCCTGTTCGTGGAAGACGCGAGCTATCAGAACCAGATCAAGACGTCGGTGACGGCGGCCTTGGCCGGCGCCGACGCCGTGCGCTTGCTGCGTGAATACAAAGCGGCCGAGAAGACCGCCCAGTCCTGCAGCACCGCCTATGAGCGCCGCCGTGTCTGGGATTCCTACAGCACCGCCTGTCGCGGCTGGTATTATGAACCCTATGGCTGCGAAGTGACCCGCAGCGTCCCCGTCGAGCGGTGTGTGCCCGCCTATCCCGACGGGATCGTCAGTCCGGCCGTCGCCTTCGGGCGGGCGGACGAGGCGTTCCGGACACTGTGGCTGGAGAAGTTCGACAGAAACGCTTCCGAAGCGGCGAACAAGGTTTCCGAACGCCAGGCGACACGCGCGCAGATCGGGCCGAAACTCTTGACCGCTCTTCAGATCGCTGCCGGCTTCCTGGTGGTCATGTTCTTCTTCCTGATCGTCGCCATTGAACGTCACCTCAGGCGGCTGTCGGTCCAGGGAAGATTGGCCGCCGGCACGCCAGAGGCGCCAGGGACCTGACCTTCAATAGACGGCGACCTCCGGAACGGGCGTGCCGGACCTGCGGCCCTTGCCGACCTTTTTCGCCACGCGGGCCAGCCGGGCGACCGCCTCGTCCAAGGCCGGCTCGGGCAGGGTGTAGGGCAGGCGCAGGCGGCGTTCGAAGGCGCCGTCGACGCCGAAGCGGGGGCCTGCGGCCAGACGCAGCCGCTCGGCCTCGGCCCGGATGGTCAGGGCGGAACTGATCGGGGCCGGCAACTGGACCCAAAGCGACAGGCCGCCGGTCGGTCGCGGGCAGACCCAGTCCGGCAGCCGCTCGGCCAGCCGCGCCCGCAGGTGATCGCGCCGCGCCCGCAGCAGGGGCCGACGCGCCGCCAGGGCCGCGCCCCCGTCGCTCAACAGCTCCACCGCCGCCAACTGCTCCAGGATCGGCACGCCCAGGTCGAAACTGGCGCGGCTGTGGGCCAGTCGCTGGACCACCGCCCGGTCGGCGCGAATCCAGCCGATGCGCAGGCCGCCCCACACGCTCTTGGACAGGGAACCCAGCCGCACCACGCGCGGCGCATCCACCGCCGAGGCGCCGAGCGCCGGAGGCCCGCTCAGCGTCAGGTCCACCAGGGTCTCGTCCAGCACCAGCAGGGTCTCCGACCCCTTCAAGCCCGCCAGGAGCCTGATCCGATCGGCCTTGCGCATCATCCGGCCCGTCGGATTGTTGTGGTCCAAAACCAGATAGGCCATTGCCGCGCCGCTGCCGCGACAGGCCGATACCAGTCCTTCGACGTCCCAACCGTCTGCCTCCATTCCGTCCGCGCCCATACCGTCCGCGCCTGGGCCGTCCGCGCACGGGCCGTCCGGCAGGGCCACCGGAACGGCGCGGCCGCCCGCCGCCAGTATGGCGTCGATGGCTTGCGGATAGGTGGGGTGATCGAAGACGACCGCCGCGCCCGGCCGCACCGCCAGGCGCAGCAGATGGACCAGGCCGTTGTGCGCGCCGTGGGTGATCAGAATCTGGCCCGCCGAGGTCGGCAGGCCGCGCCGCCGATAGCCCGCCGCCACCGCCTCCCGCAGTTCCTCCAGCCCCGCCGTCTCATAGCCGTGGCCCGGCAGGCTCGCCGGTAGACGCTCCAGCGCGCGGACATAGGCGGCGTGGACGTTGGGGTCGGCCGGCAGGACGGCGGTGGTCAGGTCGATCAGACCCGGTCCAGCAGATTCACTCCCGCCAAGAGTCAGTCCCGCGCCGGACGGGATCGGCAGACCCGTGCGCGCCGCCGCCCCCTGGCCGCCCGACAGATAACCTTCGTCGCGCAGCCGGCCATAGGCCGCCGACACCGTCGTTCGGCTGACGCCCAGGGCCAGGGCCAGCTCTCTTTCGCCCGGCAGGCGCGCCGCCAGCGGCAGACGACCATCCAGAATCAGCAATCGCACCGCATCCGCCAGTTGGCGATAGGCGGGTCCGGCGCCCGGCGCGCGCCAGGGCCCCAGGTGGCGGGTGATCGAAACCAGGCCGATGGATCGGGACGACATCAGGCCAGAATGACAGAACTGGACCTTTTTTGCATAGCCAGTTTGCTGCAGAGGACGACACTCATGACTCGTCGCCTTGTCCAGCTCTTCGTCGGCCTGTTCCTCTACGGCCTGTCCATCGCCCTGATCGTTCGCGCCGATCTGGGGCTGGACCCGTGGGACGTGCTGAACCAGGGGGTGTTCGAGCGGTTCGCCGCGCCGGCCGGAATCAGCTTCGGCATGGTGGTCAATCTGATCGGCATGGCCGTGCTGCTGCTGTGGATTCCGCTGCGCCAGAAGCCGGGCGTCGGCACGGTGGCCAATGTGCTGGTCATCGGCACGGTCGCCAACTTCGGCATGGACTGGATTCCGTCGGGCCTGGGCCTGCCGCTGCGGGCGGGCCTGCTGATCGGCGGAATCGTCCTGAACGGCGTCGCCAGCGGGGCCTATATCGGCGCAGGTCTCGGCCCCGGTCCGCGGGACGGCCTGATGACCGGCCTCTGCGCCCGGACCGGTTGGCCGGTCAGAAGGGTGCGCACCGGCATCGAGCTGACCGTCGTGGCGGCCGGCTGGCTGTTGGGCGGCTCGGTAGGACCGGGTACGGTTCTCTATGCCGTTACCATCGGCCCCCTGGTTCACCTCTTCCTGCCGATGTTCAGCCTCCACAGGCGAACCGGCGAACCGGCTTCTCAGGGCTGAAGTCGATAGCCGCCCGCGTCGGTCAGCAGCAGCCGCGCCTGGCCCGGCTCGGGCTCGATCTTCTGGCGCAGGCGATAGATGTGGGTTTCCAGGGTGTGGGTCGTGACCCCGGCGTTATAGCCCCACACCTCGGTCAGCAGCTCTTCGCGCGACACGGGCTTGGCCCCGGCGCGATAGAGGTATTTCAGGATGTTGGTTTCCTTCTCCGTCAGCCGGACCTTCTTGCCCTTGGCGTCGGTCAGGACCTTGGCGGCGGGCCGGAACTCATACGGGCCGATGGTGAAGACGGCGTCTTCCGACTGTTCGTGGCTGCGCAGATGGGCGCGGATGCGGGCCAGCAGCACCTGAAAGCGAAAGGGCTTGGTGACATAGTCGTTGGCCCCGGCGTCCAGGCCCAGGATGGCGTCGGCGTCGGCCGACTGCGCCGTCAGCATGATGACCGGCGTGGACACCCCGTCCTTTCGCAACAGACGACAGGCCTCGCGCCCGTCCATGTCCGGCAGGTCGACATCCAGCAGGATCAGGTCGGCCCTCACCTCGCGCCCCATCCGCACCCCGTCGGTGGCGGTCGCGGCCTGCAGGGTGCGAAACTCCTCGTGCAGGTTCAGTTGCTCGGCCAGGGCTTCGCGCAGGTCGTCGTCGTCGTCGATGATCAGGATGGTCTTGGGCGTGGGCATGGTTCAGACAATGGCGAGGCTTGGCCCCCGCGCCAAGGCTTGAGGGCGAATAATCACGTCGGGTTACGGCCTAGAGGTGGTTTCGGATCGAATTCGTTCCCCGAACAGCGCCGTTCCCACCCGAACATGGGTCGCGCCGCACCGGATCGCCGCCTCGTAATCGCCGCTCATCCCCATCGACAGGACCGGCAGGCCGTGGCGTTCGGCCATGTCGCGCAGCAGTGCGAAATGGGGGGTCGGGTCCCGATCCGCCGGCGGGATGCACATCAGCCCCTCCAGGGCCAGGCCGTAGGTTTCGCGCGCCGCCCGGATCAGGGCGTCGGCCTGATCGGGCAGGACGCCGGCCTTCTGCGGCTCGGCGCCCGTGTTGACCTGGACCAGCAGGCGCGGCGAACGGCCCCGCTTCAACGCCGCCTCGGCCAGGGCGCGGGCCAGCCGCTCGCGGTCCAGGGTCTCGATCACGTCGAACAGATCGACCGCCTCGACCACCTTGTTGGTTTGCAGCGGGCCGATCAGACGAAGCTCCAGTCCCTCCAGCGCCGATCGACGGGCGATCCAGCGCCCTTGGGCCTCCTGCACCCGGTTTTCGCCGAACACCCGCTGGGCCCGTCGCCAGGATGGCGTCTATGGCCTGCGGCGCTTGGGTCTTGGACACGGCCGTCAGCACCACCGACGCCGGGTCGCGGTCGGCGACTCGGCAGGCGGCGGCGATGCGGACCCGCACCTCGGCGACCCGTTCGGCGATGGACGGCGGGGCGGAAGCGGGGGAAGAAGGGGTCATGAACCTGCCGGCCGGTTACAGCGCTGAGGCGCGCGCGCTCTGGGACGTGGCGACCGCTCTAAACCGCGCCGCCGCCGCTGTCAGCCCGCGCGCGGCCGCCCTGCCGCCCCTTCTGTTCTTCACCGATCCGGCGCGCACTCCTCGACCGTGGGCGACGGCGGCGCGCCTGCCGGCCGGATCGGCCGTGGTCTTCCGCGCCTTCGGGGCGTCGGACGCGGTGGAGACGGGCCGGCGCCTGCGCGCGGCGACCCGGACCGCCGGGGCGAAACTGCTGGTCGGGCTGGATCTCGATCTGGCCCGGGCGGTCCAGGCCGACGGCCTGCATCTGCCCGAGCGGGCGGCGGCGGCGGCGCCCGCCCTCCGCGCGGCCTGGCCGGGCGCCCTGATGACGGCCGCCTGGCACGGGACGACGGCGGCGCCGGTCCTGGGGCTGGACGCCCTGATCCTGTCGCCGGTGTTTCCGGCGGGGGGCGCCTCGGCCGACAGGCCGCCACTGGGGGTGGACGGCTTCACGGCGGAAGCCCGGCGCGCCGCCCTGCCCGTTTACGCCCTGGGCGGAATCGACGCGAAGACGGCCGACGGCCTGACCGCATCGGGCGCCTGCGGCCTGGCCGGGGTGGCGGCGATACAGGCGGCCTTCGCCGAACCCGCCATCAGAACTTGAAGATGGTTTCCAGACGGACGCGGTTCTGGGCGCGGCCGTTGGTTTCCGGGGCGCGGGCGGGGTCCGCCTCGGGCGTGGCGACCGAAGCGGCGGCGCCGACGCGCAGACGGTCATTCAGTCGATAGTAGGCCCCGGCCTCCACATCGCCCCATTCGGTCTCGCGGCCGACGGGCTGATTCAGATTGAAGTCCAGACCCCAGCGGCCGTGCTGGTTCAGGCGCAGCCCCCGGCGTTGCGGCGCGGGCGCATTGCGCTGGGCGGCCTGGGCTTCGGACAGGGAGACGGCGGGCGCGTGGCTTTGCGCCAGCGCGGGCGCGCCGGCGGTCAGAACCCCCGTCGCCATCGCCATCGCCAAGACGCCGCCCAAACGCATTCCCAGATCCCTTTTGAACTCCGCCGCTGTCGGGCGGATTTCGAAACACCATCCCACATCATATGGGGTAGCAGGCGCGATTAGACACCGGGCGCCCGGCGGGTCAACGCGACCGAGGCCAGAGAGTCGCATCCGGGCGAATTGTTGCAGTGCGATGTGGCGCGAGCGTCACGGGAAATGTCCGAAAACGAGCGTCCGCGCGACCCTCGGTCGTCCGACAGGGGGCGATGGCGCCGACTTCGCCTTGTCATCGCCCCTTTTCGCCGTGTTATAGAGCGCAGCAACGGCCTTTGACGAAGCGCGAAGCCGTCCGCGCGTGTGGGCGAGGGCCCCCACGTCCCTGAGTTTACGGAGACTTCCTTGATGAGCCTCAACAAGGCCCTGGTTCGCGGTGTCGCGGTCGCCCTGGTCGCGGGCGTCGCCCTGGGCGCGGCGGGCTGTTCCAGCCTCCCGTTCGTCGGCGGCAAGAAGACCGCCCCGAAAGCCAATGTGCAGCAAGGCATCGGCGTCAACGGCTATCTGTGGCGCGCCTCGCTGGACACCCTCAGCTTCATGCCCCTGCTGACGGCCGACCCGTGGGGCGGCGTCATCAACTATGACTGGTACATCAACCCCCAGGCCCCGAACGAACGGTTCAAGGCGACCGTCTTCATCCTGGACACGCGCCTGCGCGCCGACGCCCTGAACGTCACCGTGACCAAGGAGGTCAAGGGCGCCGACGGCCAGTGGACCGCCGCCCCGGTCGCCGCCCAGACCGAGACGGACCTAGAAAACGCCATCCTGACCAAGGCGCGCCAGCTGAACCTGTCCAACGCGGGCTGAAAGCCCGCGTAGGTGTCTTTCGTAGGTGCTGACGCCCTTCGGGCTGCTTGAGCGGCTTTTTTGGGTGCTAACGCCCTTCGGGCTGCTTGAGCGGCTTTTTGGGTGCTAACGCCCTTCGGGCTGCTTGAGCACAAGGCTCTTGGCCCGCTGAGGCGCAATTTTCTTGGGCGCTGTCGTCCTTCGGGCTAGTTCAGTCGGGAGGGCGTCAGCGCCCTTTTCGACTTTCAGGACGACCGTGGCCCGTTACGATCCCAAGACCGCCGAACCCCGCCAGCAGGCCCGTTGGGCCGAGGCCTCCGCCTTCGTGACCAAGGATACGGGTCGGCCGAAATACTATGTGCTGGAGATGTTTCCCTATCCGTCGGGCGCCATCCACATGGGCCACGCCCGCAACTATGTGATGGGCGACGTGGTGGCGCGGTCCAAGCGCGCGCAAGGGTTCGACGTTCTGCATCCCATGGGCTGGGACGCCTTCGGCATGCCGGCCGAGAACGCGGCCATGGAGCGCGGCATCCACCCCAAGGGCTGGACCTATTCCAACATCGCCAACATGCGCGAGCAGCTGAAGCTGCTGGGCCTGTCGCTGGATTGGTCGCGCGAGTTCGCCACCTGCGACCCCGACTACTACGGCAAGCAGCAGGGCTGGTTCCTGGAGCTGTATCGGCGCGGCCTGGTCTATCGCAAGGACGGGGTGGTCAACTGGGATCCGGTCGACAACACCGTCCTGGCCAATGAACAGGTCATCGACGGGCGCGGCTGGCGCTCGGGCGCACCTGTCGAGAAGCGCAAGCTGAACCAGTGGTTCCTGCGCATCACCGACTATGCGGACGACCTGATCGACGGCCTGAAGACCCTGGACCGCTGGCCCGAAAAGGTCCGGCTGATGCAGGAGAACTGGATCGGCAAAAGCCAGGGCGCGACCCTGTGGTGGAAGGTGGTCGAGGCACCGGACTTCCTGCCCGCCTCGCCCGGGGGCGAACCCGATCATGCCCGCGAGCCGATCGAGGTTTACACCACCCGGCCCGACACCCTGTTCGGCGCCAGCTTCCTGGCCCTGGCTCCCGACCACCCCCTGACCAGGGCCATCGCCGGGCGCCGCCCGGACGTGGCCGAGTTCGTCAAACGCTGCGCCCAGTCGGGAACGTCCGAGGCCGATATCGAAAAGGCCGAAAAGCTGGGCGTCGATCTGGGCGTGCGGGTGCAGCACCCGTTCGACCCCGCGCGCACCGTGCCGGTCTGGGCGGCCAACTTCGTCCTGTCGACCTATGGCTCGGGCGCCATCTTCGGCTGCCCGGCGCACGACCAGCGCGACCTGGACTTCGCCCGCAAATACGACCTGCCCGTCACCCCGGTGGTCAAGCCCGACGACGTGGACGCCATCGAGATCGGGACCGAAGCCTATGTGGGGCCGGGCCGCCTGTTCAACTCGGCCTTCCTGGACGGGCTGGACGTGGACGCCGCCAAGGCGGCCGCCATCGCCCGTGTCGAGGCCGCCGGCCAGGGCCGGGCCGAGACCATCTATCGCCTGCGCGACTGGGGCGTCAGCCGCCAGCGTTACTGGGGCTGCCCGATCCCCATCGTCCACTGCCCGTCGTGCGGCCCGGTGGAGGTACCGGCGGATCAGCTGCCCGTCGTCCTGCCCGACGACGTGACCTTCGACACGCCCGGCAATCCGCTGGACCGTCATCCGACGTGGAAACACGTCAAATGCCCGTGCTGCGGCGCGGACGCCACGCGCGAGACCGACACCCTGGACACCTTCGTGGACTCCAGTTGGTATTTCGCCCGCTTCACCGACCCCAAGGCCGAGGCGCCGATCGACAAGGCCGCCGCCGACCGCTGGCTGCCGGTGGACCAGTATATCGGCGGGGTCGAGCATGCGGTGCTGCACCTGCTGTACGCCCGCTTCATCACCCGCGCCCTGACCGACGCCGGCCTGATGAGCGTCAAGGAGCCGTTCGCGGGCCTGTTCACCCAGGGGATGGTGGTCCACGAAACCTATCGCCGCCCCGACGGCGTCTGGGTGGAGCCCACGGACGTCGAACTGACCCACGCCAACGGCGTCCGCTCGGCCCGCCAGCTGTCCACCGGCCAGACCGTGATCATCGGCGACATCGAGAAGATGTCCAAATCCAAGAAGAACGTCGTGGCGCCGGCGGAAATCCTGTCCACTCACGGCGTGGACGCCGGCCGCCTGTTCGTCCTGTCCGACAGCCCGCCCGAGCGCGATATCCAGTGGACCCCCGGCGGCATCGAGGGCGCCAGCCGCTTCGTTCAGCGGGTCTGGGCCCTGTTCGACGGCTTCGACCCCGCCGCCCCCGGCGAGGCCAAGGCCGACGCCGAACTGATCCGCGAAACGCACAAGGCGATCAAGGCCGTGTCCGAAGGGGTGGAGGGCTTCCGCTTCAACTCGGCCATCGCCAAGCTCTACGCCTTCGTCGCCGTCATCCGCGACGCGGCCCAGGCGGGCGGCGAGGCCCGGCGGCAGGCCCTTTCGGCCCTGGCCCGGCTGATCGCCCCCTTCACCCCGCACCTGGCCGAGGAAGGCTGGACCCGACTGGGCGAAGAGGGGATGGTTCTGGACGCGCCGTGGCCCATGTGGGACGCTGCGCTGGCGGCCGACGACGACGTGGTCCTGCCCATCCAGATCAACGGCAAGCGACGGGCGGAAATCCGCGTGGCGCGCGGTTCCGAACCGGCCGAGGTCGAGGCGCTGGTCCTGGCCGACGACACCGTCAAGGCGCGGCTGGAGGGTCTGAGCGTGAAGAAGATCGTCGTGGTCAAGGACCGCATCGTCAATCTGGTGGCCTGCTGATGCGGCGCGCGGCGATCCTGTCGGCCGTGGCGGTCCTGGGCGCAGGCTGCGGCGTTTCGGCCTGCGGCTTCACCCCTCTCTACGCCGATCCGGCGGTCGGGTCGCCGCTGCGCCGCATCGCCGTGATCGGCCAGGACGACCGGCTGGGCTATCGCCTGCGCGAGCAGCTGGAGGACGCTCTGGCCTGGGATCGGTCGGCGACGCCGCTGTATCGGCTGGAGACCCATGTGCGTCAGAGCCGCCGTCCCCTGGGCCGCCGCATCGACGACACGGCCACCCGCTACGAGCTGACGGTCAAGGCGGACTGGACCCTGACCCCGGCGACGGGCGGAAGCCCCGTCAGCGGCAGCGAGACCGTCACCACCACCTACGCCGCCGCCGACCAGCCCTACGCCGCCATCGCCGCCCAGCAGGACGGCGAGGAACGCGCCGCCGCCGAATTGGCGCGCCTGATCCGCCTGGACGTCATGCAGGCCCTGGCGGCGCGGTGAGCCGGCCCCGATGATCCTGGCCAAACGCCCCGAGATCGACCGCTTCCTGAAGGCGCCCGATCCGGCGATCCGCGCGGCCGTGATCCACGGCAAGGACAGATCCGGCGTCGCCGAGCGGGCCGAGATTCTGTGCCGCACCGTCACGCCGGACTTGAACGACCCGTTCAACGTCACCGTCCTGACCGACAGCGACATCGACAGCGACGAAACCAGGCTGGAAGAGGCCCTGACCGCCTTGTCCCTGATGGGAGGGCGACGTCTGGTGCGGGTGCGCCTGTCGGCCCTGAAACCCGGCGTGGACAAGGCCGTGGCCGCCGCCGTCAAGATCCACGCCTCGGGCGGCTACAATCCCGACGCCATGCTGGTGGTCGAGGCCGACCAGCTGGGCCGCGACTCCGCCCTGCGCAAGACCGCCGAGAAGGAGAACGGCGCGGTCGGCATCGTCTGCTACGAGGACGAGACGGGCGACGTGGCCCGTATGACGCGCGAGGCCCTGGCCGCCGACAAGACCGCCCTGACCGCCGACGCCCTGGATCGGTTCGTCGCCCGCCTGCCCCGCGAACGCGGCCTGATGCGACAGGAGATCGAGCGTCTGGTCCTGTTCATCGGCCCCGGCTCGGGTCGCACCCTGGACGTGGACGAACTGGAGCAGCATCTGGGGGTCGAGCCCGACGCCTCCCTGTCCGACGCGGCGCTGCAGGCTTTCGGCGCCCGGCCCGGCCCGGCGCAGTCGGGCCTCCGGCGCGCCTTCGCCGAGGGCGAATCTTCGGTCCTGGCCGTGCGTTCGGCCGCGTTGCATCTAGGAAAGCTTCGCCGGATCAATGTCTTGCAGGCGAACGGCGCCCACGCCAAGGAGGCCGCCAAGGCCGCCGGCGTCTTCTGGAAGCAGGAGGCGGAAATGCTGCGTCAGGCTCGCGCCTGGCGGCTGGAGGCTCTGGACGAGGTGATGGACAGCATCAACACCGCCGATGTCGCCACCAAGACGACCGGCATGCCCGACCAACTGATCGCCGAGCGGCTGCTGCTGGAGATCGCCGGCCGCGCGCGCCGGCTGGGCCTATAAAAGCGGCCTGAGCATTCCGCTGCTGACAAGCCCGGCCCGACCTCGGATGGTCTCGCGGTAAAAATGTTTCTGTTTCAATGTCTTGCGGATTTATCGCCGCAATCGACGCGCCATAGGCGAAAAGGGGCGCACGATCGGGCCATGCGCGCCCACGTCCCGCCTACCGGCCGAATTGCACCCTTTTGCATTTTGCAGCGTTTTTCGGTGTGCAGTTCAATTTCGCACAGGCTTTCGGCGGCGCGCGCCTCAGCCCCGCTTCGACGCCCGACGGAAGGCGGGTTTGGCCAGGGCCACATTGCGCGCGGCGACCGCCTTTTCCTCGGCCTTGGCGCCGGGCTGGGCGCCGAAGCCATGGCCGGTCTTGGCCTTCTTGGCCTTCTTGGCCGCCAGGGCGGCCTTCAGCTTGTCGGCGGGGCTCGGTGTGTCAGGTTCGGTCATGCCCAAGCCCTTAGCACATTGCGCGCCTCAACCCCGCATCAAACGCCGACACAGGTCGTCCAACTGTTCCAGGGTGCCATAGCGGATGGTCAGCTCGCCCTTGCCGTTCCGGTCGGTCAGCTGGACGTTCAGGCCAAGGGCGTCGGCCAGATCCTGCTGCAGGGCGGCCACGTCGGCCGCGCCTTCGGTGCCCCCCTTCGCTCCGCCCGTCCGCGCCTTGGCCGACTTGGGGCCTTCGACCGCGCGCCGCGCCAGGGCCTCGGTCTCACGCACGCTCAGCCCGTCCACGAAGGCGATGTCGGCCAGCTGCGCCGGGTCGGGCGTGTTGATCAGGGCACGCGCATGACCCGCCGTCAACTTGCCCTCGCGCACATAGAACAGCACCCGTTCCGGCAGTTGCAGCAGCCGCAGCGTGTTGGCCACATGGCTGCGGCTCTTGCCGACCACGCCGGCCACCGCGTCCTGGGTGCGGCCGAACCGCTCCATCAGCACGCGATAGGCCTCGGCCTCTTCCAACGGATTCAGGTCGGCGCGCTGGACGTTCTCGACGATGGCGACCTCGAACACCTCCACGTCGTCCATCTCGTGGACCACGATCGGCACCTCGGTCAGGCGCGCGGCCTGGGAAGCGCGCCAGCGCCGCTCGCCGGCGATGATCTGCCAGACCCCGTCCTCGCCCGGCTGGGTCCGCACCAGGATCGGCTGCAGCACGCCCTTGTCGCGGATCGAGGCCGTCAGTTCCTCTAGGTCTTCCTGACGGAAGGTCTTGCGCGGCTGGTCGGGATTGGGCTTCAGGCTTTCGATCGGCACGCGGCGCACGCCCGCAGGGGCCGGCGCGTCCGATGTGACCGGCGCCTCGGCGTTCTCGCCCAGCAATGCCGACAGGCCGCGGCCCAAACCTCTTTGTCGTTCAGCCAAGATACTGTTTCCGTTTCTTCTATTGTTCAGGCCGCCGATTTCAGGCCGCCAGCTTGGTCCGTTCGCGCTCGCGCTTCACCACTTCCTTGGCCAGGCGCACATAGGCCTGACTGCCCGCGCATTTCAGGTCGTAGATCAGGGCCGGCTTGCCGAAGGACGGCGCCTCGGCGACCCGCACGTTGCGCGGAATCACGCTGTCATAGACCTTGTCGCCGAAATGGGCCCGCACATCGTTCGCCACCTGTCCGGACAGGGCGCTGCGCCGGTCGTACATGGTCAAGATCAGGCCCTGGATTTCCAGCGCCGGGTTCAGGCTGTGCTTGACCATGTCGATGGTCCTCATCAACTGGCTCAGACCTTCCAGGGCGAAGAATTCGCACTGCAGCGGCACCAGGACCGCATCCGCCGCCGCCATGGCGTTCAGCGTCAGAAGGTTCAGCGACGGGGGACAGTCGATCAGCACATAGTCATACGCGGTAGGGCCGCTGTCATGGACGCGCAGCGCGTCCCGCAGCCGATAGGAGCGGCGATCCGCCTGGCTCAATTCGATCTCCACGCCCGACATGTCGGCGTCGGCCGGCACGATCCACAGGCCCGGCACCGTCGTCTCGACCGCCGCATCGTCGATGGAGCGTTGATCCACCACCACGTCATAGATGGTGACGCGACGTGTTTCACGTGGAACACCCAGGCCCGTGGAGGCGTTGCCCTGCGGGTCCATGTCCACGATCAGCACCTTTTCACCGATGGCGGCCAGGGCGGTGCCCAGGTTGATGGCCGTGGTCGTCTTGCCGACCCCGCCCTTCTGATTGGACACGGCAAGCACGCGAGCAGGCTTTTTAGCGCGTTGTGCGGACACGGCGAAGGCTCCGAATGGTCACGATGCGGCCGCGCGGGTCGCTTTGCGACGGGGCCAGTTCAGCGTCGAAATGCCAGGATTTGCGGGCCTCGATCAACTCCGATTCCGCCTTCTCGCCCTTCAGAAACAAACCTTGTGCACCCCTTTCGAAGTAGGGCTGTGCATAACCCAGCAACCGGTCCATCGGGGCCACGGCCCGCGCCGTGACGACATCGCACGTCACGCTCTGCGCCTCGGCCCGGCCGTTCAGAACCGTGGCCGGGAGCTTCAGGGTATCGACGATCTCCTGCAGGAAGCGGCACCGCTTCCCCAGGCTGTCGATCAGCCAGACATGGGCCCCGTCCCTCCCCTTCGACAGAATGGTCAGGACCACGCCCGGAAACCCCGCCCCGGCGCCCAGGTCGGCCCAGGTCCGGGCGTCCGGCGCATGGGCCAGCAGTTGCGCGCTGTCCCAGGCGTGGCGGTTCCAAAAATCGGGCAGGCTGTCGGGCCCCACCAGGTTCATCACCGCATTCGCCTCGGTCAAACGCACGCGGAAAGCCTCCAGATCGGCCATCTGCTGTTCGCTGGCGCCCGTCTTCGCCTGGAAGACAGCCCTTTCGGCCTCCAGCATCAGGCGGCCGCCACGGTGCGCGGCGCCCGCTTCACATGGGCCAAAAGGGCGGTCAGGGCGCCCGGCGTCATGCCCTCGATACGGCCGGCCTGACCCAGGGTGCGGGGCTGGATGCGGATCAGCTTCTCGCGCACCTCGTTCGACAGACCGCCGATGGAGCCATAGTCCAGGTCGGGCGGCAGTTGCAGCCCCTCTTCCGTTCGAAGCGCCTCGGCCTCCACCGCCTGTCGGTCCAGATAGTTGGCGTAGCCGGCGTCGATCTCGATTTGCTCGCGGATGTCGTCGCTCCAGCGGGCGATGGCCGGATGGACGGAAAGAAATCGATCCAGCGACACGCCGGGGAAGGCCAGAAGCTCGCGCATCGAGCGGCGGCGGCCGTCGGCGTTGACGGCGATGCCCAGGGCTTTGGCCTCGTTTGGCGTGAAAAGGGTTTCACGTGAAACGCGACCCGCTTCGGCCAACTGCGCCGCCTTCGCCTCGAACCGCGCGCGCCTCTGAGCGCCCACGATCCCGAGCTCGATCCCCAGCGACGTTAGCCTTTGATCGGCGTTGTCGGCTCTCAGCGTCAGCCGATACTCGGCCCGGCTGGTGAACATGCGATAGGGCTCGGTCACGCCGCGCGTCACCAGATCGTCGATCATCACCCCTATATAGGCCTGGTCCCGACCCAGAACGACCGCGCCCTGCCCCGCCGCCGCGCGCGCCGCATTCAGCCCGGCCATCAGCCCCTGCGCCGCCGCCTCCTCATAGCCGGTCGTGCCGTTGATCTGGCCGGCCAGATAGAGCCCCGGCCGCTTCTTGACCTCCAGCGCCGGGCTCAACTCGCGCGGATCAACATAGTCGTATTCGATGGCGTACCCATAGCGGAACACCTCGACCGCCTCCAGACCGGGGATGGTCCGCAGGAAGGCCAGTTGGGTCGCCTCGCTGACGGACGTGGAAACGCCGTTGGGATAGACGGTCGGATCGTCCAGACCTTCGGGCTCCAGGAAGATCTGATGGCTGGTCTTGTCGGCGAACCGCACCACCTTGTCCTCGATCGAGGGACAGTAGCGGGGCCCCCGACCCGACAGCCGACCGCCATAGACGGCGCTCTCGCCCAGGTTCTCGGCGATGATGCGGTGGGTCTCCTCCGTCGTATGGGTCACGCCGCAGGCGATCTGCGGCACGGTGATCCGGTCGGTCAGGAACGAAAAGGCGGACGGCGTCCGATCCGCCTGCTGCGTCTCCAGTCGATCCCAGGCGATGGTCCGGCCGTCCAGTCGCGCGGGCGTGCCGGTCTTCAGCCGCCCCATCGTCAGGTCCGCCACATGCAGATCGGCCGCCAGTCCGGTCGACGGCGCCTCGCCATGACGCCCTGCGGGAATACGGTCCTCACCCCGATGGATCACGCCGTTCAGGAAGGTGCCGGTCGTCAGGACGACGGCGCCCGCGCGGATCGTTTCCCCCGCCCCGGTCGTCACACCGACCACGCGGTCTCGGTCCAGGACCAGGCTCTCGGCCGTACCCGCCTTCAGAGTCAAGTTCGGCGTCCCGGCCAGTTCGGCCTGCATCGCCTCGCGGTACAGACGGCGGTCGATCTGGCTGCGCGGTCCGCGCACGGCCGCCCCCTTGGATCGGTTCAGCAGGCGAAACTGAATGCCAGACACATCGGCCAGCCGGCCCATGACACCATCCAGCGCATCGATCTCCCGCACCAGATGGCCCTTGCCCAGGCCGCCGATAGCCGGGTTGCAACTCATTTCGCCGACGGTTTCCAGCTTCTGGGTCAACAGAATCGTGCGCGCTCCAGCGCGGGCCGAGGCGGCAGCGGCTTCACAGCCGGCGTGGCCGCCGCCGATGACGACGACATCGAAGGAGAGATCGGTGAGGGAGGACATTCGCGTCCCATAGTCCAGATCGGGCTATTTCGCCAGCGCGAGGAGAGAAGGGGATGGCGGCCTGACCGACGGTGTTTCACGTGAAACGCCGGCCCTACTTGCCGATACAGAAGGTTGAAAAGACCTGCCCCAGAATGTCTTCCACCCCGATGGCCCCCGTCACACGGGACAGGGCGTCAGCCGCACGGCGCAGATCGTCGCCGGCCATCTCGGGCGCCACCTCCAGGGCGCTGCGGGCCGCCTGAACCGCACCCAGGGCCTCGGCCAACCGCAGGCGATGGCGTTCCCGCGTTACTGCGGGGAAGTCGGCGCCGGACAGGTCCGTTGCCAGACGCGCGGCGATCCAGTCCCGCAACACGGCCAACCCCTGCCCCGTCGCCGTACTGACCGACAAAGCTGCGAAGGCCGGGTCGTGAACGACCGCGCCCTGGTCCGCCTTGTTCGCCACGATCAGGTCGCCAGGGCGGACGTAGTCGGCGGCGGTTCCAGCAGGATCGCCCGGGGCCCGGACCCACAGGCGAAGATCCGCCTGTTCGGCGCGCTGGCGGGCGCGGCGCACCCCTTCCGCTTCCACCGGATCATCGCTGTCGCGCAGGCCGGCCGTATCGGACAGGGTCACGGCGTAGCCGCCGATGATCAGGTCGGCATCCAGCACATCCCGGGTCGTGCCGGCGATAGGCGTGACGATGGCCGCTTCCCGCGCGACCAGGGCGTTGAACAGCGACGACTTGCCCGCATTCGTCTCTCCGATCAGCACGATGCGATAACCGTCTCTGACCCGCTCGCCGCGTCGGCCCGTCTCCACGGCGCGGCTCAGATCCTCGGCCAACCGATCCAGCACCGGCCCGGCGGTGCGGGCCAGATTGTCCGGCACCTCCTCGTCGGGAAAGTCGATCTCGGCCTCGACCAAGGCCAGGGCCTGGAGCAGATCACGCCGGAAGCCGGCATAGGTCTCGCTGAGTCGACCATCCAGCTGGCCAAGGGCCTGTTTCGCCTGGGCCGTGGTTTCGGCGTCGATCAGGTCGGCCACCGCCTCGGCCTGGGTCAGGTCCATCCGACCGTTCTGGAAAGCGCGGCGCGTGAACTCCCCCGGCTCTGCGGGCCGGACGCCCAGATCGATCAGGGCGCGGCTGGCCGCCTCCACCACCGCCCGGCCGCCATGCAGATGCAGTTCAGCGGCGTCTTCGCCCGTATAGCTGTTGGGCGCGACGAAGCGCAGGACCAGCGCCTGGTCGATGACCGCGCCGTCGTGGATCAGGTCGCGCACGGCCGCCAGGCGAGGCTTCAATCGCGTGGCGCCCAGAGCTGTCAGGGTCGCATCGACCGCAGGCCCGGACAGGCGGATCACGGCGATAGCCCCGCGACCGGGCGGGGTGGCCAGAGCGAAGATGGTGTCGGTCATGATGGGCGGCCGCCTCTCAGCCGGCACTGAGCGGACCGGCGGGGTTCACTTGACGGCGGCTTCCATCAGGCGACGAAATTGGTCTTGGGCCTGAAGGCCGAAGCTGGTCCATGTCTTCATCAGCTCTTCGGGCTGCATCGCCGCGACATTGGCCTGCATCCGCTTCTGCATCTCGGACACCATGGCCTCGTTCAAGGGCGCGACGTCGGGCAGGCCCAGAAAGGCCCGCGCCTCGGCCGGTGTGCAGTCCACCTCGACATTGATTTTCATCGCACTGTCTCCTGTTTCATGTGAAACATGTCTGTGCTCTCCCAACGCCAGCGCAACTCAGGCGACTGTTCGAGGCGCCGACCCTGCCCGCGATGGCGCCCGATCAGGTGTTCATGGACTGGAAGAAGTCGGCGTTGTTCTTGGACTGACGCAACTTGTCGAGCAGGAACTCGATCGCGTCCTGCGGCCCCATGGGGTTCAGGATGCGGCGCAGAACATAGGTCTTGGCCAGCTGATCCTTGGGCGTGATCAGATCTTCCTTGCGGGTGCCGGACTTCAGCACGTCGATGGCGGGGAAGATGCGCTTGTCCGCCACCTTGCGGTCCAGCACGATTTCCGAGTTGCCGGTGCCCTTGAACTCTTCGAAGATCACCTCGTCCATGCGGCTGCCGGTGTCGATCAGGGCCGTGGCGATGATGGTCAGCGAACCGCCCTGCTCCACATTGCGCGCGGCGCCGAAGAAGCGCTTGGGCCGCTGCAGGGCGTTGGCGTCGACGCCGCCCGTCAGCACCTTGCCCGACGACGGGACGGTGGCGTTATAGGCGCGGCCCAGGCGGGTGATGGAGTCCAGCAGGATCACCACGTCCTTCTTGTGCTCGACCAGACGCTTGGCCTTTTCGATCACCATTTCGGCGACGGCGACGTGGCGCGTGGCGGGCTCGTCGAAGGTGGAAGCCACGACCTCGCCCTTCACCGTGCGCTGCATGTCGGTGACTTCTTCCGGGCGCTCGTCGATCAGGAGGACGATCAGGAAGACCTCGGGGTGGTTCTTCTCGATCGACTTGGCGATGTTCTGCAGCATCACCGTCTTGCCGACGCGCGGCGGGGCCACGATCAGGCAGCGCTGACCCTTGCCCAGCGGGGCGACGATGTCGATGACCCGGCCCGATCGGTCCTTCAGGGTCGGGTCCTGGATTTCCATGTGCAGCCGCTCCTCGGGATAGAGGGGCGTCAGGTTGTCGAACAGGACCTTGGTCTTGACCAGTTCCGGGTCTTCCAGATTGATCGTGTCGACCTTCAGCAGGGCGAAGTAGCGTTCGCCCTCGCGCGGGCCGCGCACGGCGCCGTGGACGGTGTCGCCCGACCGCAGGCCGAAGCGGCGAATCTGGGACGGCGACACATAGATATCGTCCGGCCCCGGAAGATAGTTGGCGTCGGAACTGCGCAGGAAGCCGAAACCGTCGGGCAGGATTTCCAGCACGCCGTCGGCGATGATCTCGACTTCCTCGTCCGACAGAGCCTTGAGGATGGCGAACAGCAGATCCTGCTTGCGCAGATTCGAGGCGTTCTCGACCTCCAGCTGTTCGGCGAAGGCCACGAGATCGGCCGGCGTCTTCTCGTTCAGCTCCGCCAAGGTGATGCGGCCGTTGGGAACGACGGGTTCGCCGTCCTCTTCGTCCTCGGCCGTCGTGTCCACGCCGGAATCGGCGCCGGCGGCCTCGCCCGGCTCATGGGCGGCGCCGTGATGGGCGGGTTCGAGGGCTTCGACCTCGGGGGAATCGGTGTCGGTGTCGCGGACGTCGGTCATGATGCAGGCTCGCGGGCGCGCACCGGGGCGGTGCGGCGTCGGGTCTCGGAATGGTCTGGCCCTGGGGCCGGAAGGGAGGGCGCGACGGGCTCCCGCCGATCAAGGCCAGCGGGCGTCGCGAAGAGAGAGGGACCGCCGGTCAGGCCGAACGGTTCGCGGCCAGCGAAACCACAGGCGGACCTGCGGGTCAAGCGGCGCCGCACAAGCCAGGGTCAGCCGACGATCAGCGGAACGTCCACTCCGTCGTCACCGACAGCACCATGACGATGGCCAGCAGGAACGGGATCTCGTTGGTCATACGCCAGAACTTGCCGGAGTATTTCGACGCGCCGGCGGCGATCTTCCTGCGCTGGGCGGCCAGGAAGCCGTGCCAGCCGCTGAGCAGGACCACGCCGGTCAGCTTGGCGATCATCCAGGGTTCGGCGAGAAAGCCCACACCGCGCGCGGCGACGTCCAGATGGATCAGCCACAGACCGAAACCCCAAGCCAGGATCATGGCCGGGTTCAGGATGATGCGTAAAAGCCGGGTCTGCCACTGACGCAGCAGGGCCTGCATCTCGCCGCGCAAGGGCTCGGGCTTGGCGTTCTGCTCGGCGTCATAGGCGTAAAGGCGCGGCAGGAACAACAGACCGGCCATCCAGGCGATCACCGCCAGAATGTGCAGGCCGCGCGCGGTGTCATAGGCGTTCATGCCGCATCCTTTGCGTGACGATGGGGACAGGCCTTCCAGCCCGCCTTGCAGCCCAGACCGAACGGGGCGACCCCGGTGCGGGACAGAGCATCGCGGGCCGCGTCGGCCAGAGCCTCGATGAACAACGGTTCGATCCCCACCGCCGGCGCCCGCAGATAGGGACTGGCCCCCTTTTCATGGGCCAGTTCGCCGTATTCGATGTCCAACTCCACCAGGGTCTCGATATGTTCGGAGACAAAGGCGATGGGGGTGATGACGACGCCCACCCCGTCCTTGGCCGCCTGTTCGATGGCGTCCGGCGTCGAGGGGCCTAGCCATTTCATCGGTCCCACCCGGCTCTGATAGCAGATGGCGTGGTCGATGGGGCCGCGCCGGGCCTCGATGGCGGCGACCACGGCGGAGACCGTGGTTTCTATCTGTTCCTGATAGGGATCGCCCTTCGCCGTCACCAGCTTCTCGGGGATGCCGTGGGCCGAGAACAGCACCCGCACGGGCCGACCGGCCGCCTCGTCCAGCTTTTCGCCTATGGCCTGGGCCTGGGCCTCGATCCAGCCGGTCGCGGCCGGATAGCAGCAGACGGCGCGGCTGACGCCCGGCCCGGCGTAGGCGGCGGCCCAGGCCCTGAACGAAGACTGGGTCGTGGTGGTCGAGAACTGAGGGTAAAGCGGCAACAGCACCACCTCGTCCGGCCCGAAGGCCGCCACATCGGCGGCCGTCTCCTCGGTCAGGGGGCTCCAGTAGCGCATGGCGATGAAGACCCGCACCGTATCGGCGTCCAGGCGGCCGTTCAGCACGGCTTCCAGAGCTTCGGCCTGGCGACGGGTTTCGGACAGCAGGGGCGATCCCCCGCCCATCAGGGCGTAGTTCGCCTGGGCGCCGGCCTCGCGCCTGCTGGAGATCAGTCGCGCCAACGGCGTGCGCACGATCCCGGGAAGGCCGATGATGGCCGGATCGTTGAACAGGTTGAACAGGAAGGGTTTGACCGAAGCCTGGTCGTCCGGTCCGCCCAGATTGAACAGCACCACCGCGATGCGACGCCCTGGCTTCGCTCCCGTCATTGGGCGCCGATCCGTTTCAGAACCCGTTCGACATGGTCGATCGGCACGTCCGGCAGGATGCCGTGGCCCAGATTGAAGATCCACGGCCCCTGGCCCCAGGCGTCCATCAGCTGATCGACCCGGTGGTCCAGCAGTTCGCCGCCCGCGCGCAGAAGCAGGGGGTCCAGCGCGCCCTGGATCGGCTTGATCTGCTGCACGCGCCGACCGACCTCAAGCGGACAGGCCGTGTCCAGGGCGACGGCGTCGACGGCCACCTGTTCGGCGTATCGTTCGGCAAGTGCGGCCGAACCGCGCGGAAAGCCGATCAGCGGGACGGTGACGCCCAAGTCGCGCACGCGCTGGACCAGGGCCTGGTGTGGTTTCAGGACAAGGCGTTCGAACAGGTCGTCCGGCAGGCCCTCGGCCCAGCTCTCGAATATCTTCAGAACCTGGGCGCCGGCGTCGGCCTGCATCTTCAGATAGCGGGCCGTGGCCTCGACCAGGACCTCCAGCGTCTCGTCCACGCGCCTAGGGTCGGCATAGGCGTAGGTGCGCGCCTGGGCGCGTTCGCCCTTGCCGATGGTGCGGTGTTCGCCGTCCAACATATAGGTCGCCACCGTCCAGGGCGCGCCTGCGAACCCGATCAGGGCCCGCTCCGGCTCCAGGGCCGCGCGCACCAGGGACAGGGTCTGACCCACGGCCGCCAGATGCTCGCCCGCCGCCGGGGCCCGCTCGGCCATACGGCCCGGGATCGGCATTTCGCCCAGCCGCGGCCCCTCGCCCGCCTCGAACCACACGTCCTGGCCCAGGGCGCGGGGGATCAGAAGAATGTCGGCGAAAACGATGGCCGCGTCGAAACCGAACCGGCGCATGGGCTGAAGCGTCGCCTCGGCGGCCATTTCGGGGTTCAGACAGAAGGCGACGAAATCCGGCGCCTCGGCCCGCAGGCGTCGATATTCGGGCAAATACCGTCCAGCCTGGCGCATGAACCAGACGGGGGGCCGATCCAAGGTCTCGCCGGCCAGGGCGCGGATGATCCGGGGGACCGGCTGGGCCGTCGGGGTCTGGATCGCGTCGAGATCGGTCATGTCGGACGATTAAGGTCACAGTTCCCCGCTCTCAATCCCTAATCAGAATAAGAATTAAAAGATTCGTAGAGGCAGGTAGGGCCGTGGAAAGTCGGGGAAGACTCCGTCGTCGCCCCCGGAACAAAAGCGGATATCCCCGCCGGCCCCATCCTTAAAGGGGATGGCTGGACCAGTTCTTCCACCCGTGGATAATCCTTAACAAAGCCTTAAAGCGCCGGACTTTGCGGGCCGCGAGGCTGTGAACGCGGTTAAGCGGCGTTAACCTCTCGTTAGGATTTTCCACAGCCGAGGCGAAGTCGGTCATCCGCCTTGGGATCAACCGGGCGCCAGGCGGCGGCGTCGCCCATCGTCATCCCCGCTCGCCCCCCGTCGGATCAGCGGCTATGGAGAACGGCGCCCCGGCCTTGCCGGATCGCCCCCACCCTTTCCACAGGGACCGGAACCGTCCGGACTGTTCGAATGAGCCCTGCCCGACCGCTTCGCCTGGCGACCTATTTCCATGTGCATCTGGTGTCGGACTCGACCGGCGAGACGTTGAACGCCATGGCCAAGGCCGTCACGGCCCGGTTCGACGGCGTCATTCCCATCGAACACATCTACGCCCTGGTCCGCTCGACCAAACAGATGGAGCGGGTGCTGGAGGAGGTGGCCTCGGCGCCGGGCGTGGTGCTGCACACCCTGGTGGACCGGGATCTGCGCGAACAGCTGGAAGAGGGCTGTCGACGGCTGGACATGCCGCAGATCGGGGCGCTGGACCCGCTGGTCGGGGCCATGTCGCGCTATCTGGGGGCGGCTCTGTCGTCGCGCGTCGGCGCCCAGCACGCTCTGGACCACGACTATTTCAACCGGATCGCGGCCCTGGACTTCGCCATGGCCTATGACGACGGCCAAGGCACGCTGGAACAGCTGGAAGGCGCCGACGTCGTGCTGTGCGGGGTCAGCCGCACCTCCAAGACCCCGACCTGCATCTATCTGGCGCACCGAGGCATCCGGGCGGCCAATGTGCCCCTGGTGCCGGGCCAGGAGGACGGCGAGCGCCTGACCCAGTTGAAGAACCCGCTGGTGATCGGCCTGACCGTCTCGCCCGACCGGCTGGTCCAGATTCGCCGCAACCGGATCGAGACCCTGAACGCCAACCAGGGCTCCAGCTACACCGATCAGGACGCCGTGCGCGAAGAGACGATCAAGGCGCGCCGAGCCTTCGAACGGCGGGGCTGGCCGACCATCGACGTGACTCGCCGCTCGGTCGAGGAGACGGCGGCCGCCATCACCAACCTGCTCAGCGAGCACAGAAACCAGAAGATCGGGACGACGTGGTGAGCGAGATCGCTTTGGGGGCTGGACCCGGCGCCCTGATCCTGGCGTCCAAGAGCGCCGCGCGTCGGGCCATGCTGGAGAACGCCTGCGTGCCTTTCGCGGTGCGCGTGGCCGGGGTGGACGAGGCGGCGATCAAGGCGGAGTCGGGCGATCTGGACGCCGCGGCCCTGGCGGTGCGTCTAGCCGAGGCCAAGGCTGTGGCCGTGTCGCGCGACGACGAGACGGCCTGGGTCCTGGGATCGGATCAGACCTTGGCCTTCGAGAACCGCCTGATCTCCAAGGCGCCGACACTGGAGACGGCGCGCGAGCGGCTGAGGGCGATGCGCGGCAAGACGCACCATCTGCATTCCGGCGCGGCCTTGGCGACCAAGGGCCAGGTGGTCTGGTCCGGCGTCGATACGGTGCGGATGCGGATGCGCGACTTTTCCGACGCCTTTCTGGACGCTTATCTTGAAGCCGAGGGCGAGGCCCTGCTGGCCTGCGTCGGGTCCTATCGGCTGGAAGGGATGGGATCTCAGCTGTTCGAGGCGGTGGACGGAGACTATTTCACTGTTCTGGGTCTGCCCTTGTGGCCCGTCCTGGCGGAACTGCGCCGCACAGGAGTTCTGACGGCATGATCGGACATCGCATCTCCGGGGCGGCGGTCGTCGCCGGTATCGCCGGCCAGCCGGTCGCCCATTCGCTGAGCCCGATCATCCACAACGCCTGGCTGGCGGCGGGCGGGATCGACGGCGTCTATGCCCCCTTTGCGCCGCGGAACGCGGCGGGGTTCCAGACCCTGGTGGCGGCCGGCCGCGCAGGTCTGGTGCAGGGACTGAACGTCACCGCTCCGTTCAAGGAACAGGCGTTCGCCCTGGCCGACGACGCGACGGCGGCGGCGCGGCTGACGGCCTCGGCCAACATTCTGACGTTCGAGGACGGACGGGTGCGGGCCGACAGTTCCGACGGTATCGGCCTGATGCGCGGCCTGAAGGAACAGGCGCCGGAACTGGCGCTGAACGGACGGGCGGTGATCATGCTGGGCGCCGGCGGCGCGGCGCGGGCCGCGGCGGGCGCCCTGGTCGAGGCCGGCGCAGAGGTGCGGATCGTCAACCGCTCGCTGGAACGGGCCGAGGCTCTGGCCGCCGACCTGGGGCCGTCGGTGCGGGTCATGCCGGCCAGCGCGGCGTTCGACGGCGCGGCCCTGATCATCAACGCGCTGAGTGTCCAGCCTGATGTGGATTTCGACCGGATCGCGCCCGGAACGGTCGTGATGGACATGACCTACAAGCCTTTGTGGACGCCCTTCCTGATGGCGGCGCGGGCGCGGGGTCTGAAGACGGTGGACGGCCTGTCGATGCTGATCGGCCAGGCGGCGCCCTCGTTCGAGGCCCTGTTCCGTCGCCCGCCGCCGCCGCTGGACCTCAGGACCCTGCTGCTGGCGCATCTGGGCGAGGCGCCGGCGTGATCGTCCTGGGCCTGACCGGCTCCATCGGCATGGGCAAGTCCACGACGACGGCTCTGTTCGCCGATCTGGGCGCCGTGATCTGGAACGCCGACGCCGCCGTGCATCGGCTGTACGCCCCCGGCGGGGCGGCGGTCGCCCCGGTGGGCCAGGCCTTTCCGGGCGTGGTGGTGGACGGGGCGGTGGACCGCACACGCCTGGCCCAGGTCCTGGGCCGCGACGAAACCGCCTTTCGCCGGCTGGAGAACATCGTCCATCCGCTGGTCGCCCAGGGACGGCGGGCCGATCTGGAGGCGGCGCGGCGGGCCGGGGTGCGTCTGGCGGTGCTGGACATCCCCCTGCTGTTCGAGACGGGCGGAGACCGGGCGGTGGACGCCGTCGTGGTTGTGACGGCCGAGGCGGCGGTTCAGGCCGAGCGCGTCCTGGCCCGTCCAGGCATGACGCGCGAACGGTTCGAGGCCATTCTGGCGCGCCAGACGCCCGACGCCGAAAAACGCGCGCGGGCCGACTTCATCGTCGACACCGGAAAGGGACTGGAAGCCGCCCGCGCCCAGGTCGAGGCCATTGTGGCCACGGTGCTGGACCCGGACTGGGCGCCGCGCCGATCCAGGCGATCCATCCCCGACTGAAAGGGGCCGGGGGCCTTTCCCGCGACCGCGAACCGCCTCATTAAGAGACTATGGCCCGCGAGATCGTTCTGGATACGGAAACCACCGGCTTCGACCCCAGGACGGGTGATCGGCTGATCGAGGTCGGCTGCATCGAGCTGTTGGACTTGCTGCCGACGGGCCGCACCTTCCACCGCTTCGTGAACCCCGAACGGTCCATCCCCGCCGACGCCATCAAGGTGCACGGCATCACCGATGAGAAGGTGAAGGACGCCCCGAAGTTTCACGAGATCGTCGACGATCTGATGGACTTCGTCGGCGACGCCCAGATGATCGCCCACAACGCGGCGTTCGACCGTAACTTCATCGACTTCGAACTGAACCGCTGCGGCCGCCCGATCACCGGCGAACCGCGTTGGATCGACACGCTGAAGCTGGCGCAGACGCGGTTTCCGGGCATGCCCAACTCGCTGGACGCCCTGTGCAAACGCTACAAGGTGTCGCTGGTCGAGCGGACGCTGCACGGCGCCCTGATCGACGCCCGGCTGCTGGCCGAGGTCTATCTGGAGCTGAGGGGCGGCAAGGAGCGGGTGCTGGACCTGTCGTCGGCCGTGAGCGGACGCGGCCCCGGCGGCCGCATCGAGGTCGCGGCCTATGGCGCCCGCCCGCGTCCCCTGGCCCCGCGCTCGACCGAGGCGGAACAGGCGGCCCACGTCGCCTTCCTGGCTTCGGTTCTGAAGGACCAGTCGCTGTGGCAGGCCCACGGCGTGACCTTTCTGGAGATCCCTGCGACCCAACCCGCATGAAAAAGGCGGCCCCGCCAAGGGCCGCCTCGTTTCGTCATTGTCCTGAACCGCTGGATCAGGCCTGGCCGGTCTCGACCGGTTGCTGGGCGATCTGCTGCTGGCGGGCGATGTAGATGGCCGCGAAGTCGATCGGATCCAGTTGGAACGGGGGATAGAAGCCGCCGTCCGCTGTCGCGCCCGAGATGATCTCGCGGGCGAAGGGGAAGAGGTAGCGCGGGCACTCGATCAGCAGCATGGGCTCGATGTCCTGCTCCTGCACATTGGCCAGCTGGAACAGGCCGCCATAGACCAGTTCGACGTGGAAGACCGGCTGGTTCTCGTGCGTGGCCTTGATCGACAGCTTCAGGTCCAGTTCGAACAGGCCGTCGGGGCGACCCTGGGCGGCCATCTCCACGCCCAGGTCGATGGCGGGCTTGCCGTCGATGCGCAGGGATTCCGGCGCGCGCGGATTCTCGAACGAGAAATCGCGCACATATTGGGCCAGGATGCGGAAGCCGGGTCCGGCGGGTTGGCCCTGAAGTTGGCCCTGTTGCGGTTGGTCGCCGTTCGGCGTTTCGGCGGGCGGTGCAGCGTCGGTCATGAAAGGCAGTCTTCGGATCAGGGCCGGTCCGGCCGGGAATGAGGGGCCGCGACTACCATGCCGGGACGCTTCGCCGCAACGTCGGCCGCTTTCAGGGGGCGCGCCGCGCCTTGCTTCGCCCTATATGAGCCCCTAATCCTCCAGGGCGCGCCAGCGCGCGCCCGTCGCCGCTACAGGAATGTCGTCTTGAATCTGCCGGTCCAGTTCCAGATCGTCGTCTTCGCCGTAATCGCGGCCTTCGTCTTGTTCCAACTGTACAATGTGCTGGGCAAGAAGGTCGGCCGTCAGCCCCAGGAAGACGCCAAGACCCCCCTGCCCGCCCCGACCGCGCCCGAGGCCGCCAAGTCCCAGTCGGCCGTGGACGCCGCCACCCAGGCGGCCGTCGCCGGCCTGAAGGCGCGCGACCCCGCCTTCGATCCCGTCCGTTTCGTCGAGGGCGCGCGCCAGGCGTATGAGATCATCGTGCGCGGTTACGCCGCCGGCGACCGCGCCGCGCTGAAGCCCCTGTTGACGCCGGCCGTCATGGCCTCGTTCGAAGCCGGCATCGCGGCGCGCGAGGCGCGCGGCGAGACCGAGACGGTGGAGTTCCTGTTTCCGCCCCGCGCCGACCTGGAAGCGGCGACCGCAGAGGGGGACAAGGCCGTGGCCAAGATCCGCTTCCTGGCCGAACTGCGCAGCCAGGTCGCCAAGGCTTCGGGCGAGGGCGATCCTGTGATCGAGGAGCGCCGCACGGCCGAACACTGGACCTTCGAACGCGCCCTGGGCGCGGCGGACCCGAACTGGGTCCTGGCGCGCGTCGAACCGGCCAGCGCCTGATGGCGTCCTCGGCCGGAGGGCCGCCGGGGCTGGGACGGGCTTCGGTCCTGCCGGCCTTGACCCTGACAGCCTCGATTCTGGCAGCCTCGATTTTGGCGGCCTGTTCGACCGGGCCGATGACGCCGACGACCACGGCGGCAACCGGACAGATCGGTGGGCCGGTCCCTTATACGCCGCCACCGTCGCCCCTGCCGGAACCGGCGCCGGTCCGGCCGGGCGATGCGGTCAGCCCGGCGGTCCTGCCCGGCTGGAACGACGAGGATCATCTGGCGGCCTTCCGCGCCTATGTGGACGGCTGCGGCGCGGCGCGCGAGACGGTCGCCCGCGCCGTCTGCAGCCGGGCCAAGGCCCTGGCGACGACAACGACCGTCACTCCGTCCGACGCCCGCGCCTTCTTCGAAGCGGGTTTCAGCGCCCAGCCGGTAGCGACGGCCGATGGTCGACCGGGCATGCTGACCGCCTATTTCGCGCCGGAGTATCCGGCCCGACGCGCGCCCGACGCCGAATTCTCGGCTCCCGTCCTGCCCAAGCCTGCCGATCCGCGCGGTGCAGGCGACCGGGCGGCCATCGAGGCGCGCGCCCGGCCCGACCAGGCCCTGGCCTGGATGCGTCCGGAAGACCTGTTCTTCATGCAGATCCAGGGCTCCGGCTATCTGACGTTCGAGGACGGGACGCGCGGTCGCGCCGCCTACGCCGCTGACAACGGCAAGCCCTTCGTGGGCGTCGCCCGCCCCATGGCGCGCCAGGGCCTGTTGCCGGAGAACGGCACATCGGGCGACGCGATCCGGGGTTGGCTGGCCTCGCATCGGGGGCCGGAGGCCCAGGCGGTGATGGCGTTGAACCCCCGCTACATCTTTTTCCGGCTTGACCCGGACGACAGCGGCCATCCGCCCGGCGCGGCGGGCCTGCCGCTGACCGAGCGGCGCGCCGTGGCGGTCGATCCGTCCCGCTGGCGCTATGGCGACCTGGTCTGGCTGGAGGCGGATGGGGGCGATCTGCGCGGGGCGACCGCCAGCTATCGCGGCCTGGCCATGGCTTTGGACACCGGCTCGGCCATTCGCGGCCCGGTGCGGGCCGATCTCTATATGGGGCGCGGAGACCGGGCCGGCGCCGAGGCGGGCACGGTTCGCCATCCGCTGCGGATGTGGCGCCTGGTCCCGAAGGGTTGAGGCCCAAATCGGTCTCTAGGCCAGGTCCTCGATCTCCTCCTCGGTCAGTTCGCCCGGCACGATCGTGACCGGCAGCTTGCGTCCGCCGATCTGGGCGCCCTGTTTGAGGATGGCCGAAACCAGGGGGCCGGGCCCGCGCGAGCCGGAGCCGGCGGCCAGAACCAGGATCTTGATGTCCGGGTCGGCCGAGACGACCTTCCTGATCGTGTCCTGGGGCTCGCCCTGCTCGATCAGGAAGACGGGGGCGGCGCCGGCGCGCTCCAGCACCTCCTCCCCCAGGCGGTTCAGCAGGGCCTCCGCCTCCTCGCGCTGCTGACGCTCGATCTCCTCGCGCGCGCCAGACCAGTGGGCGTCGCTGTTGGAGGGCAGGACGCGCAGCAGGACGACATGGCCGCCGGTCGAGCGGGCGCGCCGGCAGGCGAAGCGCAGCGCCGCCTCGAACTCGGGGCTGTCGTCGACGACGATCAGGAATTTTCTCGGCATGACGACCTCCCCTGCCCGCCTATGGGACGACGAAGAGGCCGTGCGGCGCGGACTTCGTCAAGCGGTCCCGTCGCCCGGCCCGACGGCATGGCCCGAGCGTCTGGCCGGACAGGACGACGGGCAGGCCGGTCAGAGCGCCGCCGTCGCCAGGTCGCGGATGGTGGCGTTGGCGATGGTCAGCTTGGCGAAGGTCCAGCCCGAGCCGGACTGTTCGATCTCGTCCACCGAGGCGCGGACGCCCTCCACCACCGCCTGTTTGGAGCCGATCCAGGCGTCGACGGCGGCCTCGGCCGCATCTTCGCTGACGCCGACGGACGGGTCCGACGCCTTGGCCACCGCCCGCGTCAGGGTCGCCTGCTCGTTCATCAGGTCCTCGATCAGACGACGCACCGCCAGACGGTCGAAATGGTCCGCCGAGGGGATGGAGCCGGCGGCGGCGCGCAGGCGGTCGAAATCGAAGGCGGCTCCGACCTGGTGATACAGGCGCGCCATGGCCGCGACTGGCCAGCCGGCCTCCTGGGCCAGGTCGCCGATGTCCGCGACGGCGACCAGCGGCCGCATGATCGAGATGGAGCGGGCCAGGTCCTCGGGCGCGCCCATGTCGGCGAAACGACGCACGCGGTCCTCCAGACGACCCTGTTCGAAGCGCGACAGCACGTCCTGGCCTTCGGTCTGAAGCGCGTCGGCGGCAGGGCGATACTGGTCGATCAGGGCCTGGACCGTCATGCCCTTCTTGGCGCGGCGGGCCAGCCAGAAGGTCTGGCGACGCAGGACGACGGCGATCTCCTGATACAGGGCGATCTGGGCCTCGGCCGAGATTTTCAGGTCCAGAGCCGAGACGACATCCCAGGCCTCGTCCAGGCGGAAGGCCCGCCGCGCGGCCTCGAAGGCGATGATCAGGGCGGTGGTGTCGCATTCCGCCGAGCCGCGCAGGCGGTCGGGGAAGGTCGGGCCGCACATGTTGACCACTTCGTTCGACAGGACGGTGGCGATGATCTCGCGCCGCAGCCGGTGGCTCTTCATCTCGGGCTCGAACCGCGCCAGGGCGTCCGGGAAGTAGCGGACCAGAATCTGCTCGAAGAACGGATCCTCGGGCGCACTGGAAGCCACGATGTCGTCCGACAGCTCCAGCTTGCCATAGGCCGTCAGCACGGCCAATTCGGGCCGGGCCAGCGGGATGCTGGCCGCCATCATCTCCTTGATCCGCAGACTGCTGGGCAGGCCCTCGACCTTGCGGTCCAGTTTGCCGCGCGCCGACAGGGTCTGCATGAACCGTTCCTGGGCGTCCAGGGCGGCTGCGCCTTCGGCCTGCTGCAGCGACAAGGCCAGGGTCTGGTCGTAGTTGTGGGCCAGGACCTTCAGACCCACTTCGTCGGTCATGGAGGCCAGAAGCGCCGCGCGCTCCTCCACCGGCAGGACGCCGTTGGTCACGGCCGAACCGACCAGGATCTTGATGTTGACTTCGTGGTCGGAGGTGTCCACGCCGGCCGAGTTGTCGATGGCGTCGGTATTGATGCGTCCGCCGTTCTGGGCGAACACGATCCGGCCGGCCTGGGTGAACCCCAGGTTCGCGCCCTCGCCCACCACCTGGACCCGCAGTTCGTCGCCGTTGATGCGCAGGGCGTCGGTGCCCTTGTCCCCGACCTGGGCGTCGGTTTCGGCGGGCGACTTCACATAGGTGCCGATGCCGCCGAGATAGAGCAGCTCGACCGGCGCCTTCAGTATGGCGCGGATCAGGCTGACCGGGTCCAGCACGTCCTCGGCGATATCCAGCGCCGCCTTGATCTGGGGCGTCAGCTGGATCGACTTGGCCGCGCGCGAGAAGACGCCGCCGCCTTCCGAGATCAGGGCCTTGTCATAGTCCTGCCAGGACGAGCGCGGCAGGTCGAACAGGCGTTTGCGCTCGATCCAGCCGGTCTCGTGGTCCGGGTTCGGATCGATGAAGATGTCGCGGTGGTCGAAGGCGGCGACCAGGCGCGTGGCCTTGGACAGAAGGGCCCCGTTGCCGAAGACGTCACCGGACATGTCGCCGACGCCGACCATGGTGAAGGGCTGGGTCTGGATGTCCTTGCCGATCTCGCGGAAGTGACGCTTGACCGCCTCCCAGGCGCCGCGGGCGGTAATGCCCATGCCCTTGTGGTCGTAGCCGACAGACCCGCCGGACGCGAAGGCGTCGCCCAGCCAGAAACCGTAGGCGGCCGACACGCCGTTGGCGATGTCGGAGAACGTCGCCGTGCCCTTGTCGGCGGCGACGACCAGATAAGGGTCGTCCTGCTCCCAGGCGACCACATGGGCCGGCCGCACCACCGACCCGTCGGCGGCGATGTTGTCGGTGATGTCCAGCAGGCCGGACAGGAAGGTGCGGTAGGCGCGGATGGCCTCGGCCTGAACCGCCTCGCGGTCGGTCGTGCGGGGCAGCTGTTTGGGATAGAAGCCGCCCTTGGAGCCGACGGGCACGATGACGGCGTTCTTCACTTGCTGGGCCTTGACCAGACCCAGGACCTCGGTGCGGAAGTCGTCGCGGCGGTCGGACCAGCGCAGGCCGCCGCGCGCGACAGGCCCGAAACGCAGGTGCACGCCCTCGACATGCGGCGCCCAGACGAAGATTTCGCGGTAGGGCTTGGGCAGGGGCAGGTCTTCCAGCTCGCGCGAGGCGATCTTGATCGAAATATGCGGCTTGGGCTGGCCGTCCGCATCGACCTGGAAATAATTGGTGCGCTTGATCGCTCCGATCAGGGCCGCGATCCGCCGCAGCGCCCGGTCGTGATCCAGGCTCTTCACGTCCTGAAGCAGGGCCGTGATCCTGGCGTCCAGCTCGACCACCTGCGCCTCACGGGCCGCGACATCGCCGTCGGCCTCGTCGAACTTGGCCCTGAACAGCGACAACAGGGCGCGCGACACGTCGGGATATTCGCGCAGGGCTTCTTCCTGCACCGCCTGGGACGGATCGAGGCCGGTCTGCTGGCGATAGCGGGCCAGCGTGCGGATCAGGGCGGCCTCGCGCCATTCCACGCCCAGTTCGATGACCAGGCGGTTGAAGCCGTCGCTTTCGGTCCGGCCATTCCAGACGGCGGCGAAGGCGCGCTCGAACGGCGCCTTGACGTCGGCGAAGATCAGGTCGCCGCCGCGTGGATCCTCCATCAGGAACTCGTGGACGTGGATTTCCTCATCGCCCGCCGGACGGATCGGATAGCCGTATTCCTCAAGCGTCTTCAGACCCATGTCGGCCATGATCGGCAGGACGTCCGACAGGGGGACGGCCGGGCCGCGCCGATACATCTTGAAGCGGAATTGCAGGGGGCTGTCGTCGTCGCGGCGGAAGGCGCGCACGGCGACAGGCTCGCCCATCCCGATGCGGCCGTCGGCGTTCAGCCGATCCATTTCGCGCAGGTCCACAGCCGCCTCGTCGGCGTCGTAGCGGTCGCGGTAGGCGGCGCCGAAGGCGCGGGCCCAGCGGGCGCTGAGCGGCCCTACCTCGACATCGTCGATGTCGGCGCGGCGCAGGGCGGATTCGAACCGATCGACCCAGCCGCGGCCGGCCTCGGCCACGTCCTGCTCCAGCTGGACCGGATCGGGGATCGGATGGTTCCCGGGCTCGACGCCGATGATGTAATGGACGCGGACCAGGGGCGCGTCGGACAGTTGCGGATACCAGGCCGAGATGCGGCCGCCCCAGGCGCGGGCCACGATCTGGCCGATGCGCTCGCGCACCGCCGCGTCGAACCGTTCGCGCGGGATGAAGCACAGGACCGAGACGAAGCGGTCGAACGGGTCCTGACGCGAGAACAGGCGGATGCGCGGCCGATCATAGAGGTGCAGGATGCCCAGAGCGATGGACAGCAGCTCGTCCTCGCGGATCTGGAACAGCTCGTCGCGCGGATAATTCTCCAGAATGTTCTTCAGCCGCTTTTCGTTGTGGCTGCCGGGGGCCTTGTCGGCGCGGGTAAGGGCGTTGGCGACCTTGCGCCGGACCAGTGGCACTTCGCTGGCCGACTTGTCGTAGGCGTCGGAGGTGAACAGGCCGACGAAGCGGGTCTCGCCCGTCGCCTTGCCGTCCGGGCCATAGCGTTTGACCCCGACGTAATCCATGTAGGCGCGGCGATGCACGCGCGAGCGGGAGTTGGCCTTGGCCACCGTCACCGGCTCGGACAGGTCCAGTTGCCGGCGCATCTGGCGGGTCAGGACGGCGGGTTCGGATGCGCGACGCAGCACCGTGCGCTCCGGATCGGCCAGGATGCCCAGGCCCGCGCCGGACTGGCTGAGGGCGGCCTCGGCCTCGTAGTCGCCGTCGGCGGCGCGGGGATAGTCGTAGTCGCGCGCGCCCAGGAAGACGAAATGGTCGCCCTTCAGCCACTTCAGGAAGGCGATATTCTCGGCCAGGACGGCCGGATCGACCGGCGGGGGGGTCTCTTCCAGACGTTTCACAGCCTGGCGCATCAGGCCGTTCATGGCGTCGTGATCGGCCACCGCGGCGTGGACGTCGGCCAGGGTCTGGGCCAGGCCCTCGCCCAGGACGTCGCGGCGCTCCTGCGGCACGGCGTCGATCACCAGCATGATGACCGACAGGCGGCGGTCGTTGATCTCGACCAGGGGGTGGAACAGGGCGCGGACCGAAACCCCGGCCTCGGCCAGCACGCCCATGACGCTGTCGACCA
This sequence comes from Brevundimonas sp. SORGH_AS_0993, assembly GCF_030818545.1. Lineage (NCBI taxonomy): Bacteria > Pseudomonadati > Pseudomonadota > Alphaproteobacteria > Caulobacterales > Caulobacteraceae > Brevundimonas > Brevundimonas sp. SORGH_AS_0993. Next base: position 2,152,515 of record NZ_JAUTAH010000001.1, read on the forward strand.
GGAAGGGGGCGTCGGCCTGGACGATGCGGATCAGGTCATAGTCCAGCGCCTGGCCGTTGGCGCCGGTCAGGGCTCCGACGGTGATCTGGGGCGGCGAGCCGGTCGGATAGGTCCTGGCGGCCTCCCACGAGGCGGCCAGCAGGGCGGCCAGATCCTCGCCGCCCAGTTCGGGCGTTTCGTCGGCGGAGTAGTCCTCGTGCGCCTGGGCCAGGAAGTCCCGTTCCGCAGCGCCCGGACCCGACCCTGCGATCCGGGCGAAGGCCGCCTCAAGCGCGGCCTTGGTGATCGGCTGAACTGGAACGGGGCTCGGATCGAGGGCGGTCATGGACAAGCAGTCTCGGGCGACGCGGCGGGGCCGCTAAAGGATGCGGCGCGACGCAGCGCCACTCCCGTTGACTAGGCCAGGTCCGGTCGCTCGGGAAGCCCCTGCGGGCTGATCGTTGTCATGAACAGCGATCACCTTGGAATTATTGTGCAGCGCCGCAAAAAGAGAAAGCCGCCGGACTGGGGGAAGTCCGGCGGCCTGCGCGAGCCGACTTGGGGAGGGGAGGGCGTCGGCTTCGCTGTCGTCACGGGTTGGAGGGGGGAGAAACCCGTGCCGTCCGACCCAAGATGGGATGCGCCCTTCGCGGTTCAAGGCCCTTGCCGCAGCCTTTGTCGAGGACAAGACGCCGCAGGCGCGCGCAGGTCGGAAGCAGGCTGGAAAAGGCCGCCGCTTCGGGAGACAAGAGCGTGGGCGCGCGGGTTCGATCCAAGGCCGTCCGGTGAAGTCGGAGTGCCCCAGCGTTGCGTCGCTTTTTCTTCTGGTCCGTGCTGTCGGCTCTGATGGGCGTGGTCCTGGCGGGCGTCGGGTTCGGCGCCTTCTGGATGCTGCATGCGCGGTTCGAGCCCGTCGTCCTGCCGACCGCGAACGCCGAGGGGGTGCAGCGTCTTCTGGACGAAGCGTCCTGGGTGTCGGACGGCGCCGGAGGACCGCCGGTCTATGTGGTCGGCTGGCGCGACAGCGAAGCGGTGGAACGCTTCATGCGCGACGAAGCGCCGCGCCTGCGCGCCCTCGGTGTGGAGACCCGGCTGATCCTGTTCGCGCGACCCGACCAGGACGGAACGCCCCGCTCCACCGCGACCGAAAGGGCCACCGTCGCCGAACTGTGGCTGAGCCGTGACTGGAGCCTGTATCGCCGCTGGGCCGAGACGCCGGCGCGCAGTTGGACGGCGGCGGGCCTGCCGAGCGCCGATCAAGACCTGTCCCGCGCCGCCATGGTCGAGGCCGGGCGGCGGTTCGACGCGGACCTGACCGCCAAGCTGCGGCCGGCCGGGGTCGTGATCCGCTATCCGCTGATCCTCTGGCGGGACCGGAACGGGACCCTGACCGCCTGCGGCTGTTCCGACAGCCGGACGTGGGCCCGGATCGAAAACGATCTGGAGACGGCCGCAACGCCGAGACCCGAGGCCAGGTCCGCGCCAGGTCGGCAGGAACGGGATGTCGCCGCCCCCGTGCGCCCGTCTCTGGCCTATCCGGAGCTGCCGCCGCCTGCCGCAAGGCCGATCCCCACGCCCGGCGCAGCTGCGCCTGCGTCCCCGACGGCCCAGCCTCAGGCGCCGGCTGCGGAGCGTCCGCGCAACCCGCCGACGGGCGCCCGACCGCCAGCGGCCAAGACGCCGCGCCCGGCGCCCCTGCCCCGGCGCGAGGAGGACACGACCTTCTTCTGAAGCGGGATCAGAGGGTGCGGCAGGCGTCGATCAGACGCGCCACGTCCTCCTCGTCCTGATAGAGGCCGAAGCCGAAGCGGATCACGTCGTCGCGCACGTCGGAGACGACGCCCGCCGCCAGCAGCTTGGCGCGCCAGTCCGGCGCCTGGGGGTGACGCAAGGCTAGGAAGCGCGCGCGAGGACGGTCGCCCTCGACAGGATTGAGGATGTCGGCCTGGGACAGAACTCCGGCCCGATCTTCTTCGATGGCCGCCTGGAATTGCGTCGCCAGACCGCGCGCGTGGTCGGCGCCGTCGGCGGTGGTCAGGCCCTGATCCTGCAGCATGCGGCGCACGGCGTTGAAGCGATACAGGGCCGAACAGTCGAAGGTCGCGCCCCAGAAACGGCCGCCGTCCCGCCGATACGGAACCCCGCCGGGCGGCCCTTCCAGATCGCCGAACTCGGCGAACCAGCCGGTGACGACGGGGCGGGGGCCGAACCCGTCCGGCGCATGCAGGAAACAGGCGCCCTCGCCCGCCATGGCGTATTTGTAGCCGCCCGCGACATAGAAGACCCGATCCGCCACCGCCGACAGGTCGGTCGGGACGGCCATGAAGCCGTGATAGCCGTCCAGCGTGATCCATGGCCCCTCGGGGCGCGCCAGGGCGGCGAGGTCCTCGATCCGGTCGAACAGTCCGCCGGTTCGGAAAAAGACCTGGCTGACCAGGATCCAGTCGTGCCCGCCCCCCTGCGCCGCCTGGACGAAACGATCGGGAAAGGTGCCGAACGGCGCCAGGGGCACGCGCGTGACGACCGCCAGACCGGCCTCTTCCCAGCGCTGGGCCTGGCGGCGGAAGGAATGGAACTCGCCGTCCGTGGCCAGGATGCGCACCGGCCGCTTCGGTTCGAAGGCGGAGAAGATTCGCAGCAGGAAGTCGTGGGTGTTGGAGGAGAACACCAGCCCGTCCGTCGTCGGCAGACCCAGTTCGGCCGCCACATGGGTCCGAGCCTCGGGGATCACCCGGCCGAAGACCAGGTCCCACTTCTGATCGGCATGGGCGTTAGCGTCCAGCCAAGCCTGCTGCTGCGCCTCGAAACTGACGTCGGGCCACAGATGGTGGCTGTGGGCCGCGAAATGCAGCCTGCCAGGCGCCGCCGACAGGGCGCGGGAGAAGAGGGATTTATGGGTCATCCCTCATCTTTAGGACATCTTATCTCGCGCTCAAGCCGCACGGCGCCGCCTGACGGCGCGCCTTAAATGAGCGCGCCGTGGCAGTGCTTGAACTTGCGACCCGAGCCGCAGGGGCAGGGGGCGTTGCGGCCGGTCGTCTCCCAGCCGGGCGGCAGGGCCTGGACCGGCAGCTTGGAACGGTCGTCGCCGATCAGCGCGCCTTCCGGGTTCTGGGCGGCCGGGTTGGCCATCTCGTTCTCGCCCGTGCCGGGGTTCAGGTGGATTTCCTGGAACTCGGGCATTTCGGGCGGCGGCTGGAAGCGGAACTCCACCGTCATCAGCCAGCGGGTGACGTTGTGGCGCAGGTCGTGCAGCAGGCCCTCGAACAGGTTGAAGGCTTCGGTCTTGTACTCCTGAAGCGGATCGCGCTGCCCATAGCCGCGCAGGCCGATGACGCCGCGCAGGTGGTCCAGGTGGACCAGATGCTCGCGCCACTGCATGTCGATCATCTGCAGCAGGAACTGCTTTTCCAGACCGCGCGTCTGTTCGGCGCCGATCATCTCCAGACGTTCGGCGGCGCGGGCGTCGGCGGCGGCCAGCAGCCGCTCCTCGATCTCCTCGTTCGAGACGCCTTCCTCGGCGGCCCAGTCATGCAGCGGCAGCTCCAGACCCAGGGTGGAGCGGACCCTTTCGTCCAGGCCGTCGATGTCCCACTGTTCGGCATAGGCCTTGGGCGGCATATAGCGTTCGACCAGGTCCGAAACGACGTCGCGGCGGAAGTCGCCGACCAGTTCGGACAGATCGTCGGAGTCCATGAACTCCTGGCGCTGTTCGAACACGGCCTTGCGCTGATCGTTCACGACGTCGTCGTATTTCAGCAGGTTCTTGCGGATGTCGTAGTTGCGGGTCTCGACGCGCTTCTGGGCGGTCTCGATGGCGCGGTTCAGCCAGGGGTGGGTGATGGCCTCGCCCTCCGCGACGCCGAAGGTCTTCATGATCGAGTCCAGACGATCACCGGCGAAGATGCGCAGCAGGTCGTCCTCGCAGGACAGATAGAATTTCGATACGCCGGGGTCGCCCTGACGGCCGGTCCGGCCGCGCAGCTGGTTGTCGATACGACGGCTCTCGTGGCGTTCGGTGCCCAGGACGAACAGACCGCCGGCAGCCAGGGCCTGTTCCTTCAGAACGGCGATCTCGGCCTTGAACTCGGCCTCCTTGGCCGCTTCCATTTCCGGCGTGACCTCGACGGCCATGTTGCGCTGGTCCAGCAGCCACTTCTGCATCTTCATTTCGAGGTTGCCCCCGAGTTGGATGTCGGTGCCGCGGCCGGCCATGTTGGTGGCGATGGTCACGGCGCCCGGCAGGCCGGCGTCGGCGACGATATAGGCTTCCTGTTCGTGCTGGCGGGCGTTCAGGACGCTGTGCGGGATGCCGCGTAGCTTGGTCTCATAGGTGATGTCGTAGGCGGCGTCGCCGATCTTTTCGGCTTCCTTGGTCTTGCCGACGTACTCGGGCTTCAGGGCGCGCGAGACCTCGACCTTGTACTCGTAGCGGTTCAGCAGGTCCGACAGCTGTTCCGAGCGTTCGATCGACACCGTGCCGACCAGGATGGGCTGACCCGCCAGGTGGCATTCGGCGATCTGGCGCGCGATGGCCTGGTTCTTCTCGGCGTGAGTGCGATAGACCTCGTCGTCGTAGTCCTTGCGCTGGATCGGCCGGTTCGTCGGCACCTCCAGGACGTCCATCTTGTAGATGTCGAGGAATTCCTGCGCCTCGGTCGCGGCCGTGCCGGTCATGCCGGACAGTTTTTCGTAGAGGCGGAAATAGTTCTGGATCGTGACCGAGGCCAGGGTCTGGTTCTCGGGCTGGATCTTGACGTCTTCCTTGGCCTCGATGGCCTGGTGCAGACCTTCGGACAGGCGGCGGCCGGTCATCATGCGGCCGGTGAATTCGTCGATCAGGACGATCTCGCCGCCCTTGATGATATAGTCCTTGTCGCGCTGATACAGGGTATTGGCGCGCAGGGCCTGGTTGGAGTGGTGGACCAGGGTGATGTTGGCCGCGTCGTAAAGGCCCGTGGTGTCTTCGGCGAAGTGGCCGCCCTTCTCCAGCGCCTCTTCCAGACGCTCCGACCCCAGTTCGGTCAGCAGGACCTGCTTCTGCTTTTCGTCGAGTTCGAAGGTGTCCTTGTCCTTGATCAGCTCTTTGATCAGGGCGTCCAGCACCTTGTAGAGGTCCGAACGGTCCTCGGTCGGGCCCGAGATGATCAGGGGCGTGCGCGCCTCGTCGATCAGGATGGAGTCGACCTCGTCGACGATGGCGAAGTTGTGCGGGCGCTGCACCATCTCGCGCCGGTCATAGACCAGATTGTCGCGCAGATAGTCGAAGCCGAATTCGTTGTTGGTGCCGTAGGTGACGTCGGCAGCGTAGGCGGCCTGACGCTGGCCCTGGGACAGGCCGTTGACGATGACCCCGACCTCCATGCCCAGGAAGCGATAGACCCGGCCCATGGTCTCGGCGTCGCGCCGGGCCAGATAGTCGTTGACGGTGATGACGTGGACGCCCTTGCCCGCCAGGGCGTTCAGATAGACCGGAGCCACGGCGACCAGGGTTTTGCCCTCGCCAGTCCGCATCTCGGCGATGCCGCCCTGATGCAGGATCATGCCGCCGGCCAACTGCACGTCGTACTGACGCTGGCCCAGGACGCGCTTGGACGCCTCGCGCACCACGGCGAAGGCCTCGGGCAGCAACTTGTCCAGAGTTTCGCCGGTCGCCAGGCGGTCGCGGAACGTGTCCGTCATCATGCGCAGCTCGTCGTCGGACAGGGCCGCGAACTGGGGCTCCAGCGCATTGATGCGCTGGGCCTGGTCCTGGAAGGCCTTGACCTTGCGATCGTTGGAAGAGCCGAAAAGTTTCTTGGCGAAGCCGAGCATGGCAGATCCGGTATGGGTCGAGCGTCGTTTCGAACGGCTCAGAAATCCCGAGAGGGGCGGCGAGTCTTTTGACGCCGCGAGAGAGGCCCTGAGCGGCGCCGGCCCCGTGCACGCCGCAACGGGCGCGCGCGAAGGGCCGCGCAGACGATCAAAACCCCTCGACTTGGGCGCAGGCGGGACTTAAGCACCGGCCTAACCCCTGTCAACGCGAGGGGCTTTCGGCCGCCTTCGACGGAGCGACCCCTTGATCCCCTTCCGGCGACCTTTCGGCGTACTGGCGACGGCCCTGATGGTCGCTAGCCTGACCGTCGCCGGGTGCGCGCAAGGCGGCGACGATCGTGCGCCTGAGGCCGGCGACAAGGCGGTCGCCAAGGTGCAGGACGCCACGATCTGGGCTTCGGACGTGCGCCGCGAAGCGGTGGCCCAGGGGCTGATCGGCGAGAACGAACCGCTGGATACGACCTCCGAGCTGTTCCGCCGGGTGCTGGACGAGGTCATCGACCAGAAGCTCTTGGCGCGCGAGGCCGAACGGCGAAGGCTGGATTCCTCACCCCTGGCCCAGCGCCGGCTGGAGGCCACGCGCGAACGCATCCTGGGGGACATGCTGGTCGAGAGCGTCGTCGATGGGGCGGTGTCCGACCAGGCGGTCCAGACGCTTTATAATGAGCAGCTTCGTCTGGCGAAGACGTCGGAAGAGATTCGCGTCCGCCTGATTCTGAGCCGCACCAAGGCCGAGGCCGACGCCGTGTTGGGCATTCTGCGTCAGGGCGCGACCTTTGAGGCGGTGGCCACCGAACGCTCCATCGACGAGGCGACCCGGTTCTCGGGCGGCGACCTGGGCTATTCGACCCTGGACGTCATGCCGCAAAGCTACGCCGCCGCCCTGCGCGACAGGCCGGCGGGGTCCATCGTCGGGCCGTTCCAGACCGAAGGCGGCTGGGCCGTTCTGAGGGTCGAGGACCGGCGCAAGGAGACCCCGCCCACCCTGGAGCAGGCGCGGCCGCAGATCGTGCGCTACCTGACCTATGACGGGGTGCGCCGCCTCTTGGAGCAGTTGCGCGGCAAGGCCAAGGTGGATGTCCTGCTGCCTGCCTCGCCCGCCGCTTCCACCCCATCGTCTTCCGCTCCCGTTCCGGCCGCCTGACATGACCAAGACCCCCTCCACCACCGGCCAGAAGATCGAACACGCGCTTGAAAAGGCGCTGGACCCTTTGGCGACGGCCCTGAAGCGCGCGACCCGCCCATCGGGATCGGAGACCGTCGCGCCGCCGCCGGCCGGAAAGCCGGGCCTGGCCGTCTCGCCCCTGGCGACGCCGTTTCCAGCCATTCCGCCCATCGGCGGGGTGGAGATGGCGACGGCGCGGGCGGGCTTCTACAGGCACGAGCGCGACGACCTGGTTGTGTTCCGCTTTGCGCGCGGGACCAGCTGCGCCGGCGTCTTCACCCGTCACAAGATCGGCTCGGCCCCTGTGGACTGGTGCAAGAAGCAGTTGGCCGCCGGCGAGGGCAAGGACGTGAGGGCCCTGGTGATCAACGCCGGCTGCGCCAACGCCTTCACCGGCAAGGCCGGGGCAGACGCCGCCCGACGCACGGCCACCGAGGTGGCCAAACGCTTCGGCTGTCGTCAGCGTGACGTCATGCTGGCCTCGACCGGGGTGATCGGGGTCGTTCTGGACGAAAAGAAGATCCTTGCCAAATTTGCCCGAGGTCGAACACGGCCTGGACGCCGACGCCTGGGCCAAGGCCGGTCGCGGCATCATGACGACCGACACCTTCCCCAAGGGCGCCTACGCCGAGGCCGAGATCGAGGGCTACAAGGTCCGCATCGCCGGCATCGCCAAGGGCTCGGGCATGATCGCCCCGGACATGGCGACCATGCTGGCCTTCATCGTCACCGACGCCGACATCCATCCCAGCGTGCTGCGCGCCCTTCTGGGCCTTCACGTCCGCACCACTTTTAATTCGGTGACGGTGGACGGCGACACCTCCACCAACGACACCTGCCTGCTGTTCGCCACCGGCGCTTCGGGCGCGCCACGCATCGGTCGGGTCGGGGACCGGCGGCTGAAGAGCTTCTCGGCCGCTCTGGACAGGGTGATGCTGGACCTGGCGCACCAGCTGGTCCGCGACGGCGAAGGCGCGACCAAGTTCGTCAAGGTGACGGTGGACGGCGCCGCCAGTCCCGCCTCGGCCCGCAAGCTGGCCAAGTCCATCGCCGACAGCCCCCTGGTCAAAACCGCCATCGCCGGTCAGGACGCCAACTGGGGCCGGGTGGTCATGGCAGTCGGCAAGACCGAGGAGCCGGTCGATCGCGACCGTCTGGCGATCAGGTTCGGCCCCCACCAGGCCGCCATCGACGGCGCCCCGGCCCCGACCTATGACGAGGCCAAGATGACGGCCTATATGAAGAACCCCGAGATCGACATCACCGTCGACGTGGGCGCCGGCCGGGCCTCGGCCACGGTTTGGACCTGCGACCTGACCAAGGGCTACATCGAGATCAACGGCGATTATCGCTCGTGACCGACGCGCCCCTGCCCACCGTCCTGGTCGTCGCCGTCGCCCTCATCGACGTGGATGGCCGCGTGCTGATCGCCAAACGGCCCGAGGGCAAGAAACTGGCCGGCCTGTGGGAGTTCCCAGGCGGCAAGGTCGAGCCCGGCGAACGGCCCGAACAGGCCCTGATCCGCGAGCTGAAGGAAGAACTGGGCATCGACGTGAAGGAAAGCTGCCTGGCGCCCTTCGTCTTCGCCAGCCACGCTTACGATTCCTTTCACCTCTTGATGCCACTGTATCTGTGCCGGCGCTGGGACGGCGTGGTCGCGGCGCGCGAACACGACGCCCTGGCCTGGGTGAAGCCGAACAACTTGTCGGACTATCCCATGCCGCCGGCCGACGAACCCCTGGTCGCCTGGCTGCGCGACCTGCTCTGACCACCGCCGACCAAGGGAGGCCGGCCATGCGACGTTTTATCGGCCGGTTCCTGCGCGACGAGACCGGCGCGACCGCCATCGAGTACGGGCTGATCTGCGCCCTGATCTTCCTGGCGATCGTGGGTTCGATCACCGCGCTCGGCAATTCCAGCACGGGCGGCTTCGCCAGGACGGTTCAGAGGTTGGGCGACGCCATGCAGGCCGCGATCAACGCCAACTAATCGGCTTCCTCGCCGGTTCTTTCCTTCACGCCCAGGGCGTCGGCCAGGCGCATCTTGGCCGATCCGCGCGGCAGGGGCTTCTGCTGGCTTTCGTGAGGCTTCCAGCCGGCGACATGGATGATCTCGAACGTCGCGGGGATGCGGCCGTCGGCGTCGCCGTGCCGACGGGCGTAGAGATCGGCCGCCCGGGCGACGATGGATCGGGTCAGGGGGCGGATGGGGCCGCTGAGCACATTGGTTTCGCCCATGGCGCGCAGGTCGCGGATCAGGGCGAACAGATCGGTGTAACGGACGGTGAACCGATCCACGTCAGAGACCGGCAGGGCGAAACCGGCGCGCTGCAGCAGGGCCGCCCCGTCGTGACCGTCGGCGAACGGGGAGATCCGCGCCTGGGCTCCGCCGCGTTCGGCCAGTTCGGCCTCGGTCAGGACGGCGCGCAACTCCTTCAGCGTGCCCGCGCCGAACAGGGCGCCGATGAACAGTCCGTCCGGCTTCAGGGCCTGAAGAATCTGGGCCAGGGCGCCGGGCAGGTCGTTGGCCCAGTGCAATGACAGCAAGGATACGATCAGGTCGGCGCCGTCCGCCTCCAGCGGCAGGGGCGCAGACCCCGGCGCGGCGCGCTGATCCACGCCCAAGGGCGCCACGACAGGTCCGACCCGCCCGGTGGCGTCGCTGGTGCGCACGACCGTCTCGAACACGTCAGGGTGTGCGGATGTATCGACCGTGACGGGAAAATCGCGCAGGATGGCTTCCAGGCTCTCGGCCGCGTTCTGGGCGGCTCGGACATGCAGGAAGTCGGCCTGATCGAACCGCGAGGCCGACCGGCTCAGACGCGCGGCGCGGCGGGCGGCGTCGAAGATCAGCGGCGGGCCGTCGGCCTTTTGCAGCGACTGGGGCGATGACGGAGGCGGCGACTGGAGCGAGGCGGGGGACATGGCAGGGCAGAATGGGGTCTGGCGGCGGGCCTGGGAAGGGGCGGGCCGGGGTTTGCGCGACGGATCTCGACTGTGGGCGCGGGGAATGGCGGATCTGATCCTGCCGCCGATGGCCCACGACAGCCGCGAGGCGACGGCCGCCGCCGGCCTGACGCCCGACGCCTGGAGCCGCATCCGGTTTCTGGAGGCGCCGGTCTGCGACGGCTGCGGCGCGGCGTTCGAGATGGACGGGGGCGAGTTCGCCGACAGCCGTTGCGCGGCCTGCCTGGCCCGGCCCTACGCCTTTCAGAGGGCGCGGGCGGCCTGCCTCTATGACGAGCATTCGCGCGGTCTGATCCTGCGGTTCAAACACGGCGATCAGCAGCAATTCGCCTCCCTGTTCGCCCGCTGGATCGGCCGTGCGGCCGCCGAGTTGATCATCGAGGCCGATGTGATCGCGCCCGTGCCCCTGCACCCGTTCCGCCTGTTGTCGCGCCGGTTCAACCAGGCGGCCGAGATCGCTCGGCCCTTGGCTCGTGCGGCTGGCCTCGACTATGCGCCCGACGCCCTGATCCGGATCAGCCATACCGCCAGCCAGGGCGGGCGCAGTCGGCGCGGACGGCGGCTGAACGTCAAGGCCGCCTTCACCGTGACCGAGGCGGGGCGGCGTCGCATCAAGGGACGGCGGGTGCTGCTGATCGATGACGTTCTGACCACCGGGGCCACAAGCGAGGCCTGCGCGCGGGCCCTGATCGCCGCCGGAGCACGCGCCGTGGACCTGGCGGTGGTGGCGAGGGTGCGAAACGCGCGCGAGATCGTTATGTAGGCTCCAACCACAATCTGGAGATCCGCCTTGGCCGACGTCGTCATCTACACCAAGCCCGGCTGCCCCTACTGCTTCAGCGCGATGAGTCTGCTGAAGACAAAGGGCGTCGATTATGTCGAGATCGTCGCGTCCAACGATCCCGAGAAGAAGGCCGAGATGGTCGAACGCTCGGGTGGACGCATGACCTTCCCGCAGATCTTCATCGACGGCCGCCATGTCGGCGGTTCGGACGACCTCCACGCCCTGGACCGCGACGGCAAGCTCGACCCGCTGCTGGCCGCCTGACGCGCCGTGAGCGAGAGGTTGGACATCGGCCTGATCCAGACCCGCACGCCGGCGACGTCGGCGGGCGGGCTGGCCCATGTGTCGCCCTTGATCCGGGAGGCGGCGTCCGGCGGCGCGCGCTTCATCCTGACGCCCGAGGGAACCAATCTCCTGGAGCAGCGCCGCGCCCTGCGCGAGGCGGCGCTGGCGGACGAGGCGGCGGATGTCGCCGTTACGGGCCTGCGAGCGCTGGCGTCCGAACTGGGCGTCTGGCTGCTGATCGGCTCGGCCCTGGTGCGTTTCGGGCAGACCGACAAAGGGCGAGCCGCCAACCGCTCGCTGCTGATCGACCCGGCCGGGGCCGTCGTCGCCCGCTATGACAAGCTGCACGTCTTCGACGTCGATCTGCCGAACGGGGAGACCTATCGTGAAAGCGCGTCGGTCAGGCCCGGCGACCGGGCGGTGATGGCTCCGACGCCCTGGGGCGGGCTGGGTCTGACCGTCTGCTACGACATCCGTTTTCCGCACCTGTATCGTCAGCTGGCAAAGGCGGGGGCGACGATGATCGCGGTTCCCGCCGCCTTCACCGCCCCGACCGGAGAGGCGCACTGGGAGACCCTGCTGCGCGCCCGGGCCATAGAGACCGGCGCCTTCGTCCTGGCCCCGGCCCAGGGCGGAACCCACGAGGACGGTCGCCGGACCTGGGGCCGGTCCACCGTGGTGGGGCCGTGGGGGGAGATCGTCGCCAAGACGGATCACGACGACCCCTGCGTGCTGCGGGCGAGCCTGGACCTTACGGCCGTGCCCCGCGCCCGCGCCGCCGTGCCCGCCCTGACCCACGACCGCGATTTTCGACCTGTTTCGGACCCCTCATGATCCGCTACGCTCTGAAATGCGACCAGGATCATGGTTTCGATGCCTGGTTCGGCTCTTCCGCCGACTATGACGACCAGGCTGCGCGCGGCCTGGTCGAATGCCCCTTCTGCGGCTCGCGCGCCGTGGACAAGGCCGTGATGGCGCCGGCGGTCAGCGGAACGCGCAAGGCCGAGCCGACGCCTGACGTGGCGGCTCGGATGCAGACCATGATGATGGAGGCGGCCCGCGAGGTGCGCGCCCATGTCGAGGCCAATTTCGACTATGTCGGCGACACCTTCGCCCGCGAGGCCCGCGACATTCACGAGGGTCGGTCCGAAAAGCGGGAAATCTACGGCGAGGCGACGCCGGCCGAGGTCAGGAAGCTGAAGGATGACGGCGTGCCGGTCGCCCCCCTGCCGGCCGCCCCGCCCGATCCCGGAAAGGTTCACTGATGACTTCGAGCTGGCGGCCGATGCGGCCCGACGACATCGCGGCGGTGGTCGATGTGGCGCGCCTGTCGTTTCCCGATCATTTTGAGGACCGCGCCTGTTTCGAGAACCGGCTGGCGCTATATCCGCGCGGCTGTTTCGTTCTGGCCGAGGGCGACGGGCCGGCGCGCGGCTATCTGATCGCCTATCCGTGGAAGGCTGGCGGCGCGCCCCCGCTGAACACGGTGATCGAGGGCCTGCCGGCCGAGCCGGACCTGATCTATCTGCACGACCTGGCCCTGCACCCCGAGGCGCGGGGCGGCGGCGTGACCGGCGCCGTCGTGGAGCGTCTGGCCGACCAGGCGGCCGAGGACGGCTGGGCCGCCGTGGCCCTCGTGGCGGTCAACGACGCCGCCGACTTCTGGCGGCGTCATGGCTTTCAGGATCGAAGCTCCGCCGCCCTGGCCGAGAAGCTGGCCAGCTACGGGTCCGACGCTCGCTACATGGTGCGCCCGCTCTAAGACAGGGCTTGCGGGTTGCGGGCCTCGAAAACGCCCGCTCTGGCGTTTCGGCGCTCTTGCCTGTAAGAGGCGCGCGAAACTCTCTCCCCCCAATGCCTGCATTCCTTGCAGCGGCGCGGATTCTCCGCGACCGAACACAGTCCGCCCGAGCCCTTCATGAATCTGCGCAACGTCGCCATCATCGCCCACGTCGACCACGGGAAGACGACCCTGGTGGACCAACTCCTGGCCCAGTCCGGCGTCTTCCGCGCCAATGAGGCGACGACCGAACGCGCCATGGACTCCAACGACCAGGAGCGCGAGCGCGGCATCACCATCCTGGCCAAGGCCACCTCGGTCCTGTGGAACGGCAAGGCCGGCGAGACCCGCATCAACATCATCGACACCCCCGGCCACGCCGACTTCGGCGGCGAAGTTGAGCGCATCCTGGGCATGGTGGACGGCTGCGTCCTGCTGGTCGACGCGGAAGAGGGCGTCATGCCCCAGACCAAGTTCGTGCTGACCAAGGCCCTGAAGATGGGGCTTAAGCCCATCCTCTGCATCAACAAGGTCGACCGCGCCCACGCCGACCCGGATCGCGTCCACCTTGAGACCATCGAACTGTTCGAGGCCATCGGCGCCTCCCCGGAACAGCTGGATTTCCCGCACATCTACGCCTCCGGCCGCAACGGCTGGGCGACGCTGGACCTGGCCCAGCCGTCCGACAATCTGGCGCCGCTGTTCGACCTGATCGTGGATCACGTCCCGCCGTCGCCGGTCGCCCAGAATATCGACAAGCCGTTCCGCATGCTGAACGTGCTGATCGAAAGCGATCCTTTCCTGGGGCGTCTGCTGACCGGCCGCATCGAGAGCGGCAAGGCCGTGCCCGGCATGCCGATCAAGGCGCTGGACCGCGAAGGCAAGCAGATCGAACAGGGCCGGATCACCAAGGTCCTGGCCTTCCGCGGTCTGAAGCGCCAGCCGCTGGACGAGGGTTCGGAAGCGGGCGACATCGTCGCCATCGCCGGCATGTCCAAGGCCACCGTGGCCGACACTCTGTGCGCCCTGGAAGTGACCGAGGCCCTGGACGCCCAGCCGATCGACCCGCCGACCATCTCCATGACCGTGGGCGTGAACGACAGCCCCCTGGCCGGTCGTGAAGGCGACAAGGTCCAGTCGCGCGTCATCCGCGACCGCCTGCTGAAGGAGGCCGAGGCCAACGTCGCCATCCGTGTCACCGAGACGCCGGGCGCCGACGCCTATGAGGTCGCCGGTCGCGGCGAACTGCAGTTGGGCGTTCTGGTCGAGAATATGCGCCGCGAGGGCTTCGAACTGTCGATCAGCCGTCCGCGCGTGGTCTATCAGACCGGCGAGAACGGCGAACGCCTGGAGCCCATCGAGGATGTGGTCATCGACGTGGACGACGAGTTCACCGGCGTGGTCATCGAGAAGCTGTCGGCCCGCAAGGCCGAGCTGAAGGACATGGGACCCTCGGGCGCCGGCAAGACCCGCATCCAGCTGATGTGCCCATCGCGCTCGCTGATCGGCTATCAGGGCGAGTTCCTGACCGATACGCGCGGTTCGGGCGTGCTGAACCGCGTGTTCAGCCACTACGAGCCGCACAAGGGTCCGATCGAAGGTCGCCTGAAGGGCGTGCTGGTATCCAACTCGGACGGCGACACGGCCGCCTTCGCCCTGTGGAACCTGGAAGATCGCGGCGTCATGTTCGTGGGCGCTGGCGAAAAGACCTATCAGGGCATGATCATCGGCGAGAACAGCCGATCCGACGATCTGGACGTCAACCCGATCAAGGGCAAGCAGCTGACCAACGTCCGCGCCGCCGGCAAGGACGAGGCCGTGCGCCTGACCCCGCCGCGTCGTCCTTCGCTGGAACAGGCTATCGCCTATATCGAGAGCGACGAACTGGTCGAGGTCACGCCCAAGTCGATCCGCCTGCGCAAGGAGGTTCTGAACCCCTCCTTCCGCAAGAAGCGCGTCAAGGCCGACTGATCGGCTGACGAATCTTCCGCGACGCGACGGTCGGGGCCGCCTATATGGCCGATATGACCGCCGCGCCGTCCGCTCTGACGCCCGTTCCGCCGACCGTTCTGAATGAGCGTCTGGACGTCGCCGCGCGATCGGACGATCCGCGCGCGGCCGTGGCGGGGGTTCTGCGCGAAACCTTCGAGATCGCGCGGGCGCGGGCCGAGCGTCGGCTGGACGCCGGAGCGCCTGGCCGAGAGGTGGCCCGCCTGTACGCCGCCGCCGCCGACGAGATGCTGTCGGCCTTGTGGCGGGTCGCCGCCCAGACCCTGTGGCCCATCTCGCCGGTCGAGGCCGAACGCTTGTCCCTGGTCGCGGTCGGCGGATACGGCCGGGGCGTTCTGGCGCCCTTTTCGGATCTGGACCTTCTTTTCCTGCGCTCGGGCAAGGCCACGCCGCGCGGCGAGCGGGTGATAGAATTCATCCTCTATGTCCTGTGGGACCTGGGGGCGAAGGTGGGCCCGGCGGTCCGGTCGGTCGAGGAATGCCTGACCCTGTCGCGCACCGACATGACGGTGCGGACGGCCCTGCTCGAAGCCCGGTCTCTGGCCGGCGACGCCGCCCTGTCGAACCTGATGATCGATCGGTTCCGCGACATGGTCGCGCGGGCCGATCCGCGCCCCTTCATCATGGCCAAGCTGGACGAACGCGCCGCGCGCCACCTGAAGGCCGGCTCCACCCGCTACAAGGTCGAGCCCAATGTGAAGGACGGCAAGGGCGGGCTCCGCGACCTGAACACCCTGTACTGGATCGCCCGGTCGCTGGCGCCCGACAGCCGCCTGGGCGCGCGGGTGATGGACGAACTGTTCACGCCGCGCGAACGCCGCACCTCGGACGAGGCGTTCGACTTCCTGTGGCGGGTCCGCATCCACCTGCATCTGATCGCCGGTCGCGCGGAAGAGAAGCTGACGTTCGATCTGCAGCCCGAGGTGGCGCGTCGCATGGGCTGGCGCGGACGGGGCGACGAACCGGCGGTGGAGCGGTTCATGCGGCGCTATTTCCTGGTCGCGCGCGATGTCGGCGCCCTGACCCGCGCCATGTCGGCCAAGCTGGAGGCCCGTCATCAGAAGACGGCCATGGGCCTGTCGCGCCTGATCACCCCGTTCCGACCGGCGCGTCGGCGACTGGAGGTGGACGGCTTCTGGATCGACCAGGGCCGCCTGTCGGTGGAGGGCGCCGAGGTCTTCGCCGCCGATCCGATCAAGCTTCTGACCCTGTTCGTCTGCGCCGATCGGCACGACTTGGACCTGCACCCCGACGCCTTTTCGGCGGTGACGCGGTCCTTGTCGCTGGTGACGCCACGGCTGAGGCGAGATCCGGAGGCCAGCAAGGCCTTCATCGGCATCGTCGCGCACGGCCAGCGGCCTTATCGCGTGCTGACCCTGATGAACGAGACGGGTCTTTTGGGCCGGTTCCTGCCGGAATGGGGTCGGATCGTGGGTCAGACCCAGTTCAACATGTACCACGCCTATACGGTGGACGAGCATACGCTGCAGGCCATCGGGATCATCAACGACATCGCGCGCGGCAAGCTGAGGGACGACCACCCGTTGGCGTCCGAGATCGTGCATCTGATCTCTGACATGGAGGCTTTAATGCTGGCCATGCTGCTGCATGACGTCGGCAAGGGGGGCGAGCGTGGTCAGCTGGAGGACGGGGCCATCGCCGCGCGGCGCGCGTGCGAACGTCTGGGCGTCGATCAGCGCCGGATCGAACTGGTCGTCTGGTTGGTCCGCAACCACCTGGCGCTGAGCGATCACGCCCAGAAGCGCGATCTGTCCGATCCCGCCACCATTCGGGCCTTCGCCGAACTGGTCGGCGACCCGGAGCGTCTGCGCATGCTGCTGGTCCTGACCGTCGCCGACATCCGAGCTGTGGGGCCGGGCGTCTGGAACGGCTGGAAGGGCCAGCTGATGCGCACCCTCTACAATCAGGTCGCCGCCCTGTTCCGGGGCGAGGACGTGGCGCGCGCCGATCCCCTGGCCGATGAGGCCGAACTGGTCGCGCGGGCGCGGGTCGAGGGGGCGGCGGCCCGCGCGCGGCCGACGCCGACGGTCGAGGGCCTGCCGGTCCAGACCACCGAAATCTCCATCGCCGCCACGGACCGGCCCGGCCTGTTCGCAGACCTGGCCCAGACCATGGCCGCCCTGGGGGCGGACGTGACCGACGCCCGCGTGGCGACCAGCGACCAGGGCGTGGTGCTGGACGTATTTCGCGTTCAGGACGGGGCGGGTCAGCCCTATGGCCAGGCCGAACCCCGCCGCCTCAAAACCCTGGTCGAGGCGCTGGAGCGCGCCGCCAGAGGCGAAGGCCGCATCGGCAAGGCGCCCGAACCCGCCGGCAATGCGCGCAGGGCCGCCTTCGAGGTTCGGCCCGTCGTCATGGTCGATCACCACGCCAGCGAGACCGCCACGGTGGTCGAGGTGTCGGGCGCCGACCGGCCGGGACTTCTGGCGGCCCTGTCGCGCGTCTTCAACGACGAGGGGCTGAACATCCGCTCGGCCCACGTCGCCAGCTTCGGCGAGCGGGCGGTGGACAGCTTCTATGTCGTGGACCGCAAAGGGCGAAAGGTCGCCTCAGAACAGCGGATCGAAGAGCTGAAGACCGGGCTGGAGACGGTGCTGGACAGCCGCGCGCCGGCGCCGGCGGGTCGCAAGGTCGCCTCGGCCCGCGCCAGCGCCCGCGACGTTTCTGAACTGGGGCGCCGGGCGCGCAAGCCTGTATCGCGGGCGCCGGAAGCGCGCTAAGCCTCCTACCCTTCCATCGATCTCGCCGAACGTCCGCATGAGCCTCGCCCGCAACACCCTGGTTCAGTCGAGCCTGACCCTGGGCAGTCGTATTCTCGGCTTCGCGCGGGACATGGCGCTGGCCGCCCGCTTCGGCCAGGGGCCGATGATGGACGCCTTCACTACGGCGTTGATGCTGCCCAACATGTTCCGGCGCCTGTTCGCCGAGGGCGCCTTCGCCCAGGCCTTCGTGCCCATCTATGGCGAGGTGCGGGCGCACGAGGGCGAGGAAGCGGCGGCCGTCACCGCGTCCGAGGCGCTCAGCTTCCTGCTGGCGGTGGTCGCGGGCTTCTGCATCCTGTTGCAGGTGGTCATGCCGTGGATCATGCCGTGGCTGCTGTCGGCCTATCAGGCCCAGCCGGAGGTGCTGCGCGTTGCTGTGACGGCGACCCAGCTGGCCATGCCCTACTTGGCTTGCATGACCGTAGCGTCCTTGCTGTCGGGCGTTTTGAATACGGGCGGGCGGTTCGCCCTGTCCGCCGCCGTGCCGGTATTTCTGAACCTGTGCACCCTGGCCGCCCTGTTGCCGCCGATGGTCCTGCCGATGCCGCAGGAGACGGTGCTGTTGATGGTGACGGCGGCGGTGACGATTTCCGGCCTGATCCAGGCGGGCCTGTTGTGGTGGGGTGTGCGGCGGCTGGGGGTGCGTCTAAAGATCGGCCTGCCCCG
The DNA here is from genome assembly GCF_030818545.1 of Brevundimonas sp. SORGH_AS_0993. Taxonomy (NCBI): domain Bacteria; kingdom Pseudomonadati; phylum Pseudomonadota; class Alphaproteobacteria; order Caulobacterales; family Caulobacteraceae; genus Brevundimonas; species Brevundimonas sp. SORGH_AS_0993. The sequence continues at coordinate 2,170,747 of NZ_JAUTAH010000001.1, forward strand.
GATCACGCCCAACGTCCGCCACACCCTGGCCCTTGCCGTGCCCGGCGCGTTGGCGGGGGGCGCCCTGCAAATCAACTCCCTGGTGTCGCAGTACCTGACGGGGTCGGACGAGGGCGCGCGCTCGGTGCTGTATAACGCCGACCGTCTCTATCAACTGCCGCTGGGCCTGGTCGGGGTCGCCATCGGCCTGGCCCTGGTGCCGCGCCTGACCAAGGCCTTCGTCGACGGCGATCATGAGGGCGGCCAGCGGACGCTGGACGACGGCATCAATCTGGCCATGGCTTTCACCCTGCCCGCGGCCGTGGCCCTGTTCGTCATTCCCTTCTTCATCATCGACGCCACCGTGACGCGGGGGGCTTTCACCTCGGCCGATGCGGCCCGCACGGCCGACGTGCTGCGCCAGTTCGCCTGGGGCGTGCCGGCCTTTGTCCTGGCCAAGGTGCTGACGCCGCCCTTCTTCGCGCGGCAGGACACGCGCCGGCCGATGATCTTCGCCATCGCCAGCGTGGCGGTGACGGTCGTTCTGGGATCCGCCCTGTTCTTCTGGTTCCGCAGCCGGGGCTGGGACGGGGTGCTGGGCCTGGCCGTGGCCACCAGCACCGCCGCCTGGGTCAATGTGGCCCTGCTGGGCGGGGTGTTGATCCGGGAGAACAGCTGGCGGCCATCGCCCGCCTTCCTGTCTCGCCTGGGCCGGGTGGTCGCGGCCAGCCTGGTGATGGCCGCCGTCCTGTTCGTCGCCAGCGTGGAGTATCCGCTGCTGAGCCGCATCTTCCTGGCCAAGGAGATCGCGGTCCTGGTGGTGTGCGGCGTGGGGGCGGGGCTTTACGGCGCCTGTCTGCTGCTGTTCCGGGCCGTGACGCCGGGCGAGCTGAAGGGCGTTCTGCGGCGCGAACCGGGCGGCGGCGGCGTCTCCGGTCTGGACTGACGGGCGACGAACCGATAAGCGCGAGGACCATGACGACCTCGGGCCCTGTCTTCGACCGGCGATGGCGCGGCTGATCCGCCACCGCACCCCTTCGCCTGCCCTTTGCGTATCTTCGAGACCCGATCCCATGACCGAACCGCACCCGGCTTCCGATGCCGCCCCGGCCTATGACGGCCCGCGCCGCATCCTGTCCGGCATCCAGGCCTCCGGCGCCCTGCACCTGGGCAACTATCTCGGCGCGCTGAAGCGCTTCGTCGAGCTTCAGGACCAAGGCGCGCCCCTGTTCGTCTTCGTCGCAGACATGCACGCCATTACTGTGTGGCAGGACCCGGCCAAGCTGACGGCTCAGACGCGCGAGATCGCGGCGGCCTATCTGGCCTCGGGTCTGGACCCGGCCAAGGCGGCCATCTTCCCTCAGTCGGCCGTGCGCGCCCATGCCGACCTGGCCTGGATCTTCAACTGTGTGGCCCGCCTCGGCTGGCTGGACCGGATGACCCAGTTCAAGGAGAAGTCCGGCAAGCACAAGGAGCGCGCCTCGGTCGGCCTCTACACCTATCCGGTGCTGCAGGCGGCGGACATCCTGCTCTACAAGGCGACCGAAGTTCCGGTGGGCGAGGACCAGAAGCAGCATCTGGAGCTGACGCGCGACATCGCCCAGAAGTTCAACACCGACTTCGGCGCCCCCGGCTATTTCCCGTTGCCGGAACCCATCATCCAGGGGCCGGCCACGCGCGTCATGTCCCTGCGCGACGGGGGGGCCAAGATGTCCAAGTCGGACCCGTCCGACAACAGCCGCATCAACCTGACCGACGACGCCGACACCATCGCCGCCAAGATCAGGAAGGCCAAGACCGACCCCGCACCCCTGCCCGAAACCCTGGACGGCCTGAACGACCGGCCCGAGGCGAAGAATCTGGTCGCCATCTACGCCGCCCTGGCCGGACTGACGCGCGAACAGGTGATCGAACGGTTCGGCGGCCAGGGTTTCGGCGCCTTCAAGCCGGCCCTGGCCGATCTGGCGGTCTCCAGCCTGGCCCCGGTCACGGCCGAGATGCGCCGCCTGATGGACGATCCAGCCGAGATCGACCGTGTGCTGAAAGACGGCGCCGAGCGGGCCGCAGCCGTCGCCGATCCGGTGGTGGAAGAGGTCAAGAAGATCGTCGGCTTCTGGCGGCCCTGAGACGCTGGCGATTATCGGACGCGGCGTCCGGGCGGGCGGTTCCGCCCGACGCTGTGAACCCCTAGATCAGCGGGTCATGAACCATCCCCTCGACCGCGCCGTCTGGAACGCCCTGAACACCCGTCTGTCGTCTTTTACGACGCCGGATTCCAACGCCAATGCGGTCCGTATCGACCCGGAAGTCGGGGTTTTCCTGGCCTGCGCCGATGACTTGCCCGACAGCGTGGCGGCCTTGGGTGAACTGGCTCGGACCTATCCCGGCAGCGGCCTGATAGAGGTCGAGGGAGCGCCTATCGCCGACGTCCTGCCGGACGGGGTTTCGGTCGCTGGGCGCATCCCTCTGGTTCAGATGAGGGCGCAGGCCCTGACGGGGGGCGGCCCGTCGATCACTTATGAGATCCTGACCGAGGCCGACGCCCCGGCCATGCTGGCGCTGGCGACCCTGACCCGGCCCGGTCCGTTCCGGTCGGCGACCCGTAAGCTGGGCCCCTTCATCGGCGTGAAACAGGACGGTGCGTTGATCGCAATGGCGGGCCGCCGCCTTCGGGTGGACGGTTTCACCGAACTCAGCGGCGTCTGCACCCGACCCGACCATCGGGGCAAGGGTCTGGCGGCGGCCCTGTCTCGGGCGGTGGTCGCCGACATTCTGGCCAGCGGAGAGACCGCCTTCCTGCATGCCTTTGCCGATCATTCTGCGACCATCACCTTCTACCACCAACTGGGATTCGAGGTTCGGGCGAGGATGACCTATACCGTTCTGACCGACTGACAGGAGGGCGTCATGAGCCTCTATGAGGCGAAGATCGACTGGCGGCGGGGCGACCAGCCGTTCACGGACAAGCGCTACAGCCGCGCCCACCTCTGGAGCTTCGACGGCGGAGCTGTGGTTCCGGCCTCGTCTGCGCCGTCCAGCGTGCCCCTGCCGATGTCCGACCCGGCGGCCGTCGATCCCGAAGAGGCCATGATCGCCTCCCTGTCCAGCTGCCATATGCTGTGGTTCCTGGCTTTCGCCGCCAACGCCGGCCTAGTGATCGACCGCTATATCGACCAGGCGGACGGCCAGATGGGCAAGGACGAGGCGGGTCGCCGCTATCTGGCCCAGGTGACTCTGCGCCCGATCACGATCTTCGCCGGCCGTCGGCCGGACCAGGCCGAACTGGACGCCCTGCATCACCAGGCGCATGACCACTGCGAAATGGCGCATTCGGTCAAGGCGACCATCACCGTCGAAGCCGCTGTCGGCTGACGCGGTCGTCAGGCCGTTTCCTCCTCGACCAGGGAGCGGAAAAGGGCGTGGCCCGCCGTGAGGCCGTCCGACGTCGACAGGGTTATGTTCGAGGCCGCCCGCGCCAGATCGCCGGCGGCGAAGACGCCGGGCTGGGTGGTCTGCTGGGTCGCGTCCACCTTGACGATCCGCCCCAGCGGCGTGTCGGTCATGTCGCAGCCCAGGGTCTCGGCGAAGGGACAGGCGATGCGGACGGCGGCGCCGACGAAGAGGGCTTTCAGCGGAACGAACCGACCATCGACCAGACGCGCGCCGGTCAGGGTCGGGGCTTCCCCCTCCAGCCGTGCGATCGGGGTCGGCTCGATCGTCACGCCCCGGCGATACAGCAGGCGCGCGTTTTCGGGCGACAAGGCGTTGTCCAGGTCCAGGAACAGGGTTACGTCGCCCCATTCGGCCACCGTGGCGGCGTAATGCGCCGCCATCTCGCCGCGGCCCAGGACGCCGATGGGGCCGCCGCCCACCTCGTAGCCGTGGCACCAGGGACAATGAAGGGCCGTGCGGCCCCAGCGTTCCTTCACGCCGGGAATGTCGACCAGGACGTCCTCCACACCGTGCGACAGCAGAAGCCGCCGGCCGGTCGTCCGTGTCCCGTCGGCGAAGACGACCGAGAAGCCGCCGTCGACGCGCGCCACGTCCACCGCTTCGGCCATGCGGAAGGCGGCGGTCGGATAGGCGGCGACCTGGGCGCGAGCCGTCGCGGCGATCTCGGCGCCCGGCCGCCCGTCGTTGGCCAGGACGCCGTGGGCGCGGGCCGCGTAGCGGTTGCGTGGCCGGCCGTCGTCGATCACCAGAACCCGACGACGCGCCCTGACCAGTTGCAAGGCTGCGGACAGGCCGGCGTAGGAGCCGCCGATGATCACGGCGTCGTGCGGCATGGGATCAGGCCTTTCGGACATGGGCATGGAGCAAGTCTCTCTGGGGATGAGCGGCCAGACGGCGCGCGAAATCTTCGGCCAGGTCCGCCAGGGTGACGGCGTCCAGCCGCGCGATCAGCAGAGCACGGGCGGCGGCGTAGGTGTCGGCCAGGGCGGCGTTGACCGCCGCCTCGACCAGACAGCCATCGGCCTCGACCGCCGGCGTTTCGGCGATCAGGCCGGGCTCGCCCAAAGCGCGGTTGACCTGGCCCAGGCTGACCTGATCCAGCGGCCGGGCCAGCCGCCATCCGCCGCCGTGCCCCTTCTCCGAGGCGACAAGGCCCTGCTCGCGCAGGCCGGCCATGATGCGGCGCACGACCACCGGATTGGTCGACAGGCAGGTCGCCAACTGGTCCGAGGTCATCGGCGAACCCTGACGCGCCTCGTACTCGGCCATGTGCAACAGGGCGTGCAGGACGTTGGAAAGGCGGGAATCCCTTTTCATGTAACTTCAATTTGTTACGTGAAGAGGCGCACGTCAAGACGGCGACGTCGGCCTTTTTCAAGGAGCGTCTATTGCGCCTCGTCCTAGTGCGCCTCGTCCCAGTTGGGGGCCGCGCGGGCGTCGACGACCAGGGGAACGGTCAGGGCGACGGCAGGTTCGGCGGCGGTTTCCATCACGCGCTTGATGACGGCGATGGCGCGTTCGGCCTCGGCCTGGGGGGCTTCGAACACCAGTTCGTCGTGCACCTGCAGCAGCATCCGCGTCGTCAGCCCGGCTTCGGCCAGCGCGTCCGGCATCCGGATCATGGCGCGGCGGATGATGTCGGCGGCGGCGCCCTGAATCGGGGCGTTGATGGCCGCGCGTTCGCCGAACTGGCGCTCGGCCCCCGACTTGGACTGAATGGCCGGGATATGGATGCGACGCCCGAACACGGTGGAGACGAAGCCGGCCTGGCGCACCTCGATCTTAGTCTTGTCCATATAGGCGCGGATGCCGGGGAAGCGCTCGAAATAGGTCTTGATATAGGCCCCGGCCTCACCCTGATCGATGCCCAGCTGGGCCGCCAGGCCGAAGGCCGAAATGCCATAGACGATGCCGAAGTTGATGGCCTTGGCCCGGCGGCGCGTCTCGGACGGCATGCCTTCGACCGGCACGCCGAACATCTCCGAGGCCGTGGCGGCGTGAATGTCCAGCCCGGCCTTGAACGCGCGTTTCAGCTCGGGGATGTCGCCGATATGGGCCAGGAGACGCAGTTCGATCTGGCTGTAATCAGCCGAGATCAGCAGATTGCCCGGCGAGGCGATGAAGGCTTGGCGGATCTCGCGGCCGGTTTCGGTGCGGATCGGTATGTTCTGCAGATTGGGGTCCGACGAGGCCAGACGTCCGGTCGAGGCGGCCGCCAGCTGATAGGAGGTATGGACCCGGTCGGTCTCGGGGTCGGCGGCGGCGATCAGGGCGTCGGTATAGGTGCCCTTCAGCTTGGACAGCTGGCGCCAGTCCAGAAGAACGCGCGGCAGATCGTGTGTCATGGCCAGGTCTTCCAGCACGCTGGCGTCGGTGCCCCACTGGCCCGAGGCGGTCTTCTTGCCGCCGGGCAGGTTCAGTTCGCCGAACAGGATATCGCCGATCTGGCGGGGCGAGCCGATGTTGAAGGGCCGGCCGGCGATCTCATGGGCCTTGGTCTCCAGCTCGGCCATGCGCAGGCCGAACTCGCTGGACAGGCGTTTCAGCCGGTCCGGGTCGATGCGGACGCCCGCCCGCTCCATCTCGGCCAGAACGGTCGGCATCGGCCGTTCCAGCGTCTCATAGACGGTGGACAGGCCCTCGCGCGCCAGCCGAGGCTTCAGCAGCCGCCACAGGCGCAGGGTCACGTCCGCGTCCTCGGCCGCATACTGGGTCGCGGGCTCCAGGGCGACGTGTTTGAACGACTTCTGGCTCTTGCCCGTCCCCGCCACCTTCTTGAAGGGGACGGGGTCGTGGCCCAGGTGCAGTCGGGCCAGATCGTCCATGCCGTGGCCGTGCAGCCCGCCCTCCAGGACGTAGGAGATCAGCATGGTGTCGTCATAGGGAGCGACGCGGATGCCGCGACGCGCCATTACGGCGATGTCGTACTTGCCGTTCTGGACGATCTTCAGCACCGACGGGTCTTCCAGTAGGGGCTTCAATCGCGCCAGGGCCGTGGCCTTGTCCAGCTGGGCGAGCGGTTCACGCGCCGTCTCGCCGGGCGCGCCGAACAGGCCGCCGTCGCCCTCCTGCGGCTCATGCTCATGGGTCAGGGGAATGTAGCAGGCGTCGTTGGGCCCGATCGCCAGGGACACGCCGCACAGGCCGGCGTGGGTCGCTGACAGGGCGTCCGTTTCGGTGTCGAACCCGACCACGCCCGCCTCGGTCGCGCGCGCGATCCAACGCTCCAGCGCCTCCTCGGTCTGGACGCATTCATAGGCGCTCAGGTCGAAGAGGTGCGGCTCGGCCGGGGCGGCGACTTCCTTGGGTGCATAGCGGGGCGTGGCCACCGGCGCCGACAGATTGGGCGCGCGCTTGGGGGCGAAGGCCGAGGTCTCGCTGGGCCCGGCCTTGCCGTCGCCGACCCGCCGCGCCAGGGAGCGGAACTCCATCGTCTCCAGGAAGGCGGACAGGATTTCGGGATTGGGATCCTTGACGGCGAAATCCTCGATCGCCTCGGGCGCCGGGGCGTCGCAGGTCAGGCGCACCAGTTCGCGCGACAGGCGGATCTGGTCGGCGAAGTCGATCAGGGTCTGGCGGCGCTTGGGCTGTTTGATCTCCTGCGCTCGGGCCAACAGAGTGTCCAGGTCGCCGTACTGGTCCAGCAGCTGGGCCGCCGTTTTGGGGCCGATGCCCGGCGCACCGGGGACGTTGTCGACGCTGTCGCCGATCAGGGCCTGGAGGTCGATCATCTTCTCGGGCCCGACGCCGAACTTCTCGAATACCTCGGGCTCGGCCAGGCGGCGGTCCTTCATCGGGTCCCACATGACCACGCCGCCGCCGATCAGCTGCATCAGGTCTTTGTCGGAAGATACGATCACCGCCTCGCCCCCCGCCTCTCGCGCCTTGCAGGCGTAGGTGGCGATCAGATCGTCGGCCTCGTAGCCGGGCAGTTCGACACAGTGAACGCCGAACGCCGCCGTCGCCTCGCGCACCAGCGGAAACTGGGGGATCAGGTCCTCGGGCGGCGGCGGACGGTGGGCCTTGTACTGGTCGTACAGGGTATTGCGGAACGTCTTTTCCGAGTGGTCGAAGATGGCGACCAGATGGGTCGGTCCATCCGCCCCCTTCATGTCCTTCAACAGCTTCCACAGCATGTTGCAGTAGCCCTGGACCGCGCCGACCGGCAGTCCGTCGGACTTGCGCGTCAGCGGCGGCAGGGCGTGATAGGCGCGGAAGATATAGGCCGAGGCGTCGATCATCCACAGCCGCAGCGCCGGCCCATCCTGGGTCAGCGGGCGATCCTGAGTGTCGGCGGCGTCGGGGGCGTGCTCGTCGGTCATGGCCGGACCATAGGCGGGTCGGGCCGCCGCGTCAGCCGTCTAGAGGCCTAGAATTCGGTCCAGCTGGAGCCCGGATTGCGCCGGCCAGGCTGCGCCTGTTGCTGGCCCCAGGTCACGATCATGAACAGCTTGTGGCTGCGGATACGGTACTGACCGATCATCGGCAGAACCGCCCCCAGAGGCGCCCCGGTCTTGGCTTCGTAGAGAAAGCCGGAGAATTCGGCCACGCCCGCGCGGTCGCGGTTGCTGTAGATCGACAGTTCCGGCAGCGAGACGACGTTCAGGCTCTCGTTGATCGGAATCCGCATTTCCGGAATGCCGACCACGCGCCGCATCTGTTCCAGCGCCAGGGCGCCGGTACGGAGTTCGAACACCGCGTCGGCGTCTTCCCGGTTGCGGGTCAGCCGATAGCCGGCGTCCGACAGGGCCGCGCGGATCGCGCTGATGGCGTAGCGGGAATTCTCCGCCTGGAAATAGGTCTCGTCGACGAAGATGGCCGCCGCTGTCGGCAGGGGCAGCGACAGCCCCTCGACCGCCTTGTCGGCGGCCCGGGCCAGCAGCAGCTGTTCGGTCGCGGTGCGGCCGATGTTCGATTCCGTGGTCGAGGCGCAGGCCGACGCCATCAGGGCCGTCGCCAGAAGCGCGGCTTTCAGGCTCGTCCGCGTCGCATGACGCCGGACCATCACCAGCTTCCCGTATTGGGCATGGAGGCCCAGGGCTCGGCCGGGGCCAGGGCGTCGCCTTCCTGAAGCAGTTCGATGGAGATCCCGTCCGGCGACCGGACGAAGGCCATATAGCCGTCGCGCGGCGGTCGGTTGATCGTGACGCCTCCGTCCGTCAGCCGGCGACAGGCGGCGTAGATGTCGTCGACCTTGTAGGCTAGGTGGCCGAAGTTTCGGCCGCCGGAATAGTCTTGCGGATCCCAGTTGAAGGTCAGCTCCAGCTCGGGCGCATGTTCGGCCTGGGATTGTTCCAGGTTCTTCGGCGCGGCCAGGAAGACCAGGGTGAATCGTCCGGCTTCGTTCTCTGTCCGGCGCACTTCCTGAAGACCCAGGAGATCGCAATAGAAATACAGCGACGCCTCAAGGTCCTTCACCCGGACCATGGTGTGCAGATAACGCAAGGGGCTCGTCTCCATCCGAACGGCTTATGGGCGGTCTATAGGATGCGAACTCCGCCCAGGGACTGAACTGGCGTTACGCCCTCTAGTGGGCCTCGGGCGCGCGGGCCGCCGGGCTCAGATATTCGTTCTCGTCGTGCGGATGGGCCGACAGCACGAAGCGCCGGTCGCAATAGGGACATTCGACGAAGTCTTCGCCGCCCATGTCCAGATAGACCAGCGGATGGCCCAGGGCGCCCCCGCCGCCGTCGCAGGCCACGCGCTTGGTGGAGACGACGATCTCTTCGGGCGGCAGGATCAGGGCTTCGGGATGGCGGGGAGGCATGGTCCGGTCCGGGGCTGGAGGGCTTGCGCGTTCCTAGGCGGACCGGACCCGCGCGTCAAACCTCCGGAGGCCGCAGGGCGCCGTCCCAGCAGCCGGTTCAGCATCGCCTTGCGCTTTTTGAACAGGGTCAGCCCCAGACAGGCGGCGCCGACCCACAGTCCGATCTCGCCGATCAGGGCCAGGACGGCGAAGGCCAGGCCCGCCGCCGCCATATCGATCTGGCCGGTCTTGCCGGCCAGCAACGCCAGCCCGGCGCCGACGTAGCCCAAGGCGCAGACGCCCATGGCGGCGAAGCCGATCAGTCGGGTTTTGGCCAAGCGGCGAGTCTGGGTCATAACAAGATCTCCATCAAGCAGGTTTGACGTTATGACAAGCACGCTAGACAGAGTGGGGATTACAGTCAAGCGACATTGACACAGAGACAAGCATACTTGCCTTTCGGCGTGTCAAACGCCGGCTTGGCGAACGGGCCTGCCCGCCCTACCTAAGCCACCCGACCCTTCCCGAGCGCTCTTGATCCATGTCCCAAACCGACGCCCTGCCCGACAACGCCATCGAGGTGCGGGGGCTGAAGAAGACCTACGCCGGGTCCAAGAAGGCGCCGCCGAAAACGGCGCTCAGAGGCGTCGATCTGGTCATTCCGCGCGGCTCGGTCTTCGGGCTTCTGGGCCCGAACGGCGCGGGCAAGTCGACGCTGATCAACATTCTGGCCGGGGTGGTGAAAAAGTCGGAAGGCACGGTCACGATCTGGTGCCGCGACATCGACAAGGAGCCGCGCGACGCCGCCGCCGCCTTGGGCGTGGTGCCGCAGGAGATCGTCGCCGATGTCTTCTTCACCCCGCGCGAATCGCTGGAGGTCCAGGCCGGCTTTTACGGGGTGCCCAAGGACGAGCGTCGCTCGGACGAACTGCTGGCCGCCCTGGGCCTGGGAGACAAGGCCAACGCCTATGTCCGCGCCCTGTCCGGCGGCATGAAGCGACGTCTGATGGTGGCCAAGGCCCTGGTCCACAATCCGCCCATCCTGATCCTGGACGAGCCGACCGCCGGGGTGGACGTCGAACTGCGCCGCCAGCTGTGGGCCTATGTCCGGCGCATCAACGAAGAGGGCGTGACCATCGTCCTGACCACCCACTATCTGGAAGAGGCGCAGGAGCTCTGCGACACCATCGCCATCGTCAACCGGGGCGAGGTGGTGGCCTGCGAGCCGACGCCCCAACTGCTGCGCCGTCTGGACAGCCGCAATGTGGTGGTCACGCCCGAAACGCCCCAGGCGACCCCGCCCGTCCTGCCCGGTTTCGAGGTCACGTCGCGTCCCGGCGGGGCCTTCGCCGTGACCTACAAGAAGGGCCAGTCGTCGGTCGAACAGGTCATCAACGCCGTGCGGGCCGCCGGCGTCACCATCGCCGACATCACCACCGAAGACCCGGACCTGGAGGACGTCTTTCTGGCCCTGACCTATGGCGACGCCTCTCAGGACGATCCGACCAAATACTGATCTCCGTCAGCCGAGCTCCGCCAGGAATTCGAAGATCGCGGCGCGCGCCTCGACCTCGTCCAGCATGGGGGCGTGGCCGACGCCCGGAACCTCGACATAGGCCATGGCTGGGGCCGCCTTTCTCATCCGCTCGACGATGTCGGGGCTCAGCAGGTCCGAGGTGGCGCCGCGCACCAGCAGCGTCGGCTTCTTTCGCGCCAGTCGCCGGAACATGGGCCAGAGATTGGGAACCAGAGCCTTGGCCCCGGCCGCGCGGATGGGCGCCGAAATATCGGGATCATAGTCCAGGCCGATCCCGCCGTCCGGCTGCTGGCGGAAGATGCGCCGGGCGAAGGCGTCCCAGTCCGCGTCCGTATAATGAGGAAAGGCGACGGCGTTAATGCGTCTGGCATAGGCGGCCGCATCGGCCCAGGACCCGATCTCGACCGGCTGGCCGCTATAGGCGGCGATGCGGGCCAGGCCCTCGGGCGCGACCTCCGGGCCGATGTCGTTCAGGATCGCCGCGACTACGGCTCTGGGCCGAATCGCCGTCAGGGCCATGGTGATCAGCCCGCCCATGGAGGTGCCGACGAAGACCGCGCGGTCGATGGCGGCCTGCTCCATCAGGGCCAGGACGTCGCGGGCATAGACGTCGGGCGTATAGGTCATGGGGTCGGGTGCGCGATCCGACAGACCCCGGCCGCGCACATCCACCGCCAGGACGCGCCGACCGCTTTGCGCCAGCAGGGGCGCGATGGCTTCGAAATCGGCGCTGTTTCGGGTCAGGCCGTGGATGGCGATGACCGGCGGCCGGGCCGGTCCTGCCGCAGGGGCGTAGTCGCGGGCATGGAGGCTGAGCCCCTCCGGCGAGGTCCAGCGGCGATCGACGAAGGGCGGCGTTTGAGCGGGCACGGGCGGTTTCCTCTGTCTTTTGGACCAGAGTAATTCATCGCCTGCGGAATTGCGATGTCCGCGGTCAGTCCTGCCCCAGGACCGTCTGGCGCACGAAGGCGTCCAGGTCCCCGCCGGCGAACAGATGGCCCGCCACCCCTGCGCGGGCGCCGGCCTCAAGGTCGCTGTCCTTGTCGCCGATGATGAAGGACCCGGCGGGGTCCAGTCCATGATCGGCGATGGCCCGCAGCAGCATGCCGGGATTGGGTTTGCGATCCGGATGATCGGGGTGGCGATAGCGGGCTTGGACCGCATTCTCGTGGAAGGGGCAGGCATAGACGGCGTCGATCACCGCCCCGTCCTGGGCCAGACGTTCGACCAGTTCCGCATTGAAGGCGTGCATCCGCTCTTCACTGAAAAAGCCGCGCGCCACGCCTGCCTGATTGGTGACGATGACGGTCCGATAGCCGGCGGCCTTCATCCGCCGAACGGCGGCCGCCGCGCCGGGGATCAGCTTCAAATCCTCGGGCCGGTGCGGATAGCCGCAGTCCTCGATGAGGACGCCGTCGCGGTCCAGGAAGGCGGCGGGTCGGCCGGTCATGCTTCGCTCCGCAGCAGTTCCGAAAAGGCGGTCATCAGATGATAGAAGCTGGAGGCCGGCGCGGCCCTGTCCGGCGAGCGGCCGTCCGCCTCATAGCTGTCGATCCACAGACCGGGGATTTCGGTCGCCAAATGGGTTTCGAAAGTCCGTGCGATCAGGGCGGGCGTTTCCGGATCGCCTAGGGCGAAGCCCGTGCGGATCGCCTCGGTCTGGGCCCACAGGCGGCGGCCGGCGTCGAGGGTCGCGCCGTCCGGCCCGGTCTCCCGGATCAGGAAACCGTCATGTCGGCCGTGTGTCGTCGCCTGACGATGCAGCCCGTGCGCCGCCGAACCGTCATCCAGGCCGAGACCGGCCGCCAGGGTCAGCAGCCAGGCCCATTCCTCCAGATGACCCGGCTCGATCACCCGACCCGTCGCCGGATCTGGCGACCAGTCGGCGGTGAAATACTCGCGCACGGCGCCATCGACGATCAGCCGGTCGCGGGCCAGGGCCAGAAGGGATCGCGCCGCCGCCTCGAACGCCGGATCGGGCGCGGTCGCCTGCCAGGCCAGCAGGGCCTCCAGCATATGCATATGGGGGTTCTGGCGCCGGGGCAGGGCGAGGCGGCAGGGCTTCATGCCAGCCGCCGTGCGGCGCGGTCATGCGGGCGTTGAGCGCGGCCAGGGTGTCCACCGCCAGAGGGCGGGCGCGGCAGTCGTTCAGCACACGATGCGCCGCCGCCAGGGCGAACAGGACGAAGGCCAGGTCGTAGAGATCCGGCGCGTCGTCCACGACGGCGCCCGCGTCGTCCGTCGCCGTGACCCAAAGATCGTCGTCACGGCGATAGTCGGCGATCAATCGGTCCAGGCCCCGTTCAGCGACCGCGCGGCCGGGCGTCCAGCCCAGGGCCGCCGCTTCGCAAAAGACATAGACCTGGCGCGCCTGGACGCGGGTGCGGCGGGGGCGGCCCGTGACCGGCCGGCCCTCGAAATCCAGCTGCTCGTAGAAGCGACCCTGATTGTCCAGGCCGTGTTCGGCCCACAGCGGCAGAGCCTGGTCGAACAGCCAGATCCGAATCCGGTCTTTGGCGGCGGAAAGCGTCGTCATGGCCTCGGCTTAAGGCGCTGAGCGGCGGGCGCCAAGGCCCAGGCTCCAGGTGGCGCACGAAGGGTGTGGCTCGTTGCAAAGGGCAACGCGAAGTGAGGCCGCGCGATTTGGCCCCCGCGTCCGATCTTGCTAGGACGACCTCATGTTCCGGGTCCGGCCGCGCCGCCGCCCGACCCTGCCCGCCCCAGTTCCAGAGAGCGCGACCCCATGATCCCCTTCATCGACCTCCAGGCCCAGCGCCTGCGCCTCGGCGGCAAGATCGAAGCCGCCGTTCAGGAAGTCGTCGTCGGCGGCGCCTGGGTCATGGGCCCGCAGGTCCGCCAGTTCGAAGCCGATCTGGCGGCCTTCGGCCAGGCGAAACACGCCCTGGGCTGCGCCAACGGCACCGACGCCCTGGCCCTGCCGTTGATGGCGTGGGGCGTGGGACGCGGCGACGCGGTCTTCGTCCCCAGCTTCACCTTCGCCGCGACAGCCGAGGTCGTGCCATGGTTCGACGCCGAGCCGGTCTTCGTCGATGTGGACGCCGACACCTACAATATGGACCCGGCCGCGCTGGAACGCGCCATCGAGGGGATAAGGAACGAAGGCCGGCTGACGCCCCGCGTGGTCATTGCCGTGGACCTGTTCGGACAGCCGGCCGACTATCCGGCCATCAAGGCCCTGTGCGACAAACACGGGCTGAAGCTGATTTCGGACTCTGCCCAAGGCTTCGGCTGCACCATCCACGACGCCCACCCGCTGAAATGGGCCGACGTCACCACCACCAGCTTCTTCCCGGCCAAGCCGCTGGGCTGCTACGGCGACGGCGGAGCGGTGCTGACCGACGACGACGAACTGGCCCAGCTGATGGATTCCATCCGCGTCCACGGCAAGGCGGTGGCGTCTGACCTGAAGGATGGCGCCTTCGATCACGACCCGAAATATCTGAACATGCGAATTGGCCTGAACAGCCGTCTGGACACGATCCAGGCCGCCGTCCTGATCGAGAAGCTGAAGGTCTTCGCCCAGGAGATCGAATGGCGGGGCGCCGCTGCCGCTCGCTACAACGACGGTCTGCGCCCCCACGTCGCAAAGGTCCCGGACGTTCCGGCCGGAAACATCTCCAACTGGGCGCAATATACGATCGAACACCCGAACCGCGACGGTCTGGCCGCGCATCTGAAGGAACAGGGCGTGCCCACGGCGGTCTATTATCCGATCCCGCTCCACCTGCAGCCTGCCTATGAGCACTATCCGCGCGGCGCCGGCGGCTTGCCTGTAACCGAGCGGCTGAAGGACGTCGTCGTCAGCCTGCCGATGCATTCCGATCTGGACGCCGCGACTCAGGACCGCGTCATCGCCGCCGTCGCCAGTTTCAAGGGTTAAGCCGATGCCGAACACTCCCGTCCTCAAGATCGGCGTCGCCGGCGCGGGCGTCATGGGCCGCAACCATGCGCGGGTCGCGGCCGAGATGCGCGAGTTCGCGCTGACCACCATCTTCGATCCCGACCGCGTCACGGCCGAGGGGGTGGCCTCCGCCTATGAAGCGCAAGCCGTCACGACGGCTCGGGCCTTTGTCGATGCGGGTCTGGACGCCGCCATCGTGGCCACGCCCAACCGATTCCACGCCGAGGTCGGGGTGGCCCTGCTGGAGCAGGGCGTTCACGTCCTGGTCGAAAAACCCATCGCCGCCAGCGTCGCCGACGCCCAGCGGATGATCGACGCCGCCCGCGCCAACGACCGCGTCCTGATGGTCGGTCAGGTCGAGCGGTTCAATCCGGCGGTCGAGACGGTCAAGCGCGCGGTCGCCGACGACGACATCATCTCGATCCAGATCACCCGCGTCGGCCCCTTCCCGCCCCGCATGGGCGAAGTCGGCGTGGTCATCGACCTGGCGGTCCACGACATCGACATCATCCGCCACCTGACGGGCTCCGAGATCGTCGAGGTCCAGCCCCAACTGGCCCGCACCCGCGCCGACCGCGAGGATACGGCCCTGCTGCAGTTCCGGCTGGACAACGACGTGATCGCCCACATCACCACCAACTGGGTCACGCCCTACAAGACCCGAACGCTGCAGGTCGCCACCAAGACCAAATTCATCGTCGCCGACCTGATCACCCGTCAGGTGACGGAGTACTTCGGCCAGCAGCCGGACGGCTCCTATTCCACGCGGATGCTGAACAGCTGGCCGGCCGAGCCGCTGAGGAAGGAGCTGGAAGCCTTCGCCCGCGCCATCACGACGGGCGAGACTCCGGCCGTGACGGGCGAGGACGGCCTGAGGAACCTGGAGGTCGCCCTGCGCTGCCTGGGCGAGGGCTGAGCCGCTTTGTCGCCGCAAAGGGCGGGAAAGGAAGAATGATGCGCCGCCTTCTTCTCCCCGCCGTCGTCGCCCTCGGACTGATTTCGGCCCTCAGCGTGACGCCTGCCCGGGCCGATACGCGCTACTACGCCTATAACGCTTCGGATCGGATCACCCAGGCCCTGACCAAGGGGGTGACGCTGCAGGTGCGGCGCGGCCTGTTCGGCGCCGTCACGGTGGAGCGGCTGTTCTCGACCACGCAGCGGGGGACGGCGGCCTTCACGCGCGGCGGGCCTGACAGCGCTCTGCGTGTCCTGCCGCAAGGCGCCGAGGAGCGCGATCTCTACGCCATCGACCCTGCGGGCGACGGCCGCGGTCTGGCGCGCGCCCTGTGCCCCGGCGCCGATGAGACCTGGCTGATCGTGGGGCGGATGCGCGCGCCGCGTCCCCTGACGATGCAGGCGGTCGGCCGATGGAGCGACGGGGCCTTCCGTCACTGCGTCACCCTGCGATACGATTGGCGGGGGGAGTGGCAGACGGCTCCGGCCGGAGTGTCCCCCCGCGCCGACTGACGACGGATTCGACCCCCGGCGCACGGCGTTCTAGATTGGGCGCATGAGCGTGTCCCACACAGCCTCTGACGCACCCCCGCCGGCCTGGTTGCTGACAGCCATTGGCCTGTGCGCCTTCGCCTGCGTCCTGATCGGGGCCGTGGTGGTGAAGCCGGCCCTGCATCGGCTGAGTTTCGCTGACGCCCTGCCGCATAGCCAGCCGCCCCTGTCGATCCTGTCGCCCGACCGGGTCGAGATCGGGGATGCAATTCTGTCCGGCGCCTATCGCACGGCCGATGGGGCCATGACGCTGGCGTTCGATGGGGCGACGGTGACGGGTGCGGCGGCGGCGCGCGGGGATAGAGCACGACTGGAGACGGCGCCGCATCGCCTGGTCCCGGCCGATCAGCCCGCCAGCGCCGCCCGCACCTTCGCCGAGATCATGCAGGCGCCGCGGGCCGCTCAGGTCGAGGTCCGCCGGGTCGTCGCGGATCAGGGCTCGCGCCTGTGCGCCGGCCATGCGGTGGGCTGGCTGGCCCTGGCCGTTCATCGCCACGGGGTGATTGTCCTGCCGGTGCGCCAGGGGCCGCCGCCGGGACGCTTGGCGACCGACGACCGGCTGTGCCCCGTCGTCGCTCTCAACCGCTGAGGCCCGATCCGATGCGACGGGGTCTGATCCTGGCCGTTCTTTTGGGCGTTACAGCCGCGCTTCTGACCTGGACGACGCCCGGTCGTTCCACGTCGTCCCACGCGGGATCGCAGCGGATCACCGCCTATCTGCTGGACAATGGCTTCCACACGGACCTGGTCGTTCCGCGCGCGGCCCTGATGCAGCGCGGCGGTCGGCTGGCCCAGGCGGTCGCCGAATTGGCGCCGGGCGACTGGATCGTGATCGGCTGGGGCGATGCGAAATTCTATGTCGATCAAAGCCCGATCAGCAGTCGCCTGTCTGACGGCGCCCGCGCTTTTTTCCGGCCGGGCAATCCCTCAGTCCTCATGCTGGACCCGGAAATCCAAGACCCGCAGGCGCGCTATGCCGCCGATGGCCGTGCGACCCTGCTTCTGACGCGGCCCGCCTTCGATCGGATGGCGGATCGGATCGAGGCGTCGCTGGACCTTTCGAATGGCGGACCCCGCGTCGCGGCGGTTCGGCCTGGCGACGATGCCCGCTTCTTCGCCAGCCGAGAAACCTTTTCCATCCTACATCTGTGCAATCACTGGAGCGCCCAGGTGCTGAATGCGGCGGGCCTGCCCATCCGGCCGGTCCGGTCGATCCTCTCGGTCGAGGTGCTGCGCACGGCGCGTCGCCAGACCTCGCCGGAACATGGCCGGAACTGGGCCGGGACTGAACCCGAACTGGACAGGGCCGCGCTAGGTGACTAGACCGCCCGGCTTCCGCCAGTCCGCCGGGTCCGATCCCCGGTCGCGCCGATAATCGGCCGTCGGCGATGAAAGAAGGAGGGGCCGATGTCCCGCAAGCAACACACCCGCAACGCCTCCGGCCCGGCCGGTCCCAGCCAGCGCCAGCTGCGCGCCGGCGAGCTGATCCGTCACGCCTTGGTCGATGTCTTCCGCGAGGAGGAAATCCACGACGAGGCCCTGCACGGCGTCTCCGTCACCGTGACCGAGGTGCGGCTGTCACCCGATCTGAAGCACGCCACCTGTTTCGTGGAGCCTCTGGGCGCGGGCGTCGAGGCGGCCGAAACCACAGGCCACGAGAGCGAGATCATCAAGGCCCTGAACGTCCACGCCAAATTCCTGCGCGGGCGCCTGGGCTCCAAGCTGGACATGAAGTTCACGCCCGACCTGCGCTTCCGTCACGACGAAAGCTTCGACGCCGCCAGCCACATGGACCGTCTGTTCGCCGATCCTCGCGTCCAGGCCGATCTGGAACGCCGCGACGATGAGGACGACGCCTGATGGCCAAGCCTCGTTCGGCGTTCGCAGAGTCCCAAATGTTCCGGCCTCAAGCAGCGCGAAGCGCGGTAGGCCAAGCATCCTTCCGGCCTCAAGCAGCGCGAAGCGCGGTAGGCCAAGCATCCTTCCGGCCTCAAGCAGCGCGAAGCGCGGTAGGCCAAGCATCCTTCCGGCCTCAAGCAGCGCGAAGCGCGGTAGGCCAAGCATCCTTCCGGCCTCAAGCAGCGCGAAGCGCGGTAGGCCAAGCATAATGGCGCGCAAGAAGAGGGGCGACATCGTCGATGGCTGGGTCTGCCTGGACAAGCCGTTCGAGATGGGATCGACCGAGGCCGTCAGTCGCATCCGCCGCCTGTTCAACGCCCAGAAGGCGGGTCACGCCGGGACGCTGGACCCCCTGGCCAGCGGCATCCTGCCCATCGCGCTGGGAGAGGCGACCAAGACCGTGCCCTTCATGATGGAGGCGAAGAAGGTCTATCGTTTCACGATCAACTGGGGCGTCTCGACCGACAGCGTGGACCGCGAGGGTGAGATCGTCGCGCGTTCCGACGTGCGGCCTACGGTCGAACAGGTCCGCGCGGCTTTGCCGGCCTTCGTGGGCGAGATCGACCAGGTCCCGCCGCGCTTTTCGGCTATCAAGGTGGACGGCGCGCGCGCCTACGACTTGGCGCGCGAGGGGGCCGCGTTCGAGCTTCAGGCCCGGCGCGTCGTCATTCATTCGGCCGAGATGACCGGCGCGCCCGACCCCGACCATGTCGAGATCCGCATCCTGACGGGCAAGGGCGTCTATGTCCGGTCCCTGGCCCGCGACCTGGCCCAGGCCCTGGGCGCCGAGGGTCATGTGTCGGCCTTGCGGCGCGAGCGGGTCGGCCCGTTCAGCACGGAAAATGCGGTGACGCTGGATTCTCTGGAGGAAATGGTGCATAGGAGCGCCGCCTCGGAAGGCTTGCTTGCCGTAGCGACCGCTCTGGACGACATCCCGGAGCTGGCCGTGACGGACCAGGACGCCTTCTCGCTTCGGCAGGGACGTTCGATCGTTCTGCTCCCCCGTCAGGTGGAAACCCTCAAAGGCCGTCTTTCGGACGGTTCGCGCACGGTTTCAGCCTTTCAGGGCCAGACCCTCGTCGCCCTCTGTCAGTTGCGGGCCGGCCGGCTAGAACCCGACCGCGTTTTCAACCTCTAGGTCTGCGCCATAAGGCAAGGGCCGAGACCCCACGGCCTCAAGCAGCGCGAAAGCGCGATAGGCCAAGAAAGGACTCTTTCGATGTCGGTTACTGCTGAACGCAAGCACGAGATCATCGCCGATAACGCCCGCTCCGCCGGCGACACCGGCTCGGCCGAGGTTCAGGTCGCGATCCTGTCGGAACGCATCTCCAACCTCACCGAACACTTCAAGACCCACAAGAAGGACAACCACTCGCGCCGCGGCCTGCTCAAGATGGTGTCGCAGCGTCGTCGCCTTCTGGACCACCTGAACAAGACCGACAGCGCCCGCTACCAAGCGCTGATCGCCAAGCTGGGCCTGCGCCGCTAAGGCGCCGGACGGACGTAGAGATCATTTCGAGGCGCGGGCGGTCACGTCCGCGCCTCGTTGTGTGCCTAGACGTCCCCTCGCACGACCTGGGCGCCGCAGGACAACGGCGCAGACGCGAGGGCCAATGCCGGTCCTCACCGGGTTTCCGCGATGGCGCGGGAGCCTCTGGATCGAAGGACTGAACGCCGACGCATCCGCCCCATGATGGGACCCCGCGCGGAATACGCCGCCCGGGACACGAAAGACGAGACATGTTCGATATCAAACGCAAGACGATCGAGTGGGCCGGACGCCCGCTGACCCTGGAGACGGGCCGTATCGCCCGTCAGGCCGACGGCGCCGTGCTGGCGACCTATGGCGAGACCGTGGTCCTGGCCACCGTCGTCTATGGCCGCTCGCCCAAGCCCGGCCTGGATTTCTTCCCCCTGACCGTCAACTACCAGGAAAAGACCTTCGCCGCCGGCAAGATCCCGGGCGGCTACTTCAAGCGTGAAGGCCGTCCGACCGAGAAGGAGACCCTGGTTTCCCGCCTGATCGACCGTCCGATCCGCCCGCTGTTCGTCAAGGGCTTCAAGAACGAGACCCAGGTGGTCGTCACGGTGCTGCAGCACGACCTCGAAAACGATCCCGACGTCCTGGGCATGGTCGCCGCCTCGGCCGCCCTGACCATTTCGGGCGTGCCTTTCATGGGCCCGATCGGCGCGGCGCGCGTCGGCGTGATCGACGGCGAACTGGTCCTGAATCCGACCATCGACCAGATGCCGACTTCGGACCTGGACCTGGTGGTCGCCGGCACCCAGGACGCCCTGATGATGGTCGAATCCGAAGCCAAGGAGCTGTCGGAAGACCTGATGCTGAAGGCTCTGATGTTCGCCCACGCCGGCATGCAGCCGGTGATCGACGCGATCATCGACCTGGCCGAACACGCCGCCAAGGAGCCCTTCGATTTCCAGGCCGAGGATCACTCGGACGTGGTCGCCTCGATCAAGTCGCTGGTCGGCGAGGACATCAAGGCCGCCTACACCCACCCCGGCAAGTACGAGCGCCGCTCGGGCGTCGATGCGGCCAAGAAGACCGCCGCCGCCGCCCTGGTGAAGACCGACGAGAACCCGGACGGCGTCGACGCCTCCAAATTCTCGGCCGCCTTCAAGGAGTGCGAAGCCGAGGTCCTGCGCCGCGACATCATCGAAAACAGCCACCGCGTCGACGGCCGCGCCCTGGACAAGGTCCGCGCCATCGTGTCGGAAGTCGGCGTCCTGCCGCGCACCCACGGTTCGGCCCTGTTCACTCGCGGCGAGACCCAGGCCCTGGTGGTCGCCACCCTGGGCACCGGCGAGGACGAGCAGTACATCGACAGCCTGACCGGCACCTACAAGGAAAGCTTCCTGCTGCACTACAACTTCCCCCCCTATTCGGTGGGTGAAGCGGGCCGCATGGGATCGCCCGGCCGCCGCGAGATCGGCCACGGCAAGCTGGCCTGGCGCGCCATCCGTCCGATGCTGCCCTCGCGCGAAGACTTCCCCTACACCATCCGTCTGGTGTCGGAGATCACCGAGTCCAACGGCTCGTCCTCCATGGCCACGGTCTGCGGTTCGTCCTTGGCCCTGATGGACGCCGGCGTGCCGCTGGCCCGTCCGGTCTCGGGCATCGCCATGGGTCTGATCCTGGAGCCGTCGGGCGAGTTCGCCATCTTGTCCGACATCCTGGGCGACGAAGACCACCTGGGCGACATGGACTTCAAGGTCGCGGGCACCCGCGAAGGCATCACCTCGCTGCAGATGGACATCAAGGTCCCCGGCATCACCGAGGAGATCATGAAGCAGGCCATCGCCCAGGCCTCGGCCGGCCGTCTGCACATCCTGGACGAGATGGACAAGGCCATCGACGGCGCCCGCACCGAACTGGGCGAGTTCGCGCCCAAGATCGAATCCGTCAAGATAGCAGTCGACAAGATCCGTGAAGTGATCGGTTCGGGCGGCAAGGTGATCCGCGAGATCGTCGAAAAGACCGGCGCCAAGATCGACATCCAGGACGACGGCACGATCAAGATCGCCGCCAACGACCAGGAGAAGATCGACGCCGCCAAGGCCTGGATCCAGTCCATCGCCTCGGAACCGGAAGTCGGCGCGATCTACACCGGCAAGGTGGTGAAGGTCGTCGATTTCGGCGCCTTCGTGAACTTCTTCGGCGCCAAGGACGGCCTGGTCCATGTGTCCCAGATCGCTCTGGAGCGCGTCGCCAACCCGGCCGACGTCCTGTCGGAAGGCCAGGAGGTCAAGGTCAAGTTCCTGGGCTTCGACGATCGCGGCAAGACCAAGCTGTCGATGAAGGTCGTCGATCAGGAAACCGGCGAAGACATCACCGACAAGATCAACGCCGAACGCGCCGAACGCGGCGAAGCCCCGCTGTCGGAAGACACCGGCGGTCGCCCGAAGCGCGAGGGCGGTGATCGCGGCGGCGACCGCGGCCGTCGTCGTCGCGACTAAGCCTGGTCGGTTGAGCCGGAATCGCTACGCGATTCCGGCTGAGGCGATTATGTCTCCAAGAGACGGCGTCACCCCTGACGAAAGAGGCCCGGCGGAGCGCTCCGCCGGGCTTTTTCGTGCGTTGGACCGTGCAGGGTCGCCGGCGCCTGTCGCGGATTTCACTTGCGGGTGGGGCGCTGCGAGTCTCCATTGCGGCGTCGTTTTCGTGGAGAGAAGGTTCATGCTCGATCGTCGTCGCCTGCTTCAGTCCGCCGCCGTGGGCGCGGGTCTCGCCGCCGTGGGCGGATGCGCCTTCGCCCGCAGCCAGACCGCCGCATCCGTCGAGGGCGGCCCAGCGGACGCGACCTTCCGCGCCTTCATGGATCGGACGTTCGAGGAGACGCTGGATCGCTCGCCCGAGGTCGTGACCCTGTTCGGCCTGGACAAGGGCGCACGGGCCGCCGCCAAGTCGAAGTTGACCGCGCCGACCCGCGCGCAGGAGGACGACCAGCGCGCCTTCACCCGCCGCCAGGCGGCAGAACTGGCGCGCATCGACCGCGCCGCCCTGACGCCGCGCAACCTCAACTATTACGACAGCCTGAAGGCCAGTCTGGACGACACCATCGCCACCTACGCCATCCCCTATGGCCAGGGCGGCTGGCCTAATCCGTATCGTGTCAGCCAGCAGGGCGGCGCCTATCAGTCGACGCCCGACTTTCTGGCCAATCAGCACACCATCGAGACGGCGGCCGACGCCGACGCCTATGTGGCCCGCGTCAACGCCTTCGCAGACGTCCTGCTGGCCGAGACTGACCGGCTGAAGGAGGACTACGCCCTGGGCGTCGTGCCGCCCGACTTCATCCTGGCCAAGGCCGTGCGCCAGCAGGACGGCTTTCTGGCCACGCCTGTCGCCGCCTCGCCCCTGACCCAGTCGGTGCGCGACCGGACGCGCGAGAAGGGTTTGAGCGGCGACTGGGACGCCCAGGTCGAGCGGTTGCTGACCCAGCGCGTCTATCCGGCCCTGGCGGCCCAGAACGCGGTCCTGAAGGCGGCCCAGCCGGGGGCCTCTCATGAAGCCTCGGTGCGCCGTCTGCCGCAGGGCGAGCGGTATTACGCCAACAGCCTGAAGTTCATCACCACCACCCGGCTGACGGCCGAGGAGATCCACCGCACGGGCCTGGATCAGATGGCCGAGCTGACCGCGCGCGCCGACGAACTGCTGAAAGCGCAAGGGATGACGCAGGGCTCGGTCGCCGAGCGGATCAAGGCCCTGGGGGACGATTCCAAATACGTCTATCCGAACACGGACGCGGGCAAGGCCGAGCTCATCGCCAAGCTGAACGCCCAGATGGCCGACATGCAAGGCCGCCTGCCCAACGCCTTCGGCCGCCTGCCCAAGGCCAGGGTCGAGATCAAGCGCGTTCCGCCCGAGATCGAGGCCGGGGCGCCCATGGGCTATTACAACTCGGCCAGCCTGGATGGGACGCGGCCCGGCATCTACTGGATCAATCTGAAGGATACGGCGGAATGGCCGTCCTGGACCCTTCCGACCCTGACCTATCACGAGGCGACGCCGGGCCATCACCTGCAGATCAGCCTGCAGCAGGAAAGCCCTTCGGCTCCGCTGTTGATGAACCTCCTGGGCTTCTCCAGCTATGTCGAGGGCTGGGGCCTGTACGCCGAGCAGCTAGCCGACGAACTGGGCGTCTACGAGAACGATCCGGTCGGTCGGATCGGCTATCTGCAGTCGCTGATGTTCCGCTCCGCGCGCCTGGTGGTCGACACCGGCATCCATTCCAAGGGCTGGAGCCGCGAACAGGGCATCCGCTACATGATGGAAGCCTACGGCGATCAGGAAGGCGCGGCGACGTCAGAGGTCGAGCGATATTGCGGCTGGCCCGGTCAGGCCTGCGCCTACAAGGTTGGTCACAACGAATGGGTGCGGCTGCGCGAGCGGGCCAAGACGACGCTGGGCCCCAGGTTCGACATCAAGGGTTTCCACGACACCGCCCTGGCCGCCGGCGGCGTGCCCCTGTCGGTGCTCGAACGGATCGTGCAGGACTGGACGGCGACCCAGGCGTGACGCCTGGGCCTAACGTCGGTCAGTTAGTTCGGGCGCGCCAGGTCGTGGGCCAGTAGTCGAGATCGACCCCGGCGCATTCGCCCATGGTCTGCTCCTGCGTCAGGACGAACTGACGCCCGGTCCAGCCCCAGGTCTGCAGCGTCCCGCAGTCGCCGATCCCGCGCCCCTTGGGGAAGGCCGTCAGCAGGCGGGTCTTGGGATCGTAGGCGCCGTTTATGGTGGTGTTGTCGGGCGTCGTGGGGTCCGCGCCTGGGCCGCCGGTTCCGACCAGGGCGACGGGTCGCGCGTCCCGGCCGCCCGGTCCGGTCACGAACCAGGCCTGGGTTATGTTGTAGGCGCCGGCGCCGCAGGGAATGGCCCACAGCTCGGTATTGGCGTCCAGTCGCGCCGAAGCGACAGTGTCCGTAACGTCGGGCGTCGCGGATTCCTTCAGGCAGTTGGCGACATCGCTGCGGCTGAGAAGCGCGCTCGGCACGGTCTGGTCCGTGTCGCCGAAGCCGGCCTGACTGACCGCCGAGGCCAAGGTCACGGTCGGCAGGGGCGGGGCCGTCGGCACGGCGGAGATCGGCCTGGTCCCGCGCCGGATCAGGGCGGTCGGGGTGTCCAGACGGCCCTGCTTGTCGTCGATCCAAAGCAGGGAGGCCGCCGCCCCGTTCAGCGACACGGCCTGGTTCGCGCCGCCTCGGAGGGTCAGGGTCTTGCTGTGGGCCAAGGCGTCGATCACCCTGCGGGCGTCGCCCCCGAAGATCACGCCGATCGGCGCCTCCTTGGTTCCGTCGGGGCTCAGGCTGGCCGGGAAGACCCGACCGTCGACGTCCAGAGACAGCCGCTGCACGGCGGCGCCGTCGCTGTCGGGCCAGAAGCCGAAGGCGACCTGGGGCTGGGCGTCCGGACCCGGCGCCAGGGCGATGCGTATCCAGCCTGCGCCGAAATCGGGCGCAAAGCCAAAGGCCCAGCAGTGTCCGTCGTTGCCGCAGCTGGCCTGCCAATCCATGAAGGCGCGGGTCTCGCTGCGGATTTGTAGAACCGGCGGGTCGGACGGCGCGGCCGACGGGGCTTGGGCGGCGGGCGCGGCGGGCGCCGTCTTGTCCGTTCGATCCCCGCAGCCCGCCAGCAGCGTCAGGGCGGCGACGCCGAGCATCAGGGATTTCAGTTCGCGGGCGATCATGCCGTCCTAAGTTCCGATGGTTTGTGCGCGGCTTGGGCGCCGGTCTTGGCGCTTTCGACGATATATTCCGGATTGTCCTTGGAGGCCGCCACCTTGTGACCCTTGACTTGAGTTTCGGATGTGACCTTCTTGAGCACCGTGCCCGTGGTCGTCCCCTGGCTATGATCCCATTTCACCTTGTCGCCGGCCTTGAAGGTCTTGCGGGACATGGGCTTCGCTCCGTGATGATCTGGCTTAAGCTTTAGCGATCCGCCGACGCATCGGTTCCGCTGGAAGACGGCGGGCTTTGCGCGGGCGCGCGGCCTCGCTATACCGCCGCCACGACATTCCTTCCCCCATATCCAGAGGCGGACCCCAAGCATGGCCAAGATCAAGGTCGAAAACCCCATCGTCGACATCGACGGCGACGAAATGACCCGCATCATCTGGCAGATGATCAAGGACAAGCTGGTCTTCCCGTTCCTGGATCTCGAGCTGGACTACTACGACCTGGGCATGGAGCACCGCGACGCCACCGACGACCAGGTGACGATCGACGCCGCCCACGCGATCCAGAAACACGGCGTCGGCGTGAAGTGCGCCACCATCACCCCGGACGAAGCCCGCGTGCAGGAGTTCGGCCTGAAGAAGATGTGGAAGTCGCCGAACGGCACCATTCGCAACATCCTGGGCGGCGTGGTCTTCCGCGAGCCGATCATCTGCTCGAACGTGCCGCGCCTGGTGCCCGGCTGGACCCAGCCGATCGTCGTCGGCCGTCACGCCTTCGGCGACCAGTACAAGGCCACCGACTTCCTGATGCCCGGCCCCGGCACCCTGACGATCAAGTTCGTCGGCGAGGATGGCGAAGTGATCGAGCACGAGGTCTACAAGGCCCCGGGCGCCGGCGTGGCCATGGCCATGTACAACCAGGACGCCTCGATCCGCGAGTTCGCCCACGCCAGCTTCGCCTATGGCCTGCAGCGCAACTACCCGGTCTATCTGTCGACCAAGAACACGATCCTGAAAGCCTATGACGGCCGCTTCAAGGACCTGTTCCAGGAAGTGTTCGACGAACACTACGCCGCCGAGTTCAAGGCGCGCGGCCTGACCTATGAGCACCGCCTGATCGACGACATGGTGGCGGCGGCGATGAAGTGGTCGGGCGGCTTCGTCTGGGCGTGCAAGAACTATGACGGCGACGTGCAGTCCGACGTGGTGGCGCAGGGCTTCGGCTCTCTGGGTCTGATGACCTCGGTGCTGATGACGCCGGACGGCAAGGTGCTGGAGACGGAAGCCGCCCACGGCACCGTGACCCGCCACTATCGCCAGCACCAGAAGGGCGAGGCCACCTCGACCAACTCCATCGCCTCGATCTTCGCCTGGACGCGCGGCTTCAAGCACCGCGCCAAGCTGGACGGCAACGCGGCGCTGGACCAGTTCGCGGATACGCTGGAGAAGGTGGTCGTGGACACCGTCGAGGCCGGCTTCATGACCAAGGACCTGGCCCTGCTGGTCGGCGACCAACAGGGCTGGCTGACCACCGAGGGCTTCCTCGACAAGGTCGCCGAGAACCTGAAGACCGCCCTGCCCGACGTCGGCTGAGGCTCGTACCCTCGCGCAAGGCGCAGTCCTCAAGTCGCGCGAAGCGCGGCAGGACGACAAAGAACTCCCACCCCCGCCGGATCGCTCCGGCGGGGCTTTTCGTTGTGCCCGGGTGCAAGCCGTGCATGATCGGGGTCATGAGGGAGTTCGGGTGAGGCGCCTTTTCGCAAATCTGCTGCTGGCGGCGGTCGTCCTGGCGACCGTGTCCTTCTTCGCGGCGCCCGGGGTGGCCTTCTTCGCCATCCGTTCGGCGGCCGAGGCCGGCGATGTTCAGGGGCTGTCTCGGCTGATCGACTTTTCGGCGGTGCGTCAATCGTTGCGGCCGCAGCTTACCGGGCGGCCCGATGCGATGGCCCCCGCCCCCTCCTTTCTGGAAGATCCTATCGGCGCGGTGCGTCGCCAGTTCGAGCAGAACCCCATCCTGCGCCATCCGGACGTGGACGCCTATCTGACGCCTGCCGCCTTGTCAGCCCTGACGCGGGGCGAAGGCCGTTACGCGAACCAGTGGACAACCACGGCCGCCACCGACGCCCGCGTGGACAAGCCCTGGCCCCGGCCGACGTTCTGGGGCGTGAACCGCGCGCGCTTCGCGATCCCCGACAAGGGCGGATCGCGCACCTTCTTCACCTTCGAGCGGCGCGGACCGTTCGCCTGGACCCTGGTTCAGATCGGCCTGCCCGACGGCGCCGCCCCGCCCGCCCCGACCTCGCCTGCCCAGACCCCGCGAAAGGACACGCCATGAGCCGACCCTCGACCAAGACGCTTCTGTGGGGGGCTGTGATCGTCGTCGCGGGCGGCCTGTCGATCGCCCTGTTCGTCTCACCCTTCCTGGCGGCCCAGGGCCTGATCCAGGCGGCGCGGGCGGGCGACGCGACCCAGTTGGAGCGGCGGGTCGACTTTCCGGCTTTGCGCGCCAGCCTGCGCGAGGAGCTGAACGCCCGGGCCCCTCTGGAAATCCGCGAGCGGGCCAAGGGGGATGTGGGCCTGACGGCCCTGGGCATGCTGCTGGCTCCGTCGCTGGTGGACGGCGCGGTCGACAATCTGGTCACGCCCCAGGCTGTCGCGGCCATGGTGCGTTCGGCCGAAAAGCCGGAGCCCGAAGCGGGGGCGCCGCCCTCCGACACCCCGGCGCCGCCTAAGGACCAAGTGCATCAGTCCTGGGCCTATCGCGGGCTGAACACCTTCGCCGTCACCTTGACGCGGGAGGATCGGCCGGACGATCCGCTGGTGCTGCTGATGAGCCGGCGCGGGCCGTTCACCTGGCGGCTTTCGGGCGTCGATCTGACGCCCGACCCGATGGCCTGACGGGTCAGCCCGC
The DNA here is from genome assembly GCF_030818545.1 of Brevundimonas sp. SORGH_AS_0993. Lineage (NCBI taxonomy): Bacteria > Pseudomonadati > Pseudomonadota > Alphaproteobacteria > Caulobacterales > Caulobacteraceae > Brevundimonas > Brevundimonas sp. SORGH_AS_0993. The sequence continues at coordinate 2,198,893 of NZ_JAUTAH010000001.1, forward strand.
CATGGCGGCCCGTACGGCGGCCAGACCCTCTTCGGCCTTGGACCCGTCGGGCGCGCCGCCCTGGGCGAAGTCGGGCTTTCCGCCCGCGCCCTGACCACCCATGGCGATGACCGCCGCGCGCGCCAGGTCGGCGGCGTTGACCGAGCCGACGATGTCCGAGGTGACGGCGACGGTGACGGCGGCCTTGCCTTCGGTGACGCCGATCAGGGCGACGACGCCCGTGCCGACCTGTTTACGGAAGTCCTCGGCCACGCCGCGCAGACCCTTGCCGTCCACGCCGTCCAGCACGCGGGCGATCAGCTTGACGCCGCCGATCTCCTCCGGCGCGGCGGACGCGCCAGAGCCGCCGCCAAGGGCGAGCTGCTTCTTCAGTTCGGCGACCTGTTTTTCCAGCGCCCGGACAGAACCCTGCAGGGTCTCGACGCGGGCCGGCACGTCCAGGGTCTGAATCTTGAAGTCCCGGGCCAGGTTGCGCGCGACCTTGGCCTGACCTTCCAGATACAGGCGGGCGGCCTCGCCGGTCAGGGCCTCGATGCGGCGGACGCCGGCGGCGACGCCGGTTTCCTGGATCACCTTGAATAGGCCGATGTCGCCGGTGCGGGCGACGTGGGTGCCGCCGCACAGTTCGACCGAATAGGGGGCGTTGTCGCTGACCAGCGAACGACCCAGCGTCAGGACGCGAACCTCGTCGCCGTATTTTTCGCCGAACAGGGCGATGGCGCCGGCCTCGATGGCGTCGGCGGGGGCCATCAGTTTCGTCTCCGCCGGGACGTTCTGGCGGATGACGGCGTTGACCTCGGCCTCGATGGCGGCCAGTTCGTCCTCGGTGACGGGGGCGGCGTGGCTGAAGTCGAAGCGGGCGCGCTCGGCGTCCACCAGTTGGCCCTTCTGGGCGACCTGCGGGCCCAGCACATTCTTCAACGCGGTGTGCAGCAGGTGGGCGGCCGAGTGGTTGGCGCGAGTCGTCGTACGCTTGTCGGCGTCGACCGACTGGGCGACGCGGGCGCCGATCTCCAGCGTGCCGGCCGTGATCTGGGCCGACAGGACGTGCAGGTCGCCCGCGTGTTTCTTGACGTCCAGCACCTCGGCCGCACCGCCCGGCCATTCAAGCGCGCCCTGGTCGCCGGTCTGGCCGCCGCTCTCGGCGTAGAAGGGGGTGGTGTCGAACAACACTTCGACGATGTCGCCGGCCTCGGCCGTTTCGACGGGGGCGCCCCCGTTCATGATCGCCAGGACCTCGCCCGAGCCCTCGACCGCGTCATAGCCGGTGAAGACGGTCGGCCCCATCCGGTCGCGCACGGCCAGCCATTCGCCGGCGTTGGCGGTCTGGCCCGAACCCTTCCAGTTCTCGCGCGAACGCTGGCGCTGTTCGGCCATGGCGGCCTCGAAGCCGTCGACATTGACCGAGAAGCCGCGACGGCGGGCCTCGTCCTGGGTCAGGTCCAGCGGGAAGCCGTAGGTGTCGGACAGGGTGAAGGCGGTCTGGCCGTCCAGCATGTCGCCGGGCTTGAAGCCCTGAACCGCCGTGTCGAACAGGGTCATGCCGCGTCCGAGCGTGGTGCGGAAGCGGATTTCCTCCTGCTTCAGCGTGTCCTCGATGAAGGGCTGGGCGCGGGCCAGTTCGGGATAGGCGTCGCCCATCTGGGAAACCAGGGTCGGCACCAGACGGTGCATCAGGGGATCGGCGGCCCCCAGCAGGTGGGCGTGGCGCATGGCGCGGCGCATGATGCGGCGCAGGACATAGCCCCGACCCTCGTTCGACGGGGTGACGCCGTCGGCGATCAGGAAGGACGAAGACCGCAGGTGGTCGGCGATGACGCGGTGGCTGGCGGCCTGGTCGCCCTCGGCCTTGGTCGAGGTGGCGTCTTCGGACGCGGCGATCAGGGTCTTGAACAGGTCGGTCTCGAAGACCGAATGCACGCCCTGAAGCACGGTGGTCATCCGCTCCAGACCCATGCCGGTGTCCACGCTGGGTTTGGGAAGGCTGCGAACGATCTGATCGTTCTCCTTCTCATACTGCATGAAGACGTTGTTCCAGATTTCGACGTAGCGGTCGCCGTCCTCGTCGGGCGAACCGGGAGGGCCGCCGGCGATCTTGTCGCCGTGATCCCAGAAGATCTCGGTGCAGGGGCCGCACGGACCCGAGTCGCCCATGGCCCAGAAATTGTCCGAGCCGGCGATGCGGATGATCTTGTCGTCGGAGAAGCCCGTGACCTTCTTCCAGATCCCGGCGGCCTCGTCGTCGTCGATATAGACGGTGACCAGCAGGCGTTTGGGATCAAGGTCGAAGTCCTGGGTGACCAGGCTCCACGCCTTCTCGATGGCGTGTTCCTTGAAATAGTCGCCGAAGGAAAAGTTCCCCAGCATCTCGAAGAAGGTCAGGTGACGCGCGGTGTAGCCGACATTGTCCAGGTCGTTGTGCTTGCCCCCGGCGCGCACGCATTTCTGGGAGCTGGTCGCGCGCGGATAGGGCGGCTTGGCGGCGCCGGTGAAATAATCCTTGAACGGCACCATGCCCGCGTTGACGAACAGCAAGCTTGGATCGTTCTGCGGCACCAGGGGGGCCGAATGCACCTTCTCGTGACCGTCGGCCGCGAAGAAATCGAGGTAGGTGGCGCGAATCTCGTTCAGGCTGGGCATTTGGGCGTGTCTTCGGCTCGGCGGTCGCTAAGGAACCGGCGTCATATAGGGTTTCGGCGGCGAACGCATCATCTGCAGGGCGGGCTCCTTTCCCCTGCTCCTCATCTCGGGCGCAAGGCTCAGGATGAGGAGAAGAGAGGGACGCTACACCTTCGGCGGCGGACCGAACTTCCCGGCCTGATAGTCCTGGATCGCCTGGATGATCTCTTCGCGTGTGGTCATGACGAAGGGGCCGTGGCTGAAGACCGGCTCGTCGATAGGTTCGGCGTGGCCCAGCAGGATCACGGCGTCGGATGCGGCGGTGATCTCGACCCCGTCGCCGTCGCCCAGACCGGCCAGGTTCCATTCGGACACGGGCGAACCGGCGACCGCGACGGCCCCTTTCACGACATAGAGGAACACGTTGCGGCCGGGGGCGATCGGCGCTTTGAACCGTGCGCCGGCCGGCAGGCGCACCACCGCCAGATGGATGTCGATAAGGGACTGGATCGGCGCCTTGACGCCCAGCCACTCGCCGGAGACGGGCTCGACCGTGACGCCGGCCTCGGTGGTGAAGGTCGGGATGTCGGATTTCTGCAGGCCGATATAGTCCGGCTTGGTCATCTTCAGCCGCGACGGCAGGTTGACCCACAGCTGCAGAATCTCCATCGGCCCGCCGTCGCGCTTGAAGGCGGCCGGGGACAGTTCGGCGTGGATCAGGCCCGAGCCGGCGGTCATCCACTGGATCCCGCCCGCCTTGATGATGCTCTCGCCGCCACCGGAATCGTTGTGGGCCAGTTCGCCCTCCAGGATGAAGGTCACGGTCTCGAAGCCCCGGTGCGGGTGGGGGCCGAACGGCAGGCCGGCGTTGTTCGGGGGATAGGTCTGAGGGCCGTGATGATTCAGGAACAGAAAAGGGTCGATCTGCTCCAGGCCGGGGCCGGGCAGGGGGCGGCGCGTGACCAGATCGCCGATGTCGTCGCGATGGGCGGGATGGAGGCGACGGACGGGGCGCGGGGTCAGGTCTGACATCCGCTACATATAGGGTGGCGGTTTGGCGATGGCGAGCGAGCGAAACCGAACGCCGCGGCGACGATGTTTTTCCCCCGTCCGTTGACACCGGCCCCTTGGGGTCACAAAAGCCTTCGCAACCGCACACGGCGATTGAATTCATTCGCTTTTGAGAACGATTCGCATGACTCAGCCCAACCCGACCCATCGGGGTGCGCCTGGCGACCGAACCGGCCGTTACGTCACCCAGCCCAACGGCCGCGTCACGCCGATGTCGCCCTTCATGGAGGTGTGGCGCTGGCACGTCACCATGGCCGCCTCCATCCTGTTCCGGGCCACCATCATCGCCGCCAGCGTCGGTGCCGTGATCGTCGTCGGCTGGCTGGGCGCCCTGGCGTTCGGCCCCGAACACTACGCCTGTTTCCTGTCCCTGGCGGGCTCGCCCCTGGGGCTGCTGGTCGGGTTCGGCCTGACGGTGGTGGTCCTGTCCTTCGTGCTGAACGGCGGCCGCCACCTGGTCAATGACACCGGTCACGGCCTGACGCTGAAGCCTGCGACGCTGATGGCCCATATCGCGGTCTGGGCGCCGGTTCCTCTGGCCATCCTGTTCTGGGTCGTGCTGTTCGCTTCAGGGAGGGTCGCGCTGTGAGCAGCCCGGTCAAGTTCAAGAACAACGTCAAGGTTTCCGAGCGCCACGGCGCCTCGGAATGGCTGAACGAGCGCGTGCTGCAACTGGCCCTGATGCCGCTGGGGCTGTGGGTGCTGTCGACTATCCACACCCTGGCCAGCGCCGATTATGGCGCGGTCTCGGCCTGGTTCGCCAATGCGCTGAACGCCGTCCTGGCGGGCTTGACCCTGGTGATCTTCTGCGGCTTCGCCAGCCTGGCCTGGAAGGTCATCCTGGAGGACTATGTGCCCCATGCGGGCGCGCGGCGCGCCCTGGTGCTGCTGGTCAATCTGATCTGCCTGGTGCTGGCGGCGGCCGGCGTCTTCTTCATCACGCGGATGGCGCTGGGATCCGCGCCGTTGCCCGCCGGCTTCGGAGCCTGATCGTCCAATGGCTGCTTACGAACTCATCGATCACGAATACGACGTCGTCGTCGTCGGCGCCGGCGGATCGGGCCTGCGCGCCGCCCTGGGCGCCGCCCAGCAGGGGCTGAAGGTCGCCTGCGTCACCAAGGTCTTTCCGACCCGCTCCCACACCGTGGCGGCCCAGGGCGGCATCTCCGCCTCGCTCGGCAACATGGGCGAGGACAGCTGGCAATGGCACATGTACGACACCGTCAAGGGGTCGGACTGGCTGGGCGATCAGGACGCCATCGAATATCTGGTCCGTAACGCCCCCAAGGCGGTCTATGAGCTGGAACACTGGGGCGTGCCCTTCAGCCGCACCGAAGAAGGCAAGATCTATCAGCGCGCCTTCGGCGGCATGACCCGCAACTTCGGCGAAGGCCCGGTGCAGCGCACCTGCGCCGCCGCCGACCGCACCGGCCACGCCATCCTGCACACCCTGTACGGCCAGTCGGTGCGTCGGGAAGTGAAGTTCTTCGTCGAATATTTCGCGCTGGACCTGATCATGCAGAACGGCGCCTGCACCGGCGTCACCGCGCTTCAGCTCGACAACGGCCAGCTTCACCAGTTCCGCGCCAAGATGGTGGTTCTGGCGACCGGCGGATACGGCCGCGCCTATTTCAGCGCCACCTCGGCCCACACCTGCACCGGCGACGGCAATGCGATGGTGCTGCGCGCCGGCCTGCCGTTGCAGGACATGGAGTTCGTGCAGTTCCACCCGACCGGCATCTATGGCGCCGGCTGCCTGATCACCGAGGGTGCGCGCGGCGAGGGCGGCTATCTGACCAACTCGGAAGGCGAACGCTTCATGGAGCGTTACGCGCCGACCGTGAAGGACCTGGCCCCGCGCGACATGGTTTCGCGCTCCATGACCATCGAAATCCGTGAAGGCCGCGGCGTGGGTCCGAACAAGGACCACATCTTCCTGCACCTGGACCACCTGGATCCGAAAATCCTGCACCAGCGCCTGCCGGGCATTTCGGAAAGCGCCAAGATCTTCGCCGGGGTCGATGTGACCAAGGAGCCGATCCCGGTCCTGCCGACCGTCCACTACAATATGGGCGGCATCCCAACGAACTATCACGGCGAAGTCCTGACGCTGCGCGACGGCGACCCCGACAGCGTGGTTCCGGGCCTGATGGCCGTGGGCGAGGCGGCCTGCGTGTCGGTGCACGGCGCCAACCGCCTGGGCTCAAACTCCCTGACCGATCTGGTGGTGTTCGGACGCGCCGTCGGCCTGCGCTGCGGCGAGGTGGTGGACAAGGCGTCAGCCGTGCCGTCGGCGCCCAAGACCCAGATCGACGCCCACCTGGCGCGCCTGGACCGCTTCCGCTTCGCCGACGGCTCGACCCCGACCGCCGAGCTGCGCCTGTCGATGCAACGCGCCATGCAGGCCGATGCGGCGGTCTTCCGCACCGGCAAGACGCTGGAAGAGGGCGTGCAGAAGCTGCGCGCCATCGACGCCGCCGGCGCCGACATCAAGACCACCGATCGCGGCCTGATCTGGAACACCGATCTGATCGAGACGCTGGAGTACGACAACCTGATCGCCCAGGCGACGGTGACGATCGAAGGCGCCCTGAACCGCACGGAATCGCGCGGCGCCCACGCCCGCGAGGACTATCCCGAGCGCGACGACGTTCAATGGATGAAGCACACCTTGGCGTGGAAACGTCCCGGCGCGCAGGTCCAGATCGATTATCGCCCGGTGCACAACTACACCATGACTGACGACGTCTCGTACATCGAGCCGAAGGCGCGGGTTTACTAAGATGGTTCAGCTGTCTCTCCCCAAGGGTTCCAAGCCCAGCAAGGGCAAGGTTCACAAGGCGCCGGCCGGCGCCAAGAACGTGAAGACCTACAAGGTCTATCGCTACGATCCCGAGGTGGACGCAGATCCGCGCTGGGACGTCTATGAGGTGTCGTCCGACGATCACGGGCCCATGCTGCTGGACGCCCTGATCCATATCAAGAACCAGATCGACCCGACCCTGTCGTTCCGACGGTCGTGCCGCGAGGGCATCTGCGGCTCCTGCTCGATGAACATCGACGGGCGCAACACTCTGGCCTGCACCAAGGGATGGGACGAGTGCTCGTCGTCCAACATCACCATCGCCCCCCTGCCGCACCAGCCGGTGGTCAAGGACCTGGTGACGGACCTGAGCCTGTTCTACGCCCAGTACGACTCGATCCAGCCGTATCTCCAGTCGGACACGCCCGATCCCGAGAAGGAACGCCTTCAGACCCCGGCCGAGCGCGAAAAGCTGGACGGCCTGTACGAGTGCATCCTGTGCGCCTGCTGCTCGACCTCGTGCCCCAGCTACTGGTGGAACCAGGAAGAGTATCTGGGCCCGGCGGCGCTGCTTCAATCCTATCGCTGGATCGCCGACAGCCGCGACGACGCGACCCAGAAGCGCCTGGACGATCTGGAAGACCCGTTCAAACTGTATCGCTGCCACACGATCATGAACTGCGCCCAGGTCTGCCCCAAGGGGCTGAACCCGGCCAAGGCCATCGCCGAGACCAAGAAGCTGATGGTCGCCCCCAGCCGCAAGAAGGCGGCCTGAGTATCCGGCGCCGGGGGCCTTGCCTCCGGCGCCGCCTCGTTTAAGAGCGGCGCATGGTCAGCATCACCTATATCGAACATGACGGAACCGAACACGTCGTCGACGTGAAGCCGGGCCTGTCCGTCATGGAAGGCGCGATCCGCAACAATGTGCCGGGCATCGACGCGGACTGCGGCGGGGCCTGCGCCTGCGCCACCTGCCACGTCTATGTCGACGATGCCTGGCGCGAGGCGACGGGCAAGCCCAGCGCCATGGAGGAATCCATGCTGGATTTCGCCGAGGAGGTGGAGCCGAACAGCCGCCTGTCGTGTCAGATCCGCGTCTCCGACGCCCTGAATGGCTTGGTGGTCCGCCTGCCGGAAAATCAGCACTGAGATGATCCGGGCGCCACGATCGATCTGGCGCGTTGGAACAGCATGAGCCTGTTCAAGCCCAAGTCGATCCCGACGGACGAGCGCCGCGCCGCGCCTCGACGCCCCCTGAACGCGCGGGGCGTCGTCTGCGCGCCGGGGATGGAGACGGCCTGCGTCATCGTCGATCTGTCGGACGGGGGGATGCGGGTGCGGCTGGATCGCGGCGCCGCCTTGCCGGGTGAGGTGGTGGTGGTCGATGTGGCCGAAGCCGTCGCCTATCCGGCGACCGTCGTATGGCAGAAGACCCACGACGCCGGGTTGAAACAGACCGGGGCCAAATCCCTGCGCGGCCTGGCCCCGGCGCGTCTGGTCCAGGCGCGGGACGCCTGGCTGAGGGCCGGCGGGCGTTAGGATCAGGCGGCGTCGGACGGCATGGCGCCGGCGTTGATGGCGATCCGGCCGATCAGACCCTTGACGATCAGGTCCAGGGCCGAGCCCTCGCGATAGTCGGCGGCGGCGACGAAGTTCACGCGGTCCTCCGAGATCAGAGAATAGACTTTCTTCTGGTCCTTCTCGTTCGAGCGCGGATCATAGACGGCGATGGAGAAGCCGCCCTTGGTGTGCATCATCTTCATGGTGGGAACGTCGGTGTCGCCGTCGCCGATGAAAATCATCCGCTCGAACGGCACCGGGCGTTCGTCGTCGGGGATGAAGTGGTTGATGCGTTCGTGTTCCCAGTGGTTCTTCACGCCCTTGTTGATGCGGAACAGATACTGGGTCTTGGTGGTGTAGTTGACGCCCACCGCCGGCCAGGCGGCCTCGTCCTTGTCGTCATAGACATAGTGGGAGGCGAAGACGTGGGTCAGGGCGGGTCGGATCGGCGTGCCGTCGATCATCTCCTCTAGCCCGGCGGAGATGATGTAGTGTTCGATCTCCAGCCCGTATCGGGCGCCGAAGGCGTTGATGCGGTCGAACCAGGACAGGTCCTTCAGCCCCTCGAACAGGGCCACCGCCTCGCCATGCTGGCGCAGGGTGTCGCGCGTGACGGGCGCGCCGTTCTGGCGCGCATGGTGCAGCATCAGCTGCATATACATCAGTATGCCGTCGCCGTCGGCCTGCTTGGTCAGGCGCTCGGCCTCGGCCCAGAAGGCGCCGATGTCCATGCCCACCGAGGGGATGAAGCTGACCTCCTGCATATTGCCGCGCGCCAGCGTGCCGTCGAAATCATAGATCAGGGCGGTCTTCAGCGCCGGAATCGAAGCGGCCATGGGCGGGATCCTGGGTTGATCCCGCCCGTCTATATCAGCCGGCCGCGTCCGTCGATTGTCGCCGTCGGCCGAAGGTGGGCGCCGCCGCCTTCTGTTCGCTCCAATAGGCGGCGCCGGTCGTGGGCTTGAACATGGTGCGCGCCGTGCCGTCCCGGGCCACGACCGCGAAGGTGTTGGTCGATGCCTGATAGATCAGGGTGTCGCCGTTCGGGCGCTTCACCGTCTCGACGTCCCGCGGCGGCTTGGAGGTGAAGGCCGCCACCTTGGTCAGATAGTCGTCGGGCGTCCGAGCGCCGAAGGCGGCGCCGTTGCGGTCGAACAGGCGGGCGACCTTGGCGTCCGTCGTCTCGCGCCGATTGGCGGTCAGGACCGACTTGGGCTGGGCAGTCTGCGGCGCCTGGGCGTCCGCCGTCTCGGGCGTGGAGGCCAGGGCCAGCGGCGCATCGCCGCCCGCCGCCCGTTCCCGCGTCTCCACCGCCGAGGGCCGGTCGCAGCCCGCCAGAGCCAGCAGGGCCAGCGCCGTCGCCGTCCCCGCCCATCCCGAACCCTTCGCTCTCTGTCTCATTCGTCCCTCCGGATGCTCGCTCGACGTGAGACAAGCACAACCGATCAGTTCATGCAATGTTCTTGTCTGCCGTCTCGACGTGGTCGCGCGGGACGGCTAGACCGAGAGCATGAACAGCCGATCCCTTTCGAACCGCAAGGTGCTGCTGATCGTCGGCGGCGGCATCGCCGCCTATAAGGCGTTGGAACTGGTGCGGCTGATCGCCAAGGCGGGAGGCGAGACGCGCGTCATCCTGACCGAGGCGGGGGCCGAGTTCGTCACTCCCTTGTCGCTGGCGGCCCTGAGCGGCCATCCGGTGCGGTCCGGCCTGTTCCATCCCGACGACGAGACCAGCATGGGCCATATCGAGCTGTCGCGTTGGGCCGATCTGGTGGTCGTGGCGCCGGCGACGGCCGGGCTGATCGCCAAGGCGGCGAACGGCCTGGCGGACGACCTGGCCTCCACCACCCTGATCGCAACGGACAAGCGGGTGCTGATGGCGCCGGCGATGAACGTGCGGATGTGGCTGCATCCAGCGGTTCAGGCCAATGTGGCGCGGCTGAAGGGCTTCGAGGGCTTCCACGGCGTCGCCGTCGTCGGCCCGGACGAGGGCGAGATGGCCTGCGGCGAGTATGGCGCCGGCCGGATGGCAGAGCCCGCCGCCATTCTGGAGGCGATCGAAGGTCTTTTGGCCGCCGCCGGACGACCGCTGAAGGGCCGTCGCGCCGTGGTCACGGCCGGTCCTACGTTCGAGCCGATCGATCCGGTGCGCGGCCTGACCAATCGCTCCAGCGGCAAACAGGGCTACGCTATCGCCGCCGCCCTGGCCGAATTGGGTGCGGAGGTGACGCTGGTGTCCGGGCCGACGGGACTGAACGCGCCGGCGGGCGTGAAGCGTGTCGATGTGGAGAGCGCGCTGGAGATGCAGGCCGCGACGCGCACCGCGCTTCCCGCCGACATCGCCGTCCTGTCCGCCGCCGTGGCCGACTGGCGCGTGGACACGATCGCCGGGGGCAAGATCAAGAAGGGGCCGGGCGGGCCGCCGACCCTGGCCCTGATCGAAAACCCCGACATCCTGGCCGGGATCGCCGCGCCGGGACCCGATCGGCCGGCCCTGGTCATCGGCTTCGCCGCCGAGACCTCGGACCTTGAGGCCAACGCCCGGGCCAAGCTGTCGAGGAAGGGTTGCGACTGGATCGTGGCCAACGACGTCTCGGAGGGGGTGTTCGGCGCGGAGGGCAACGCCGTCCTGTTGATCTCGGCCGATGGAACCGAGGCCTGGCCGCATCAATCAAAGACCGCCGTGGCCCGCACTCTGGCCGCCCGCATCGCCGAACATTTCAAGGACCCCGCATGACCCATGCCCCGCTCGCCGTGGAGATTCAGCGCCTCCCTCACGCCGAGGGCCTGCCTCTGCCGGCCTATGAGACGTCGGGTGCGGCGGGCATGGATCTGCGCGCCGCCGTGCCGGACGACCAGCCGATGACCTTGGCCCCGGGCCAGCGCGCCCTGGTGCCCACGGGGCTGAAGATCGCCGTGCCGCTGGGTTACGAGGCCCAGGTGCGGGCCCGTTCGGGCTTGGCGCTGAAACACGGCATCATCTGCCCCAACGCGCCGGGCACGATAGACAGCGACTATCGCGGCGAGTGCGGCGTCATCCTCGCCAACCTTGGGGCCGAACCCTTCCTCATTCGCCGTGGCGAACGCATCGCCCAGTTGGTCATCGCCAGGCATGAGCGGGCGGACTGGGTCGAGGTCGAGACCTTGGACGACACCGCGCGCGGGACCGGCGGGTTCGGATCGACGGGGCGCTGAGCCCTATACCGGCGGCGCGGTCGGCTGGATCAGGCCGCCTTTGCGGCGGACGTGTTCGCGCCAGGCGGTGTAGAGGCCGCTGGAGGCGATCAGGGCGGCGCCGGCCAGGGTGTTCAGGCTCGGCGGCGTGTGCAGCAGCCACCAGCCGAAGATCACCGCCCCGATGATCTGCAGATAGTCAAAGGGCGCGACCACGGCGACCGGCGCCTTCTGCAGCGAGCCGGTCATGAACAACTGGGCCAGACCCCCGACAATGCCCGAGGCGATCAGCAGCGCCAGAGTCTGGGGCGACCGCCAATGACCGACGAAGGGCAGCAAGATCGCGCCCACGACGGACGAGGCGACGAAGAACCAGAAGACGATGGCGGCGACGTGCTCGGTGTCGCGCAACTGGCGCAGGGTGATGGTGACGCCCGCCGTCAGGACCGCCGCCGCCAGGCCGAACCCGATCCCGACCAATGGAACGGCGTGATCACCCGCACCCGGCCGCATGACGATGACGACGCCGACGAAGCCCAGGGCCACGGCAGCCCAGCGACGCGGTCCAACCGGCTCCTTCAGGATCAGGAAGGACAGCAGGGTGGCGAAGACCGGGGCGGTGAAGCTGAGGGTCGTGGCGTCGGCCAGAGGCAGCAGGGTCAGGGGCTGGAAGACGCACAGGATCGAGGCGATGCCCAGGGCGCTGCGCCCGACATGGGCCCACGGTCGGCGCGTCGTCAGGGCCTTCAGCCCGTGCGGGCGGCCCAGCACCCAGATCAGCACCACCGGCAGGCCGAAGAAGGCGCGGTAGAACAGCATCTCGGGCGCGCCCACCCCGTCTAGGGACGCCAGCTTCAGCACCGCCGCCATGATCGAAAAACAGCCCGCCGCCGCGATCCTCAGGGCGATTCCCTTGGCGGCGGTCTCTGTGTCGGGATGGGCAGTCATGGGGCCTTTGGTGAATAGTGCTAGTGAGCAAGACGTGAGCGTGAACGGCGAGGACATCCGCTCACCCCCCTCGCTCACTAGCACTATTCACCGCCGATGCGGCGGCGGACCGTCAGGCCTGTCTGAAGCCCAGCACGTCCTGCATGTCGTAGAGCCCCGGACGGCGCGAACGGACCCAGGCGGCGGCCGCGACGGCGCCCTTGGCGAACAAGGAACGGTCGATAGCCGAATGGCCGAGGGTCAGGACCTCGGCCTCGGATGCGAAGAGGACCGAATGTTCGCCGATGACGCCGCCGGCCCGGATGGAGGAAAAGCCGATCTTGCCGAGTTCGCGTTCGCCCTGCACGCCGTCATAGGGCGGGCTGCGCAGGTCCGACAGGTCCGCGGACCGGCCCTCCGCGGCGGCTTCGCCCAGCATCAGGGCGGTGCCGGAGGGGGCGTCGACCTTGCGCCGGTGATGGCTCTCGGTGATCTCGATGTCCCATTCCTGGGCGTCCAGGCGCTGGGCCGCCTGCTGCACCAGACCGATCAGGACGTTGACGCCCAGGGAGAAGTTGCCGCTCTTGACGATGGCCACGGTTTCGGACGCCTTCAGGATTTCGGCGTCCTGATCGGGCGTCATGCCGGTGGAGCCGATGACCAGGGCGGGCGCGCCGCGCGCCGCCGCCGCCTGGGCCAGAGCCACGGAAGCATCCGGCGTCGAAAAGTCGATGATGACGTCGCACAGCGAGATATCGGCCGTCTCGCCCCAGTCGAAACGGGCGGCGACGACCACGTCGTCGCGCGCATCCAGCACCTGGGACACCGCCCGGCCCATACGGCCGCGATAGCCGGAAATGCCGGCGTGGAAGATGGCGCTCAAACCACGTTCTCTTTCGACCCGTCCGCGTCCTGATTGCCCAGGATGTCGGCCCAGAAGCGCTTGGCCTTTCCGGCGAAGCTGGAGTTCCGGGGGTTCTGCGCCTCCCCGAACGACAGGGCAAGCTCCTGCAACAGTTCCTTCTGGCGGGGGGTCAGGTCGGTGGGCGTCTCGACGAACAGTTCAACCACCAGATCGCCCCGGTTGCGGCCGTTCAGGTGGGGCATCCCCTTGCCCTTGATCCGCACGGTCTTGCCCGTCTGGGCGCCGGCCGGCACCTGGACCGAGGCTTTGCACTTGCCGTCGCAGGCGTCCGAGACCAGGCAGGGGGCGTCGATCTCGCCGCCCAGGGCGGCCACCGTCATGGGCACGGGCACGGTGACGAGCAGGTCCAGATTGTCCCGCTCGAACAGATCGTGAGGCGCGACCGACAGGAAGACATAGAGGTCGCCGCGCGGGCCGCCGCGCTGGCCGGCGTCGCCCTCGCCCGACAGGCGGATGCGCGAGCCGTCGTCCACACCGGCGGGAATTTTCAGGTTCAGGGTGCGGGTCTTTCGCACTTGGCCGTGACCGTGGCAGGTCGTGCAGGGATCGGCGATCATCTGGCCCGTGCCGTGGCAGCGGGGGCAGGTGCGTTCCACCTGGAAGAAGCCGTTGGCCTGACGCACTCGGCCCGCGCCGTGGCAGGTGGTGCAGGTGACGGGCTTGGTGCCTGGCTTGGCGCCCGACCCCTCGCAGGTGTCGCAGGTCAGGGTGGAGGGAACGGCGATGTCCACCTCGGCGCCCTTGTAGGCCTGCTCCAGGGTGATCTCCAGATCGTAGCGCAGGTCCGAACCGCGACGCGGGCCGCTCTGCTGGCCCCGGCTCTGGCGGCCGCCGAAGGCGTCGCCGAACGCATCGCCGAACACCTGGGAGAAGATGTCGTTGATGTCCGAAAAGCCCTGACCGCCCTGGCCGAAGGGATTGCCGCCGCCGCTGCCGTTCACCCCGGCGTGGCCGTAGCGGTCATAGGCGGCGCGCTTCTGGTCGTCGGACAGGACGCTGTAGGCCTCGGAGATTTCCTTGAAGGCCGTCACCGACTCTTCGGACCCGCCGTTTCGGTCCGGGTGATGGACCATCGCCAGCTTGCGATAGGCCGCTTTCAGACCGGCGGCGTCGATGGTGCGTTCGACGCCCAGAACCTCGTAATAGTCACGCGCCATAGGGCGTTCGTCCTCATACTTCCCCTGACGTTCCGCCGCGTCTCTTTGCGAACGCTGGTCGAAACGCTGTCCCGGCTGACATGGGGGCCGGGACGCATGATGCAAGCGTCAAGAAAAGGCCCCGCCTATCGCAAGACAAGCGGGGCCGTTTCGTTCAGCCGCCCGACATGGGTCAGGCGCTCTTCTTGTCGTCCTCGTCCGAGACTTCCTCGAACTCCGCATCGACCACGCCGTCGTCGGCCGGCTGGCCCTCGGCCGCGTCGCCTGAGCCCTGCTGGGCGGCGTACATGGCCTCGCCCAGCTTCATCGACGCCTGGACCAGGGTATTGGTCTTGGCGCGGATGTCCTCGGCGTCGGTCCCTTCGCGGGCGGTCTTCAGATCGGCCAGGCCGGTCTCGATGGCCGCCTTCTCGTCGGCGCCGACCTTGTCGCCGTGATCGGCAAGGGCTTTCTCCGTCGAGTGGATCAGGCTGTCGGCGGCGTTCTGGGCCTCCACCAGGTCCTTCTTGGCCTTGTCGGAAGCGGCGTTGGCCTCGGCTTCCTTGACCATCTTGTCGATATCGGCGTCCGACAGGCCGCCGTTGGCCTGGATGCGGATCGACTGCTCCTTGTTGGTCGCCTTGTCCTTGGCCGAGACGTTGACGATGCCGTTGGCGTCGATGTCGAAGGCGACCTCGATCTGCGGCATGCCGCGCGGCGCGGGCGGAATGCCCATCAGGTCGAACTGACCCAACAGCTTGTTGTCGGCCGCCATCGGACGCTCGCCCTGGAAGACCCGGATCGTCACGGCCGACTGGTTGTCGTCGGCGGTCGAGAAGGTCTGGCTCTTCTTGGTCGGAATGGTCGTGTTGCGTTCGATCAGCGGGGTGAACACGCCCGCCCAGGGTTTCGATGCCAAGGGTCAGGGGCGTGACGTCCAGCAGCAGCACGTCCTTGACGTCGCCTTGCAGAACGCCGGCCTGGACGGCGGCGCCCAGGGCCACGACCTCGTCAGGGTTTACGCCCTTGTGCGGCTCCTTGCCGAAGAACTTCTTCACGGCTTCCTGCACGGCGGGCATGCGGGTCATGCCGCCGACCAGAACCACTTCGTCGATGTCCGATGCCTTCAGGCCGGCGTCGGCCAGGGCCTTCTTGCAAGGCTCGATGGTGCGCTGGATCAGGTCGTCGACCAGGGATTCTAGCTTGGCGCGGGTCAGCTTGATGTTCAGGTGCAGCGGGCCCGAGGCGTTCATGGTGATGAACGGCAAGTTGACCTCGTACTGAGCGGTCGAGGACAGTTCCTTCTTGGCCTTTTCGGCCTCTTCCTTCAGGCGCTGCAGGGCCAGCTTGTCCTGGCGCAGATCGACCGACTGCTCCTTCTTGAACTCGTCGGCCAGGTAGTCGACCAGGCGCAGGTCGAAGTCCTCGCCGCCCAGGAAGGTGTCGCCGTTGGTCGACTTCACCTCGAAGACGCCGTCGCCGATCTCCAGGATCGAGACGTCGAAGGTGCCGCCGCCCAGGTCATAGACGGCGATCTTCTGGCCGTCGTTCTTTTCCAGACCATAGGCCAGGGCCGCCGCCGTCGGCTCGTTGATGATACGCAGCACTTCCAGACCGGCGATCTTGCCGGCGTCCTTGGTGGCCTGGCGCTGGCTGTCGTTGAAATAGGCCGGGACGGTGATGACCGCTTGCGTGACCTTGTCGCCCAGATATGCCTCGGCCGCTTCCTTCATCTTGGTCAGGATGAAGGCCGAGATCTGCTGCGGGGAATAGTCCTTGCCGAAGGCGCGCACCCAGGCGTCGCCGTTCGGGCCCTTGACGATGTCATAGGGCACCATGCCCTTGTCCTTCGCCACGACGGGGTCGTCGAAGTTGCGGCCGATCAGGCGCTTGATGGCGAAGAAGGTGTTGGCCGGGTTGGTCACGGCCTGACGCTTGGCCGGCTGGCCGACCAGGGTTTCGCCGCCGTCCTGAATGGCGACGACCGAGGGGGTGGTGCGGTTGCCTTCCGCGTTTTCGATGACCTTGGGGTTCTTGCCGTCCATGACGGCGACGCACGAGTTGGTGGTGCCGAGGTCGATGCCGATGATCTTGGCCATGCGCGTTCTGTTCTCTTTCGTATCGGCGGGCGATGCGGCGGCCTTCGACGAAGCGCCGCGCGTGACCGCCCCCAGTTGGGTTGGCGTTTAGGTGGGCCGGATAGCCCCAGCTTTTGCGGGGTTTCTCCGAAGCTGGCCCCGATATGGGAAAGAGCCCTTGGCCTGCAAGGGCGATCTGCGATTCAGCCGTGCGATGCGGCCGGTTTTCGCGCAGGATCGGCCCATGTTCGCAGGCCGTGCATGATTTCAGAGGTCAAGACCGCCTTGGCGGGGTTTCGGCTGTGGCCGGGCGCGCTGGGCGTCGGCGCCCAGGTCGAACTGCTGGACGCCGTGTTCGCACGGCTGGAAACGGCGCCGTTGTATCGGCCGGTGACGCCGGGCGGCCGGCCGCTGTCGGTGCAGATGAGCAATTTCGGGCCGCTGGGCTGGGTCTCGGACCGGCGCGGCTATCGTTATCAGCCCACACATCCGCAGACCGGCGCGTCTTGGCCGGATATTCCCCAGGCGCTTCTTGACCTGTGGGCGGCGACGGTGGGCGGCCCGGCGCCGGACGCTTGTCTGGTCAATCTTTACCGCGACGGCGCCCGGATGGGTCTGCATCAGGACCGGGACGAGGCGGACCTGTCGATCCCGGTCCTGTCGGTGTCGCTGGGCGACGCGGGGATGTTTCGCATCGGTCCGGCCGAAGCCGGGCGCACCCTGACCTTGAGGCTGGAGAGCGGGGACGTCTGCGCCCTGACCGGCCCGGCGCGGCTGGCTCGGCACGGGATCGACCGGGTGCTGGAAGGGTCGTCGCGCCTGATCCCGGGCGGCGGGCGTCTGAATCTGACGCTGCGTCGCGCCGGCCTCAGTCCAGGCTGATCTTTTCGCCGCCCGGCTCGTCGCGCCGCCAATAGCCGGCCGCCTTCATCGCCCTGGGCGAGAAGCCGAGGTCGAGCGCGACCGCCCGCAGCGCCTTGGCCACGGCCGCCTCTGCGGCGATCCAGACATAGGCGTCGGCCGAATCGACCCTAGCCAGGGCGGTTTCGGCCGCCTCCAGCAGGGCCAGACCCTCGCCGCGTGGCGCGCCGTCGCGCGTCGCCCAGGTCACGGCGGCCTGCGACGGGCTTTCCAGAGCGATCCTGTCGGCGGCGGTCCCGACCTCGATCACCGCATGGGCGCGGGCCTGGGCGGGCAGTTCCTCCAGCCGTCGCGCGATGGCGGGCAGGGCCGTCTCGTCGCCGATCAGCACGTGGTCGGCGTAGTCGGTCGGCACGACGAAGGAACCGCGCGGTCCGCCCACGCCCAGGATCGCGCCCGGCCGGGCGGCCATGGCCCATTCCGTGGCGGGCCCGCCGTGACCCGTTACGAAGTCCAGCGTCAGTCGGTTGATCGCGGGGTCGAAGGCGCGGGGGGTATAATCGCGCATCGTCGGGCGCGGCTCGGGAAAGACCGGCCCGTCCGGACCAGGGGTCGGCAGGATCGGCGGCTGGCCCTCCGCCGTCGGGAAGATTTTCACATGGTCGTCGAAGCCCAGAGAAATGAATCCTTCCAGATCCGGCCCTTCCAGCACGACACGCCGCAGCGAGGGGGTCAGGTCCTGGACCGTGGCGACGGTCAGGGCGCGGAATTTCAGCGCATGTCGGACCCGCTGGATGTCGCGGGCGCTCATGCCTTTTCCACCGTCTCGGCCGCGGCCGCGATCGCGGCGGCGATGGCCTCCACCTGGGCGTCCGTCAGGGCGGTTTCGCCGGTCACGCGGGTGTGGACGGCCTGGCGCAGCCGGCCGATGGCGTCCTGAATGGCGGCCGGGCGCACGGCGCGGGCGGCGAACTTGCCCATGGTCGCCTCGGCCGCGCGCAGCACCTCGACGTTCTCGGCCAACAGGGCGCGGCCCGCCTCGGTGATGGAATACAGCTTCTTGCCGCCTTGAGTCTCCGACACCAGAGCGCCCATCTCTTCCAGCAGGGTCAGGCTGGGATAGATGACGCCGGGGCTGGGCGAATAGGCGCCGCCCAGGCGCGTCTCCACCGCCTTGATCAGCTCATAGCCATGGCTGGTCTTGTCCGCGATCAGCGACAGCAGCACCCAGCGCAGCGTGCCGTGGTCGAACAGACGGCCGCCGCCGCGTCGTCCGTGGCCGCGCCCCTCGGGACGATCGCTCCAGCCGGGGCCGAAGCCGCCGCCCCGCATGCCCCGGCCGAAGCCGAAACCCGTGAAGCCCAGCCCCCCGAAGCTGCGCCGTTCATGTTTTTCGCCGCAGCCGTGGCCGCGGAAGCTCTTGTGGGATCGCATCGCCCGTTCCTTTTCGATATATCTAATCACGTCTGTTCAGATATATCGAAATATCGAAATGCGCAAGGGGCGGAGCGTGGGGGCTGGCGCTCGGACCCGCCTTGCGGCCTAAGAAGACATGGACGATCTGAAACGCCGCTGGGCGCGGCTGGCGCCCCATGTCACCGTCGTCGGCCCGAACGACGACAAGCCTCGACCGGCCGTGCTGCTGTTTCACGGCTGCGGAGGTCCGCGCGCCCACCTGCCCCGCTATGCCGAGGCGGCGAAGGCGGCGGGCTGGCGGGCCTTCGTCGTCGATTCCTACGGTCCGCGCGGCTGGGGTCGGGCCTTCACCCTGACGACGGTCTGCACCGGCTTGACGTTTCGGGGCTATGAGAGGGCGGGCGACGTCCTGGCGGCCATTCAGGCCGTGTCGGCGCGATCGGACGTGGATCCCCGACGCCTGGCCCTGGCCGGCTGGAGCCACGGCGGCTGGTCGATCATGGAGATGATGAGCGGCGAACGACGGCCCGGCGACATGGGGGTGATGGACCCGGACTCCGCCGACCTGTCCGGCGTCAAGGCGGTGTGGCTGGCCTATCCCTATATCGGGCCGTTCGCCTTCAACCGGATGAAGCCCTGGCGGCATTGCCCCCGCGTCCTGGCCGTGACCTGCAGGCAAGACCATCTGACCACGGTGCGGAACGCCGAACAGGTCAACGCCATGATCCGCCACTGCGGCGCCGATGTGGAAAGCTGGATCGCGGGGGGCACCCACGCCTTCGACGAGCCGACGAACAACGGGCCGATGCGCCACGACCCCGCCCTGACGCAGGAAGCGCTTCGCCGGTTCCAGGCCTTCCTGAACGATGTGGCGCCGGCGTTCTGACGCCCTGTCTCAGGCCCCCGTTCTCAGGAGGGGTGCGTTTCTCAGGCGGCGGCGCTGGGCAGGGCGTCCGGGAATTCCCCCCGGCCCAGAAGGCCGGTTTCGAAGTCCATGAAGATGTCCATGAGCTCGTCGACATTGACGGGCGAGGCGCCGGGGGCGAAACGGAAGCGCCAGTAGCTGACGATGTGCTGCACCGCGCCCAGCTGGTCGCCCAGCTTGGCGAACATGGCCGGCGCATCCAGCAGGAAGTCGCGGAAGGCCGTCGGTTGGCCCTCGCGCGTCAGCTTGGCGTAGGCGTCGTCATAGACGCGCAGGGTGCGGCTGACCTCGTCGCAGGTCTTGATGATGCGGGCGCGCAGCACGTCGCGGCTGCGGGCGATATATTCCTTGGCCGACGTGTCGGCCCTGCCGATCGGCTTGATGGTGCGGACGGATTCGGCGACGGCGGCCACGTCGCTCAGCAGGGCCCCCAAGGTCCATTTGTAGTAGAGGAAGCCTTTCCAGCAGAAGACGCCCTCCTGATACTGCTCGGGCGCCAGGCGCAGGGTCAGACGCAGGGCGTCCAGCTGATCGCCAGGCGAGTTCGACAGGATCTTGGCGGCCATGCGCGAGGCGGAATCGGACGCCACGGCCAAGGTGTCCTCGCCCAGGCTCAGCGTCACCAGCGGCTCGATCTCGGCGCGCACGAAAGCCTGCATCCGCTGAAGATCGCTCTCGCTGATCGAGAAATAACAGGGCGAAGGGTCCAGGCCGCCCCGACGCAGCTGCTCGCGCAGCAGAAAAGGGTCCAGCGACGGCAGCTTGTCGATCAGACGCAGGGTCTGCAGGTCCGGATGACCGGGGGCGATGCCGAACGCCTCCATCATCACCCGCTCGAAACCAATCTGATTGACGAAGGCGTAGCGGCCGCCGGTCTTAAGTTCGTGGTCGTCGATGGGCACCAGCAGTTTGGTGGCGACCTGGCGACGACCGGTGAACAGATCCGTCTCATTGCGGCGCAGCCGGTGCTTGATGATCAGCGACCTGTTCAGCGCCGGGGTGCGGAAGATGGGCCGCGCCGCCCAGTCGGGATTGCGCACGGCGCCATCCGCGCGGCTGTCGCCATGTTCTTCCCACACGCTCAGCAGGTTCAGCACCCGAGCGGTCGAGGCCGAGCCTTTCAGATGTTCCAGATTGCGGACGGCGCGATCGATCATGGACTGCACTGTATGCAGACAATGATGACCAATGGCTTAGCCGTTCAAAAAAGAAAGACGCTTAGAGGCTGATCGTTTTAGACGGCACTGCTCTGCGGTTCCGGCTGAAGCGTTATTCAGGCCCTAGAAGGCCGCGCTGACGGAGACCCAAAGGCGGCGCGGTTCCTGGTTGTTGGCGTACTCCGGCGCATAGGCGACCGGCGCGCCATAAGGCAGCAGGCTGACGAAGTCCTTGTCCAACAGGTTATAGACCGCCGCATGGACGGTCAGGTGATCGTCCACCCGATAGGCGCCCCCCAGGTGGAACAGGCTGTAGGCGCCGTAATCGCCCAGGGCGTCCTGGGCCGCACCCGCGCCCCGATAGCGTTCGGACCGATAATCGCCGCGCAGCCACAGATTCATCCGGTCCGTCGCCGTCCAGCGCACCTGTCCGTTGACCATGTGGCGCGGCGTGTCGGTCAGGGGCATTCCGACCGCCGCGCCCGACTTCTGCTCGCTGTCGGTGAAGGTGTAGTTGCCCTGCACCGTCCAGCTTTCGGCGAAGCGATAGCGGGCGGTGGCCTCGATTCCTTGCGTCACCGCCTCGTCGATGTTCACCGACTGGCCGAAGGTGGCGACCGTGGCGATATAGGGGGTGTAGAAGCCCACGTCGTAACAGCCGGAGGTGCTGTATCCGCCCGCCGCGTACTGGGAAGTGGTCAGGCCGAACAGGCAGTTGGCGATGGGCACGCCGCTGGCGATCTTGTCGTCGAACTGGTTGTGGAACAGGGTCGCGCTGGCCCGCAGGCGGTCGCGGTCGTCATACAGGACGGCGAACTCGGTCGAGGTAGAGGTCTCGGGTTGAAGGCCGGGGCTGCCCAGCAGCGGCAGGCGGCCCTGGGCGCCGAAGCCGTTGATGCCCGGCGCCAGCTGTTCCAGCCGGGGCGTCTTGAAGCCCTGGCTGATCCCCCCCTTGACCGTCCAGACCTCGGACGGGTTCCAGACCAGATAGGCGCGGGGGCTGAAGTGGGCGCCGAAGGTCGAATGGTCGTCGTGGCGGGCGCCGACCGTCAGGGCCAGGGCGTCGGTGAATCGCCACTCGTCCTCGGCGAAGACGGCCCATTGGGTGTGGCGGAACGCGCCGGAGACCACCCCGTCGGTCATTTCGGCCTCCCAGTGCTGGCCGCCGACGGTGAAGGTGTGCGCGCCCCACTGCGAGAACAGCTTGGCGTCCACGATGCGGTTCTCGCTCTCCAGGGTGCGGGGGCCGCCCGCGCCGGCGACGCCGTGGGGGATGATGCGGCCCACCGTCTCGGTGCGGCCGATGGAGTAGTTGGATTCCAGGACACCGAAGGGCAGGCGCCAGTTGTGGGCGATCGCGATCTGGTCGCGGTTGAACTCCAGGAACTTGTCATAGCCGCCGGCGGTGGTCGCCGTGCCCATCTGGCCCTTGGCGTTGTCGTACCACTGGCGCGCTACGTCGGCGTCGATCCAGAGGTCGTGATCCGGGTGCAGGTCGAAGGCCAGGCGGGCGCCCGCGGACCAGATCCGGTTGGCGGTGGCGCTGCGGCCGAAGCCGGTCACGGGCGCCTCGGCGCCGGAGGCGTCCTGGAAGGTCAGGCGCGACTGTTCGCGTTCCGAACGGGAGGCGCGCAGCGACAGTCCGACGCGATCCTTGACCAAGGGGCCGGCCAGATAGAGGTCGCCGCCCCGGATCGGGCCGAACTCGTCGTCGCCCTGGACGGTATAGTGCGCGGTCGCACCGCCGGCCCAGCGGTCGCCGATCTTGCGGGTGATGATGTTGACCACTCCGCCCATGGCGTCCGAGCCGTAGAGGGTGGACACGGGCCCGCGCACCACCTCGACCCGTTCGATGGCCGAAACGGGAGGCAGGAAGCTGGTCGCGGTCTCGCCGAAGCCGTTGGGCGTGACGCTGCCGGCCGTGTTCTGGCGCCGGCCGTCGATCAGGATCAGGGTGTAGTCCGAGCCCATGCCCCGGATGTTGATGGTCTGGCCGCCCGACTTGCCGACGGCGGCGCCGGTGTCGACGCCTTCGACGGTGTTCAGGATCTCGGCGATGGAGACGGCGCGCGTCTCCTCGATCTCGGCGCGGGGCAGGACGCTGATCGAAGCCGGCGCCTGGTTGATCCTTTGCTCGAACCCGGACGCCGTGACCACCACCTCCTCCAGTTCCGCCGCAGGCGACGACGGCGCGCGCGGCTGATCGTCGGCTGGACCTTTGGCCTGGGCGACGCCGGCGACGTTCAGGGTAAGGACGAAGGCGGCGCCCGACATCAGCCGCGCGCGGGTCGAGATGGTCATAAGCAAACAGGCCCCTTAGTTGCGAGCGCCTCTCAACATCATTCGCAGGCCCGGACCAAGGGGGGTGCGCCCATCGGTCGCAAGAGGACGGCGGCAAGCCGTCGCTGGTCAGGGCGGTGGGGCGGGCCTAGAAGGAGGCCATGCAGTTGATCGACATCCTGATCGCCCTCGCCATCCTGGCCGTGACGGTCACTCTGGGCCTGGGGCTTTATTCGCTATTTCGCGGCGGGGACTATGCGCGGACCCATTCCAATCGGTTGATGCGGTTGCGCGTCGCCCTGCAGGCGGCGGCGGTGCTTCTGCTGGTCGGCGGCATGGTCTGGAAGGCGACCAGCGGGGGCTGAGACCATGGTGACGCTGAACAAAATCTATACCCGCACGGGCGACCAGGGCCAGACCCGCCTGGCCTCTGGCGCGCCCGTGTCCAAGACGGATCGTCGGGTCGAGGCCTATGGCGCCGTGGACGAGTTGAACGCGGTCATCGGCGTGGCCCGGCTGAACAGCGGCCAGAACGACCGGATCGACGCCATGCTAGGCCGCATCCAGAACGAACTGTTCGATCTGGGCGCCGACCTGGCCACCCCGCTGGACCCGCCGCCCGCCTGGGAGGCCCTGCGCATCCTGGACAGCCAGGTCGAGCGGCTGGAACGCGAGATCGACTGGATGAACGAAAGCCTGAAACCGCTGGACAGCTTCATCCTGCCGGGCGGTTCGTCCTTGTCGGCCCATCTGCACGTCGCCCGAACCGTCTGTCGCCGCGCCGAGCGCGAGACGGTTCGGCTGATGGAGGCGGGCGCAGAGGTCAATCCGGCGGCGGTGAAATATCTGAACCGCCTGTCCGACCACCTGTTCGTGGCCGGTCGTCGCGCCAACGCCAACGGCGCCGACGACGTCAAATGGAAGCCGGGCGGGACTCGATAAGCCCGGCGATCAGCGCTGAACGGCCTCAGTTCGCGGGGGTGGCCCGGGACAGGGCGGCTTTCTGGCGCTCGACCTCGGCCGCGCGAGCGCGGTCCTGGGCGGCCAGTTCGGTTTCGATCCGAATCAGCTCGCGGTTCTTTTCGTCCGAGGCTTGGGCGCGCGAGACGCCGATGGGGCGTCCGGTGATCTGGGCGATGGAGATCGGCTGGGCGCAGATGCGATTGTCCATATCGTACCACTTGCCCTCCGCCTCGCACCGCTTGCCGGGGGCGACCCAATAGTCCTGAAGGACGAAGATGCCCGCCACGACCAGAGCGAAGGCGGCGGTGAACATCATGGCCAGGCGGGGAAAGGTCAGGAAACGCTTCATCTCGGGGTCCGTTAAGGGGGCGTCGGCGGGAAAACCTGACGCGGCGTTACGTTGACAGGCCTTCGCGACCGCTCCATGTCCTGCCCCTGCATTCAGGCGATTTCACGGATAGACCCATGAAGGTACTCGTCCCCGTCAAACGGGTGATCGACTATAACGTCAAGGCCCGCGTGAAGGCGGACCAGTCGGGCGTCGATCTGGCCAACGTCAAGATGAGCATGAATCCCTTCGACGAGATCGCCGTCGAAGAGGCCGTGCGTCTAAAGGAAGGCAAGGAGCATCACGCGGCCGGAACGGCGGACGAGATCGTCGTGGTCTCCATCGGCGTGACCCAGGCCCAGGAGACGATCCGCACCGCCCTGGCCATGGGCGCGGATCGCGGTCTGCTGATCCAGTCGGACACGGACCTGGAGCCCTTGGCCGTCGCCAAGCTGCTGAAGGCGGTGGTCGAGGAGGAGAAGCCCGATCTGGTCCTGATGGGAAAACAGTCCATCGACGGCGACAACAATGCGGTGGGCCAGATGCTGGCCGCTCTTCTGGACTGGCCCCAGGCCACCTTCGCCGGGAAACTGGTCATCGAGGGCGGCAAGGCCACAGTCACGCGCGAGGTCGATGGCGGGCTGCAGACCCTCGCCGCCGAACTGCCGGCGGTCGTCACGGTGGATCTGCGGCTGAACACGCCGCGCTACGCCTCCCTGCCCAACATCATGAAGGCCAAGAAGAAGGAGATCGCCCTCAAGGCGGTCGCCGACTACGGCGTCGATGTCGCCGACCGTCTGAAGGTCCTCAAGGTCACGGAGCCGCCCAAGCGGTCGGCCGGGGTCAAGGTCGCCGATGCGGCCGAACTGGTTTCCAAGCTCAAGTCCGCGGGAGCGCTGTAATATGGCCGTCCTCGTCATCGCCGATCACGACGGCTCCGCCGTCCGCGACACCACCCACAAGACCGTGACCGCCGCCCTGGCCCTGTCGTCCGACGTGGACGTTCTGGTCGTGGGTCAGAACGCCAAGTCCGCCGCCGACAGCGCCGCCAAAATCGCCGGTGTCCGCAAGGTGCTGCTGGCCGAGAGCGCCGGTCTGGGTCACGCCCTGGCCGAGGCGGTCGAGGCGACGGTCCTTCCGCTGGCCGCCGGCTACGACGCGATCCTGACCCCGGCCTCGACCGACGGCAAGAACTTCGCTCCGCGCATCGCCGCCAAGCTGGACGTCGCCCCGATTTCCGACATCGTCGAGGTTCTTTCGTCGGACAGTTTCGTGCGCCCGATCTATGCCGGCAATGCGCTGGAGACGATCCAGTCGTCCGACGCCAAGAAGGTGATCACCGTGCGTCCGACCGCCTTCGCAGCCGCCCCCGAGGGCGGCTCGGCCCCTGTGGAAGTCGTCGCCGGCGCGGAGGCGCCCAAGACCGCCTTCGTGTCGGAGGAAATGGTCAAGTCGGATCGTCCGGAACTGGGCGCAGCCAAGATCATCGTCTCGGGCGGCCGCGCCCTGGGCTCGGCCGACGAATTCCACGCGATCATGGAGCCGTTGGCCGACAAGCTGGGCGCCGCCATCGGCGCCAGCCGCGCGGCCGTCGACGCGGGTTACGCGCCGAACGACTATCAGGTCGGCCAGACCGGCAAGGTGGTCGCGCCCCAGCTCTATATCGCCGTGGGCATCTCGGGCGCGATCCAGCACCTGGCGGGGATGAAGGACTCCAAGACCATCGTCGCCATCAACAAGGACCCGGACGCCCCGATCTTCCAGGTCGCCGACTATGGCCTGGTCGCGGACTACAAGACCGCTGTGCCCGAGCTGATGGCCGCTCTGGGCTGATCGGGTCAGCCGGGCCTATAGAGAAGGGCGCGACGTCGGACGTCGCGCCCTTTTTCGTTCGTGAAAGCGCCCATGGCCCAACTGCCGATCAAGCTTCAGCCCGGCGCGGCCGCCGACCGCATCGACGGCTGGGACGTCGATCCCGATGGTCGGCGCGTGCTGAAGGTCCGCGTGCGCGCCCGCCCGGTGGATGGAGAGGCCAACGTCGCCCTGATCAAATTTCTGGCCAAGACCCTGGGGACGCCGAAATCGTCGGTGGCCCTGACGCGCGGCGGCCAATCGCGCCTGAAGATGATCGTGGTCGAAGGCCTGGACGAGGCCGCCTTGGAAGCGCGCCTGAGCGGCGTCACACGCCCGGATTAAAGCTTGCCCCGGTAAGGCCATCGTATCTCGCCTGGGTGACGCCTGACGTGAATGCTCTCGGAGAGAAATGGCGCACCCGACACGATTCGAACGTGTGACCTTTGCCTTCGGAGGGCAACGCTCTATCCAGCTGAGCTACGGGTGCGCGGGGCGGATCGGTCCGCCGGGAAGACGCGCTTACAGCAAGGTGGGGGCCGCCTCAATCCCGAATGCGCGGATTGAGGCGTTCGGAGCCTATTGGGCCGTCATGCCGCCGTCGATCTTGAACTCGGACCCCGTGACGAATTTGGATTCGTCGGACGCCAGATAGAGGACGCAATAGGCGACGTCGTCGGGCTCCCCGATCCGCTTCAGGGGAATGCCGCGCGCCAGGCGTTCGGCGGCCTTGGCCTCGTCCCCGCCGGCCATGGCGATGAAGGGGTCCAGGATCGGGGTCTTGATGAAGACCGGGTGGACCGAGTTGCAGCGCACGTTCCAGTCCGCCTTGGCCGCCTCCAGCGCCAGGGTCTTGGTGTACATCCAGACGCCGGCCTTGGTGGCGTTATAGGCGCCCATGCCGGGGGCGGCGGCCAAGCCGGCGATCGAAGAAATGTTGACGATGGAGGCCGGGGCTGAGGCGCGCAGATGCGGCAGGGCGTGTTTGGCGCCCAGCATGATGGAGCGCAGGTTGATCTCGTACTGACGCTGCCAGTTCTGGACCGTGTCCTGTTCGACGAAGGCCAGCGGGCCGCCGACCCCCGCGTTGTTGACCAGGACCGACAGGCCGCCCAGGTCCCGCGCGGCGTCGGCGACCACGCGGACCCAGTCGTCCTCGCTGGCCACGTCGTGGGCGTAGGCGAAGGCCGCGTCGGGGGTCTGGGCGTTGACGCGGCGGGCCAGATCCACGACCCGGTCGCCATCGACGTCGGACAGGGCCAGGGTCGCGCCCTCGCGCGCCATCATGAAGGCCATGGCCTCGCCCAGGCCGCCGGCGGCGCCCGTGATCAGAACCTTTTTGCCGGCGACGCGGCCGGGATGTTGGGCGCTCATGCACGGACCCCCATTTCGGCGGCGGTTTGATCAATGAAGCGGGCCAGGGCCACGTCTCTTTCGGTCACGCCGCCGGCATCGTGCGTGGTCAGCAGCACCTCGACCCGGTCATAGACGTTCGACCATTCGGGGTGGTGATCCATCTTGTCCGCAGCCATGGCCACGCGCGTCATGAAGCCGAATGCGGCGTTGAAATCGGCGAAGCGCAGGGTGCGGGTCAGGGCCGGCCGGACGTCTTCGGCCAACCGCCAGTGCGGAAGCGAATTCAGGATTTCCGCAGGGTCAAGGCGGGCGTGGGTCATGAGCGTTCCTCTTTTGCGACAGGGCTAAGGCGCCCGGCCGACGACGGCAAGCGGGGGAACGGGCGGCCAAGCTTGGCGTTTAGCAAGCGTCACCGTTTGACCCGGGAGTGCGCGATGAGAAACAATCTGTGGATCGCCGACCTAGACGTCGAGGACCGGGCGCGGATCGAGCCCCATCTGCACCTGCGCGACATGGCGCGGGGCCAGGTGCTGTTCGACGCCGGGGCGCCGGTGGACCAGGTCTGGTTTCCGCTGAAGGGCGTGGTCTCCCTGATGACCCTGCTTCCCGACGACAAGGCGGTGGAGACCGCCGCCATCGGCCGCGAAGGCTTGGTCGGGGTGACGTGCGGTCCGATGAACGCCCGCGCCGTCAGTCGTGCGGTCAGCCAGCGCGAGGGCTTGGCGGCCTGTTGCGACGCCGAGGCTTTCGGCGCGGCGCTGGAGGTCAGCGATAGCCTGCGCCTGGCCCTGTCGCGCTATACCGAAGGACTGATGGCCCAGGTGCAGCAGACCGCGGCCTGCAACGCCCAGCACACCCTGGACGAACGGCTGGCGCGCTGGCTTCTGACGCTGCACGACCGAGCCGAGGACGACCGGCTGGATCTGACCCAGGCCGACATCGCGGGCATGCTGGGGGTCCGGCGCGCCACGGTTTCCGAGGTCGGGGCGGTGCTGGAGAAGCGGGGCCTGATCGAGCGGGGGCGCGGTTGGCTCCGGGTCGCCGACCGCGAAGGGTTGGAGGCGGCGTCGTGCGGCTGTTACGGCCTGATGCGCGAAGTGGCTCGGGAGCTGCATCTTCCACGTCCTCAGGCGGCGTGACGCGGCCGCCGCGACGCGCTAGACCGTCGCCATGACCGACGCCTCCCCGCACGGCCCGCATTCCCAGGGCGACCGATCCTCCTTCGGATTCCGCGACGTGGATGCGCGCGAGAAGGTGAGGATGGTGCGCGGCGTGTTCGATTCCGTGGCCTCCAATTACGACGTGATGAACGACCTGATGAGCGTGGGCGTCCACCGCATCTGGAAGGACATCGCCGCCGCCAAGCTGAACCCCCGTCCGGGCGAGACGATCCTGGACGTGGCGGGCGGCACCGGCGACATGGCGCGTCGCTATTCCAAGATGGCGCGCGCGGCGCAAGCGAGGCGCGGGGGCGAGGACGCCTCGGTCATCGTGCTGGACTACAACGCCGAAATGATCCTAGCGGGGGTCCACAAGGGCGGCGAGCCGGAAATGAGCTGGTCGGTCGGGGACGCGATGAATCTGCCGCTTCCCGACGCTTCGGTCGACGCCTATTCGATCAGTTTCGGCATCCGCAACGTGGCCCATATCGACAAGGCCCTGGCCGAGGCGCGGCGTGTGCTCAAGCCCGGCGGCCGGTTCCTGTGCCTGGAGTTTTCGCGGCCTACGACCGGCCCGATCCGCAAGGTCTATGACGCCTGGTCCTTCCACGCCATTCCGCGCATCGGCGGCTGGGTGGCCAAGGATCGCGACAGCTATCAGTATCTGGTCGAGAGCATCCGACGCTTTCCAGACCAGTCGGCGTTCAAGGCCCTGATCGAGGACGCCGGCTTCAAGCGGGTGTCCGTGACCAATCTGTCGGGCGGGATCGCCGCCATCCACCACGGGTGGGCGATCTGACCAGCAGAATCTATCGCACGGCTCCGCCGCCGCCCGCGACCGTGGCGGTGCAGCACCCGGTCGCCGCGTTCCTGCGGCTGATGGGTTGGCTGTGGGTGCTGGCGCGTCACGACGCCCTGATCCCGCGCGAGGTGACGCCGCTTCTGCCCGCCTGGACCCGGCCCTTCGCCCGCTTCGTGCAGATGTTCTCAGGCCGCGCCGGACGACAGGGGCGGCCCGGCCAGCGTCTGGGCCAGGCGTTCGAGCATCTGGGGCCGGTGGCGATCAAGCTGGGCCAGGTGCTGGCCACGCGCGCCGATATCTTCGGCCTGGCGTTCGCCCGCGACCTGGGGCGATTGAAGGACGCCCTGCCGCCCTTCCCTGAGGACGTGGCGCGGCGCGAGATCGAACGGTCGCTGGGTCGGCCGGTCGACAGCCTGTTCATCGGCCTGGGGCCTGCGGTGGCCGCCGCCTCCCTGGCCCAGGCGCACCGCGCGACCCTGGCCGACGGCCGGGCGGTGGCGGTCAAGGTGCTGCGTCCCGGTGTGGAGCGGCGCGTCGCCGACGGCCTGGACTCCATGCGGCTGGGCGCGGCCCTGGTCTGGCGCTTCATACCGGCCGCGCGGCGGCTGGAGCCCCAGGCATTCGTCGAGACCATCGCTCGGTCGCTGGACCTGGAGCTTGATATGCGGCTGGAAGCCGCCGCCGCCAGCGAAATGGCCGAGGTCATGGCCAAGGACGGTTACATGACCGCCCCGCCCGTGGTCTGGGACGGGGTCGGCAAGCGGGTGCTGACGCTGGAATGGGCGCCGGGCGTGCCCATGACCGATCCGGCCCTGCGCGATCTGCCGGGGCTGGACGCGGACCTCTTGGCCGACAATGTGGTGCGCGCCTTTCTGGTGCAGGCGCTGGACCACGGCGCCTTCCACGCCGACCTGCACGAGGGCAATCTGTTCGCCAGCGCCCCCGCCCACCTGACCGCCATCGACTTCGGCATCGTCGGGCGGCTGGGACCGGCCGAGCGGCGCTATCTGGCCGAAATCCTGTGGGGTTTCATCAGCCGCGACTACGACCGCATCGCCCGCGTGCATTTCGAGGCCGGCTACGTTCCCCCGCACCATTCGGTCGAGACCTTCGCCCAGGCCCTGCGCGCGGTGGGCGAACCGGTGATCGGCCGCGCCGCCAGCCAGGTGTCGATGGGCCGCCTGCTGGGTCAGCTGTTCGAGATCACCGCCTTGTTCGACATGCGGCTGCGACCCGAACTGATCCTGCTGCAGAAGACCATGGTGTCGGTTGAAGGCGTGGCCCGCCGCCTGAACCCCGATCACGACCTGTGGAAGGCGGCCCAGCCGGTGGTCGAACGCTGGATCCGCCGCGAACTGGGGCCGCAGGCCCAGGCCCGTGACGCCCTGAACGAGATGATCGCCGCCGCCCGCGCCGTCTCGCGCCTGGCGCAGAACCCGCCGCCGCCTGCGACGGTGGTCATGGAAAAGTCGGGAACCCCCGCTTGGGTGGCGGTTTCCGTCACGGTCGCGACAATCGCGGCCCTGGCGTCCCTGGGTCTGTCCCTGTGGCCCTATCTGCACTGACCGGAGGCTTCGTCATGAAGACGACCCTGAAGACTCTTTCCCTGGCAAGCGCGCCTCTTGCCGCCGCCGCCCTGATGATCGCGCCCTGCGCGGCCCTGGCCCAGTCCGACGGCGCGGCCGCCGGCGCCGTGCCCAACAGCTTCGATGCGCCGGCTCAGGCCCAAGCCCCGGCCGCTCGCCCCGCCGCGCCCGCCTCGGAGGCCCAGGCCCCCGACATCGCCCGCGCGGAAGAGGCCCTGCGCGGCGTCATCGCGGCGGCGCAAGGCTCGGGCTTCGACTATTCGGCCTTCACCCCCAATCTGGCCGCCAAGATCCGCGAGCAGTCGGCGCAGGTCACGCCGCTGATCAAGAGCTTCGGCGCGATCAAGTCGGTCGCCTATCAACGTCAGGAAGGCGAAGCCCAACTGTTCAGGGTGACGTTCGACAATCAGGTCACGGAATGGATGATCGGCTTCGACGCCGACGACAAGATCGCCGCTCTCCTGTTCCGCCCCGCGCAGGACTGAGCGTTCTGGACACGGCCTAGCTTCTCTGATCATCATCGCCTCAAGCGGGGTGGCGATGAAACTTCTCGGACTGAGCGTGATGTGCGTCGTGTTGGCGTTTGCCGCCCCAACTTACGCACAGACCTATGTTGAGGCTCGATGGGAATCGATGCCCGGACGGTGAGCTGACGCAAGCGCTGATGCCGGCTTTCGCGACCTGGTTGGGAATTGGCGGTTCCGCCACATTGCAATGCCGCGCCGACGAGGACGGCCATCCGTTCAATTGTCGAGTGATCGCAGAGTCCCCGCCCGGCCTGGGTTTCGGGGCGGCGGCGCGTCTCGTCGCCGCGAGCGGAACCATACGGGCGGCGCGATCTGGCGAGCGAATCGTCGGCGGCTCATTTCGCACGCGGGTCAACTTCACGGTTGAGGCGTTTCCATCGGCTCCAGGTCGCCAGAGCTCTTTGCCTGCACCGACGCCTGAGGTTCTGGCTTTGGCGCGGCAGGTCGTTTCTGGCGCGGATGATCCCACGGAAGAGTCCTGGGACAGGCTGGACGGTCTGGATCACGATCGGAGGGCGGTGGTTTCGGCCTGGATCGACGAACTCATGCCCTTCAGTGAAGCCGATCTGAAGGAGGTGCGCGCCGTGCAACTGACTCATCTATTCAGCGAGCGCGATCTGAAGCGCATTCTGAGAGGCGAGAAGGTTTCGACGCCGACGCAAGAGGCGTTCATGGCCAGCATCCCCGCCGAAACTCCGCGCGAACTGGATGCCCTTAAGGAACTTCGACGCCGCTATTGCAGCCGATATGAATGCTGACGGTCCGTCCGGATGTCAGTCCAGGCTGGGCCTGCCCCGGCCGGACTTGATGGCGGAGCGGCTGGTCTTGGCCTGAAGGCGGCGCTCCTTGGAGGCGCGGGTCGGGCGGGTCGGGACGCGGAAGACCGGCTTGATCGAGGCCTCGTCCACCATAGCCTGCAATCGTTCCATGGCGTCGGCGCGGTTGCGTTCTTGGGTGCGGTGACGCACGGCGTTGATCAGGATGACCCCATCCAGGGTCAGTCGGCTGCCCGCCAGCTTCATCAGCCGCGCCTTGACCGGCTCGGTCAGGCTGGGAGAGTTCTTCGCGTCGAACCGCATCTGCACGGCGGTGGAGACCTTGTTGACGTTCTGCCCGCCCGGCCCGCCGGCGCGGTAGAAGCGGAACTCCAGCTCCTCCTCGGGGATGGTCGTCATGGCGCGGCCTTGCGCGCCCGGACAACGGCCTGGTCCAAAGCCTGCAGAAAGCGCGAGCGGTCGGCGGTCGAAAAGAGCGGCGGTCCCGAGGTCGCCACGCCGATGGAGCGAAGATGCTCGCCGATCATTCGCCCGGCCAGGGCCGAGCCGATGGAATCCGGCGTGAAGGGCTGGCCGTTGGCTTTCAAGGCCTGAGCGCCGGCCTTCAGGCAGCGGTCGGCCAGGGGGATGTCGGCGGTGACGACCACGTCGCCTTCGCCCGCCCGTTCGGCGATCCAGTCGTCGGCCACGTCGGGGCCGGCGTCCACCACCACCTGCTCGATCAGGGCTTCGCGTGGGACCTGCATCCAGCCGTTGGACACGACATAGGTCTTCAGCCCATAGCGTCGCGCCACGCGATAGACCTCTTCCTTCACCGGGCAGGCGTCGGCGTCGATGTAGAGGACGGTGGGCATTCTTATGGGGCCTATCGCGCTTCGCTTCTTGCGGCCCAGCATAGTGGTTTTGGATGTGCGCCCCAAAGCAAAAGGGCGGGACCATGCGGCCCCGCCCTTCGTTCGTCCCAGTGTGATCCTCAGTTGCGATAGGCCGGCGGCATGGGCGTCTGTTGGCGATAACGGTCGCGCAGCAGCAGCGGGCGGCTGGTCAGGGGCTGTTCGACCCCGTCGATGAAGATGGCCGACGGTTGGCTGAGCGGCTCCAGCGGATCGCCGGACCAGACGACCACGTCGGCGGCGGCGCCGGGCGCGATCTGGCCGAACCGGCCCTCCATGCCGAAGATTCTGGCCGGGTTGGTCGTCAGGGCCGCGATGGCCGCGCCATAGGGCAGGCCGTGCGAGACGGCGTTGCCGGCGTTGTAGCGGGCCTCTCGCGCGCGGTGGGTCGAGCCTTCGTTGCCCTTGATGGCGATCAGCACCCCGGCGGCGTTCAGAGCCGCCGCATTCTCGGCCCGCGCGGCCCGCATCTCGAAGTCGCTGGGCAGGTTGGACAGGGGGTTCAGAAGGACCGGAACGCCCGCCGCAGCGATGTCGCCGGCGACCAGCCAGCCTTCCTCGGCCCCGTCCAGAATCATCTTGATCCCTTCCTCGCGCGCCAGACGCAGCACCTGACGGATATCCGAGGCGCGGTGGACGGTGACGATCAGCGGCTGGGTTCCATTGGCCACGGGGATCAGGGCTTCCAGGTCCGCGCGCGACAGGCTGAGACTGCGCAGGCCCGCGCGTTCATAAGCGGCCTTGTTGCGGGCGTAGAGGCGAACCTCGGCCATCGTCTCCTTGAACAGGACGAACTGGGCGCCGCGCGCTCCGCCGGCGATGTCGGCTCCGGCCTCGCCGAACGGGGCGACCATGGCCACGCGCGACTTGACCAGGATGTCCGGCCCCTGAGCCAGCTGAATGACGGCCGCCTGGCCGGCGAACAGGCCGGGGGTCTGGAAGCCGCCGTCGCCGGCCCCGGCGGTGTCGTCCTCGTGCACATGGCCGCCGG
Organism: Brevundimonas sp. SORGH_AS_0993; assembly: GCF_030818545.1. Classification (NCBI taxonomy): domain Bacteria; kingdom Pseudomonadati; phylum Pseudomonadota; class Alphaproteobacteria; order Caulobacterales; family Caulobacteraceae; genus Brevundimonas; species Brevundimonas sp. SORGH_AS_0993. Next base: position 2,233,058 of record NZ_JAUTAH010000001.1, read on the forward strand.
ACGAGCCCGGGTGCTGTGGCACGACCACGGCGCGGGTGATGCCGCCCAGGCGCGCCACCGGCAGGGTGAAGGACCAGGGGTCCAGGCCGTAGGAGACGTCGAAGGCGGCGCTGAGGGTGTTGGAGCGATTGCGCAACTCGTTGGTGCCGCTGACCGAGCCGACTTCGGCGCCGCCCAGGCCGGAATCGACGGCGACGAAGCCGGGCGCCACCGTCTTGCCCGCCGCATCGATGACGCGCGCGCCAGCCGGGGCGGCCCCCGCGCCGACCGAGACGATCTTGCCGTCGCGCATGACGACCGTGCCGTTTTCGATGACGGAGGTTCCGGTCAGGACACGACCGCCGACGATGGCCACGACTTCATTGGGGCCTACCGCGCTACGCGCGGTTTGAGGCCCGGATTGAGCGAAGGCGGCAGGGGCGAGAGACAGGGCCGCGACGGCGCCCGCGAGAATGTGAGACAGGCGCATCAGCGGGCTCCTTCCTTGACGTTGGCGGCGCTCAGCCCATAGCCGGGCTGGCCCAGTTCGAAGTCGCTGGTCGGCTGATAGGCCGGGTCGGCGCGGTCGAAGGCCAGGGCGCCGTCGATGAACACCTGATCGGCGCGGGCGTAGATGGAGAAGGGATCGGCGCTCCAGATCACCACGTCAGCGCGCTTGCCGGGCTCAAGCGAGCCGGTCTGGTCGGCGATGCCGATGGCCTTGGCGGCGTTGGAGGTGAACCAGGCGATGGCGTGTTCCTCTGGGATGTTCAGCCCCGCGCGGCGACCGGCCGACAAGGCGGCGGCGGCCTCCTGGTTCAGGCGCTGGGTCAGTTCGGCGTCGTCGGAGTGGATGACGGCGCAGGACCCCTGCGGCGCGTCGACCAGGGCCGCGTTCTCCTCGATGGCGTCCAGGGCTTCCATCTTGAAGCCCCACCAGCCTGTCCACATGGCCGCGCAGACACCCTCGGCGGCCAGGCGCGGTCCGATCTTGTAGGCCTCGGTCGCGTGGTGGAAGGTGGTGACGCGGTAGCCGAACTCCTTGGCCATATCCATCATCAGCGCCATCTCGTCGGCGCGATAGCAGTGGTTCTGGATCAGGATGGAGCCGTCCAAAACGCCTGCCAGCGTCTCGTTCTGCAGGTTGCGGGTCGGGGGCGTTCCCTCGTGGGTTTCCTGCCATCTGTCCCACTTGGCCTTGTATTCGCGCGCGGCGATGAAGGCGGCGCGATAGCCGGCCATATTGCCCATGCCGGTCGCCGGGCTCTGGTTGCGGCCGCCATAGACGCGCGACGGGTTTTCGCCGCAGGCCATCTTCAGCGTGTAGGGGGCGCCGGGGAACTTCATCCCCTGGCTGGTGATCGAGGGCACGTTGCGTATGGTCACGCCGCGCCCGCCGAACAGATTGGCCGAGCCGGGCAGTATGTGAAGCGTGGTCACGCCGCCCGCGCGCGCGGTGTTGAAGCCGGGATCCTGGGGCCACAGCGAATGTTCGGCCCAGACCTGAGCGGTGTTGGGACTGGTGGCCTCGTTGCCGTCGCTCATGCCCTGCACGCCGGGCGAGGGATAGACGCCCAGGTGGCTGTGCACGTCGATGACGCCGGGCGTCACATAGCGACCGCGCGCGTCCACGACCTTGTAGCCGACGGGCACGGGGGTGGAGGCGTCGCCAACGACGGCGATGCGGCCGTCCGTAACCACCACCACGCCGTTCTCGATCTTGCGATCCGTGCCGGTCAGGACGGTGGCCCCGACCACGGCGAAGTTCTCTCGCGGCAGGGGCTGGTAGGTCGAAGGATAGGGGTCCAGGGTCTTGGACGGATCCAGCCCGGCCGCCAGGGCCGTATCGCGCGCCGGGCGCGCCTGGGCCGTGTCCGGCCTGGTCTCGCCCGTGGTGGCGCAGGCCGTCAGCCCCAAGGCCGCGCTGGCCAGCGCCGCGAGGCCGACGCCCCGCAGATGATGTCCGATCATCGGAACCCCTTTATCCCATGTGGACGCCGTGCGACGACGTCCCTCCGGCGCGCATAGAAGAGTGTTTCGGTCGGGAGCGTCAAAAGGTTTCGACGCGCGCCGGGCGGGGCGGTCCTAGACGTCGCAGGCGGCGGCGGCTAACGGCAGCCCATGACCGCCGATCTGCCCCCCGAGGACGACAATCCCCATCTGGATCGCCCGCTGCGCTCGTTCGGCCGCATCAAGGCGCGCCCGATCAAGCCGCGCCAGGCGGCCCTGATGGACACCCTGTTGCCGGCCATCGCCGTGCCCGATCCCAGGGCCGGGCCGCTGGACCCCCAGGCGATGATGCCGGGTGCGACGGAGGTCTGGCTGGAGATCGGTTTCGGCGGCGGTGAACATATGGCGGCCCAGGCGGCGCGTCGGCCCGACGTGCTGATGATCGGCTGCGAACCGTTTCTGAACGGCGTCGCCTCGGCCCTGCGTCATGTGGAGGAGGGCGGGTTGAAAAACGTCCGCATCCACGCCGACGATGCGCGCGATGTGGTGGACGCCCTGCCCGACGGCTCGGTCGATCGGGTGCTGATCCTGTTTCCCGACCCCTGGCACAAGGCGCGTCATAACAAGCGCCGCCTGTTGCAGGACGAGACGGCCCGGGCCTTCGCCCGCATCCTGAAACCGGGCGGCGCCCTGCGCTTCGTCACCGACTGGCTGGATTACGCCGAATGGGCGCTGGAGCGTCTGGACCGCACGCCGGGCCTGACGCGCGTGGGGGCGGCCGATCAGGATTGGTTCGTCCCGCCCGTCGACCATGTCGTCACCCGCTACGAGGAAAAGAAGCTGGGCGACACCACGCCCGTTTTTCTGGAGTTCAGGCGAGTCTGAACAGAAGAGGGCTGACAAGCGAATGTGAAAGGCCTATATGGCCTTCCACATCGTTAGACCGGCGTCCAACGGCGTCGTTCCAAGCGGCGGCCCGGACGGACCGCCGCTTTTGTTTTGGATATTCGACGCTTGCGCGCAAAGACCGCCCAGGACCGCCAACTGCTGGAGCTGATCGACCCCATCGCGGGCTCGCTCGGCCTGGAGGTGGTGCGCGTGCGCCTGATGTCGGGCTCAAAGCGTCAGCGGCTGCAGATCATGGCCGAACGTCCCTCGGACCACGACATCTCGGTCGAACAGTGCGCCAAGCTGAGCCGCGCGGTGTCCGAGGTGTTCGACGCCGCCGACCCCATCCCCGGCGAATATCTGCTGGAGGTCTCCTCGCCAGGCATCGACCGGCCCCTGACCCGCCCCATCGACTTCGACCTGTTCGAGGGCGAGGAGGCGCGGCTGGAGACCGACCGGATGATCGAGGGCCGCAAACGCTTCAAGGGCGTGCTGGCCGGCTATGAGGACGGCAATGTCCTTATCGACCTAGAGGGCGAGGACGACACCGCCCTGATCCCCTTCGACTGGCTTAGCGACGCCAAGCTGGTCCTGACCGACGCCCTGATGAAACGGGGCGCCGCCATCCGCGCCGCCCGCGGCGAACCTGAAGACGACGGCCTGCCCGAAGGGGCGGCCGAAGACGCAACCGACACCAAGACCCCTTCTGAGGACAACGCCTGATGGCCGTCACCGGTATTTCCGCCAACCGCCTCGAACTGCTGCAGATCGCCGAGGCCGTGGCCCGCGAGAAGAACATCGACCGCGAGATCGTGATCGAGGCCATCGAGGAGGCGATCCAGAAGGGCGCCAAGTCGCGTTACGGCGCCCATCACGACATCCGCGCCAAGATCGATCACAAGACCGGCGAACTGTCCCTGACCCGCCACGTCACCATCGTCGAGGACGACTGGACGCCGGAAGACGAACTGGAAGAGTTCAACGACAGCGCCATGGTGCGTCTGCGCGACGCCCTGAAGCGCGACCCCGAGGCCGAGGTCGGCAAGGAATATGTCGAGCAGTTGCCGCCGTTCGAATTCGGTCGCGTCCAGACCCAGATGGCGCGTCAGGTCGTGACCGGGAAGGTCCGCGAGGCCGAGCGCGCCAACCAGTACGAAGAGTTCAAGGACCGCGTCGGCGAGATCGTCAACGGCACGGTCAAGCGCGTCGAGTACGGCAACACCATCGTCGATCTGGGCCGGGGCGAGGGCGTCATGCGCCGCGACCAGTCCATTCCGCGCGAAGTGTTCAACATCGGCGACCGCATCCGCACCTACATCTACGACGTTCGGCCCGAGGCCAAGGGTCCGCAGGTCATGCTGTCGCGCGCCCACCCTGGCTTCATGGCCAAGCTGTTCGCCCAGGAAGTGCCCGAGGTCTATGACGGCGTGATCGAGATTCGCGCCGCCGCCCGCGACTCGGGTTCGCGCGCCAAGATGGCTGTCCTGTCCAACGACAGCTCCATCGACCCTGTGGGCGCCTGCGTCGGCATGCGCGGTTCGCGCGTGCAGGCGGTCGTCGCCGAGCTTCAGGGCGAGAAGATCGACATCATCCAGTGGAATCCGGACGAGCCGACCTTCATCGTCAACGCCCTGGCCCCGGCCGAAGTCTCCAAGGTCGTGCTGGACGAGGAAGCTGGTCGCGTGGAAGTGGTCGTGCCGGACGAGCAGCTGTCGCTGGCCATCGGTCGCCGCGGCCAGAACGTGCGCCTGGCCAGCCAGCTGACCGGCTGGCAGATCGACATCATCACCGAGGCCCAGGACTCGGAACGGCGTCAGCGCGAGTTCACCGAACGCACCGCCCTGTTCCAGGAAGCCCTGGACGTGGACGAGGTCATCGCCCAGTTGCTGGTCACGGAAGGCTTCGCCACGGTGGAAGACCTGGCCTATGTCGACGCCTATGAGGTCGCCGAGATCGAAGGCTTCGACGAAGAGACGGCCGAGGAGCTGCAGACCCGCGCCCGCGAATTCCTGGACAAGCAGGCCGCCGAGCTGGACGCCAAGCGCGTCGAACTGGGCGTCGAGGACGCCGTTCTGGACGTGCCGGGCGTGACCCTGGCCATGGCGGTCGCGCTCGGAGAGGGCGGCGTCAAGACGGTCGAAGACCTGGCGGACCTGGCCACTGACGAAATCCGTGGCGGCTATGAAGTCAGGAACGGCGAACGGGTGAAGGTCCCGGGCGTCCTGGAAAGCTTCAACCTGGCCCAGGAAGACGCCGAGCTGCTGATCCTGCAGGCGCGCGTGGCGGCCGGCTGGATCGATGCTTCGGAACTGCCGCAGCCCGAGCCGGAGTACGAGGAAGACTACGCCGAGGGCGAATACGATCCGGACCAGGTGTTCGGCGACGCTCCTTCCCAGGACTTGGCCGAGGACGCGGCCGCGGATGTGACCGAAGACGACGCGGAGGCCCTCTCTGAGGACTCCGAACCGTCGAACGCCTGATGGAGACCCTGGCCGTTCATGAGCTTGCGCGACGCAACGATCGATAGAGAACGCCGCGACCTGGTCAGCCACCAGGTCATGGACGAATCTCGTCTGATCCGCTTCGTCGCCGGGCCCGACGGCCAGGTGGTTCCCGACCTGGGGCGAAAGCTGCCCGGTCGCGGCCTGTGGGTCGAGGCCAGCCGCGCCTCGGTGGAGGCGGCGGTCAAGAAGAACGGCTTCACCCGCGCCGCCAGGACGCGCCTGACCGCGTCGGCGGGCCTGGCCGACACGGTGGAGCGGCTTCTGGCGCGGCGCTGTCTGGACCAGCTGGGTCTTGCCCGGCGCGAAGGCGTGCTTATCTCTGGCTTCGAAAAGTCCGCCGCGGCCCTGCGGTCGGGCAAGGCCGCCTGGGTGATCGAGGCCGTTGACGGGGCCTCTGACGGCCGTGGTAAAATCCTCGCATTGGCTCGCCATCAGACCGCCAAGGTCTGCGGCGCCTTTACGGCGGACGATTTGAGTTTGGCCCTTGGGCTGGAAAATGCGATACACGCCGTCCTGCTTGCGGGCGGACGCGCTGATCGCTGGACCTTGGAGGTCGAACGACTGGCTGGATTTCGGCCGCTTCGTCCCCCTCACTGGGAGATTTCCGGTGAAGAGGACGAAACGGCGGGAGAGCGCGCCCCCCAGGGGCGAACTGAGGATTTTGGCGGGCGCGGGCCTGTCTCCTGGGGCGGAGACGGGCTCACGGCCGTTTATGGGTATCGAGACGACGGCGGGCTTTTCCGCCCCAAGTAAAGCGACCGGATGAACGACGAAAACGACAAGACCAACCAAGGCCAGGGTTCGAACACCGGCGGAACGCCGTCCCAGACGGGACCGCGTGCGCCGCTGAGCCTGAAGCCGCGCGCCGCGGGATCGGTTTCGACCGGCACCGTGAAGCAGAGCTTCAGCCATGGCCGTTCCAAGACGGTGGTGGTCGAGACCAAACGCCGCGTCGGCGCCGGCGGGCCGCAACGCCCGCAGGGCTTCGACGTCGCCCGTCCGCAAGCCGCAGCGCCTCAGACGCCGCGTCCGCAGGCGTCGCGTTCGGCCCAACCCGCCGGCGGCGCCCTGTCGCCCGAGGAACAGGAGGCGCGTCGCCGCGCCATCGCCCTGGCCACCCAGGCCAACGCCGAGCGTGAACGCGCCGCCGCCGCCGAAAAGGCCGCGCGCGAAGCCGCCGAGCGCGAACGCGCCGCCGCCACCGAGCGCGCCGCCCAGGCCGCCCGCGACGAGGCCGCCGCCGCCAAGGCCGCCGCCGAAGCCGCCCGCGCCGAGGCCGCTAAGCTGGCCGCCGCCGCGCCCGCCCCGGCCAAGCCCGCGCCCAAGCCGGCCGCGCCCGCCGCTGCGGCTCCGACCCCGGCTCCGGCTGCGCCCGCTCCGACGACCGCCGCGACCCCGGCGCCCGCCGCTCCGGCCCGTCCGGCCGCGCCTGCGCGCCCGGTTGTGAACTTCGGTCAGCGCGTGCCCAAGCCCGGCAATCCTCAACGCGCTCCGGCCGAACGCCCCGCCTTCGGCGGCCGATCGGCCCGCGAACAGGCGATGGGCGGTGGAGAGCGGTCCTATTCGGATCGTCCGCAAGGCGACCGTCCCCAGGGCGATCGTTCCCAAAGCGACCGTCCTCAGAGTGATCGTCCGGGCGCCCGCCCCGGCGGCCAGCGTCCGCAAGGCGCCAAGCCGGCCGAGCCGGTCCGCTATTCGGCCCTGAATCCGCGTCCGGCGCCGGGCGCCGCCCGTCCCGGCGGTCCGCGCACGGGTCCTGGCGGCCGTGCGGCCCCCAACGCCCCGCCCGCCACGCCGGAAGTGGCGCGGCCCAGCCGCGCGCCCGGCGCCGGTTTCGGCCGCCCGGTCGGCCGTGACGACGACCGCGAGAAGCGTTTCTCCGACGCCGGCAAGGCGGTCAGCCGCACGCGCGGCGAGCCCAAGCGCCGCGAAGGCCGCATGACCATCCAGTCCGTGGTCGGCGACGGCGACGCCGCCGAGCGGATGCGCTCGCTGGCCTCGGTCCGCCGCGCCCGCGAACGCGAGAAGGAAAAGCGCAAGGGCGGGTCCACCGATGCCCCGAACCGTCCGCGCGAAGTGGTCATCCCCGACGTCATCACCGTGCAGGAACTGTCCAACAGGATGGCTGTGCGCGGCGTCGACATCATCAAGTTCCTGATGCGTCAGGGCATGATGATGAAGATCAACGACGTGATCGATTCCGACACCGCCGAACTGGTGGCCGAAGAGTTCGGCATGGCGGTCAAGCGCGTGTCCGAGAGCGACGTGGAAACCGGCTTCATCGCCGAGGCGGACGACGAGGGCGCCACCGAGACCCGCGCCCCCGTCGTGGCCATCATGGGCCACGTCGACCACGGCAAGACCTCGCTTTTGGACGCGCTGCGCACCACCGACGTGGCGGCGGGCGAAGCCGGCGGCATCACCCAGCACATCGGCGCCTATCAGGTGCGTCTGGAAGACGGCCAGAAAGTCACCTTCCTGGACACCCCGGGCCACGCCGCCTTCTCGGCCATGCGGGCGCGCGGCGCAAATGTGACCGACATCGTGGTGCTGGTCGTGGCCGCCGACGACGGCGTCATGCCCCAGACGATCGAGGCTATCCAGCACGCCAAGGCGGCCAATGCGCCCCTGATCGTGGCGGTCAACAAGATCGACAAGCCGGACGCCAACTCGACCAAGGTCGTCAACGAACTGCTGCAGTACGAAGTCATCGCCGAGAGCCTAGGCGGCGAAACTCAGATCATCGAGGTGTCCGCCAAGGAGCGGATCAACCTGGACGGTCTGCTCGACGCCATCCTGCTGCAGGCCGAGGTCATGGATCTGCGCGCCAACGCCGATCGTTCGGCCGAAGGCGTGGTCATCGAGGCCAAGCTGGACAAGGGCCGCGGCCCGGTCGGCACCGTCCTGGTCAAGCGCGGCACGCTGAAGCGCGGCGACATCGTCGTCGCCGGCGGATCGTGGGGCAAGGTTCGCGCCCTGCTGAACGAGCGCAACGAGCAACTGACCGAAGCCGGTCCGTCCGTCCCGGTCGAAATCCTGGGTCTGGACGAGGCACCGTCGCCCGGCGACGTCTTCGCCGTGGTGGATTCCGAGGCCCGCGCCCGCGAGTTGACCGAATATCGTCAGCGGGTGAAGCGCGAGAAGGCCCAGGTGTCGGGCGGCTCGGTCTCCCTGGTCGACATGATGGCCAAGCTGGGCTCCAAGAAGATCAGCGAACTGCCGGTGGTCATCAAGGCCGACGTGCAGGGGTCGGGCGAAGCCATCGCCGCCTCTCTGGAAAAGATGGGCAACGACGAAGTCCGCGCCCGCATCGTCTATTCCGGCGCCGGCGGCATCACCGAGAGCGACGTCAACCTGGCCAAGTCGGCCGGCGCGCCGATCCTGGGCTTCAACGTTCGTGCGTCGAAACAGGCGCGCGAACTGGCCGACCGCGAAGGCGTGGAGATCCGCTACTACTCGATCATCTACGACCTCTTGGACGACATGAAGGGCGTGCTGTCGGGCATGCTGGCGCCGCTGCAACGCGAAACCTTCTTGGGCAACGCCCAGGTGCTGCAGGTCTTCGACATCTCCAAGATCGGCAAGATCGCCGGTTGCCGCGTTACCGAAGGCGTCGTGCGCAAGGGCGCCCGCGTCCGCATCATCCGCGACGACGTGGTGGTGCTGGAGCTGGGTGTGCTCAACACGCTCAAACGCTTCAAGGATGAGGTCAACGAGGTGCCCTCGGGCCAGGAGTGCGGCATGCAGTTCCAGGGCTTCCAGGACATCAAGGAAGGCGACTACATCGAGTGCTTCACGGTCGAAGAGATCAAGCGCACCCTGGACTAGGTCCGGACGGCGAAGCCGTCAGACGAGGCCCGGAACTCAGGTTCCGGGCCTTTTTCATGGTCTCTTCGTGGGCTGTCCTCGCCAGCGGTCGCGGCTGTCCGTTCGCGCTTCGTGAACGGTCGGACTCGGTCGTTGGCGAAAGCAGGGCGTGCGTTGCCGCAGAAACGCTGGCGATCCAGGGAGGGCGCCGGCAGCCTGGGGTCACCGAGGGCCGATCGGCGGTCCTCGTCCAGAACTGGACCCCAGCCATGAAGACCCTGTCCTCCGCCTTCGCTCCCGTCGCCGCCCTGACCGTCGCGGCCCTTGTCGCCTCGCCCGCCTTCGCCGCCGACCTGACCCTGTCCTTCCCGACCGCCGCACACCAGGGCAAGATCATGGTCGCCGTGTTCGACAGCGCCGCCGCCTATGGCGGTCAGGGCCGGCCGGCCAAGGTCGCCATGCTGGATGCGGCGGCGGGCGAGACGCACGTCACCTTCGACGGCCTGCCCGACGGCGACTACGCCGTGCGCGCCTTCCACGACCTGAACGGCGACGCGAAGATGAACACCAACCCCTTCGGCCTGCCGACGGAACCCTACGCCTTCTCCAACAATGCGGTCGGCAACATGGGGCCGGCGTCGTGGGAGCGCGCCAAGTTCGCCGCCGCCGGCGCGACCGTTCAGACCATCAACCTGAAATAAGCGCGTCGACGGAGCCTCATCATGACCCCTTCCCGCCGTTCCTTCCTGATGGGCGCCGCCGCCCTGTCTGCGGCCGTCGCCACGCCCGAAATGGTGCGCGCCGCCGCCGCTCTGGACGCGGTCCAGAACGCGCCGGCCGATTGGGCGCTGGCCACCCGCGACGTCGAGGGCGATACCCCGCGTCAGGCGATGCGCCTGATCCATGGACGCGCGCCCCAGGGGCTTGAGGGCGCCCTCTACCGCAACGGCCCGGCCAAGTTTCGTCGGCCCGGCGGCTCGGCCACCCACTGGTTCGACGGCGACGGCATGATGCGGGCCTTCCGTATCGGGGACGGCCAGGCGACGCTGGAGGCCCGCTTCGCCGATACGCCCAAGCGCCGCAACGAGACCGAACTGGAGGCCGTGGTCACGCCGGGCTTCGGCACGAAGGGCGACGCGCGCGCGCGCATCGGCTCCAACGACGACGCCAACGCCGCCAACACCGCCGTCATGGCGGCCGGCGACAAGATCTGGGCTCTGTGGGAGGCCGGATCGCCCCTGGCGATGGAGACGTCCGACCTGTCGACCAAGGGGTTCGTCACCCTGCGCGACGACCTGAAGGGCATGCCGTTCCAAGCCCACCCGCGCTATGCCCCCGACGGCGCGATCTGGAACGTCGGCACGGCCGGCGGTCAGGCCGTGATCTGGCGGCTGAATCCGGATCGCAGTCTGAACGACGCCCAGATCATAACCCTGCCGCGCGCCAGCTATATGCACGACTTCACCGCCACGGATCGGCACCTGATCCTGGTGCTGCAGCCTTGGGTGTTCGAGGGGCACGCCTTGCCGGTCGTCTCGGCCCTGAAGTGGCGGCCCGAGATCGGCACGCAGGTTCTGGTGCTGGACAAGGCCGACCTGTCGCAGCGCCGGCTTTACGAGCTGCCGGCCTTCTTCCACTTCCACCTGGGCGACGCCTGGGCCGAGCAGGACGGAACGATCCGCTTCGATGTGGCCGCCAGCGGCGATCCCCGCTTTGCGGTGGATGGGGCCAAGGTGCTGGTCGATGGGCGCGGCGTGGTGCCGGGCGAGCCGGCCAGGCTGGCTCTCGTCACCCTGCACCCCGATGGTCGCGCCGACATGGTCTCCAGCAATGTGGTCGGCGAATTCCCCAAGGCCGATCCGCGCCGCACGGGCCTGAAACGCCGCCTGACCGCCCACACCTGGGGCGAGACGCGCGGCCGCCCCCTGCCGACGGGCCTCGCGGTGCACGACTGGAGCAGCGGCCGGTCGAACGCCTTCGAATTCGGCGTCCATCAGGTGGTGGAAGAGGCGGTCTTCGTGCCCAAGCCCGGCGCGGCGGCCGAAGACCAGGCCTGGCTGGTCGGCCCGTCCGTCAATCTGAAGGACGGACGCACCGAACTGCACGTCTTCGATGTCGCGCGCATTGCGGACGGGCCGGTGGCGACCTGGCAGGCCGACGTCGCCCTGCCGGCAGGCTTCCACGGCGCCTGGATCGGCTGATCCGGGGCTGGAGGCGCCGGGCACAACCCTTGCGGGCCTTCACGGTTCGACAAGGCTGACGTGCCAAGGTGACACCATGACCCCCGTCCAGACCCCCGCCGATCTGAAGCCGATCACCGCCCTTCGCTTCGGCGCGGCGATCTGGGTCGCCATCTATACCTTCTGGGAAAACCTGGCCGGGGCGGGGCCATCCGGCCTGGTGTCCAGGGGGTATCTGGGGGTTGAGCTGTTCTTCGTCCTGTCGGGCTTCATCCTCAGCCACGTCTATCTGCAGGCGGCGGGCGAAAAGCGTTTCTCCTATCGCGGCTTTCTTTGGGCGCGGGTGGCGCGGATCTATCCGCTGCATGTCGCCACCCTGGTCGGGGTCGGCCTTCTGGCGGCGGCGGCCCTGATCGCGGGGATGAGCGTGGACGCCAATGTCTTGTCCTGGGCGTCGCTGCCGGCCAATCTGCTGATGGTCCACGCCTGGGGCCTGGCGCCGGTGGCGGGCTGGAACCATCCGTCATGGTCGATTTCGGCCGAATGGTTCGCCTATCTGTGCTTTCCCCTGTTCGCCTTCGTCTTCTGGCGCCTGCGCGACAAGCCGATCGCGGCCGTGGTGGGGGGCGCGGCCTTCCTGGCGGTGCTGTATTTCGGGTTCGAGCAGGCGGCGGGCTTTTCCCTGACCGAGGCCACCATTCGTTGGGGGGCGCTGCGGATCGTGCCGTGCTTCGCCCTGGGGTGCGCCCTGTACCTCGTCTACCGCAAGGCGCCGCTGAAGGCGCCCTGGATATGTGCGGCGATTAGCTTCGGCCTGATGGTCCTCAGCGCCGCCCTGGGGCTGTGGGACGCGATCACCGTCCTCCTGGCCGGCGCCTTGATCCTGTCGCTGGCCTCCCTGCCCAACGAACGCGCCGGCTGGCTGGCTTCGCGCACCGCAGTGTATCTGGGCGAGATCAGCTATTCCGTCTATATGGTCTGCGTGCCATGGAAACTGCTGGCCGTGGGCCTGGCCGCCAGGCTGACGGATGCGCCGGACAAGCAGCTTCAAATTTTCGTGTGGCTGGGAATTCTGGCCCTGCTGCCCGTGGGGGCCGCCGTGTCCTACCACCTTGTCGAACACCCGGCGCGCAAGGCTTTGCGCGGTATGGCCGCGCGCAAGAGCAAGGATTTAGACAGGAATATGAAGGACGGCGATACGCCGAAACAACTTGCTACAGGGCGTGAACCCGTGGCCTAAAGGGATTCCCTTAGGCAAGTCGGGATACCCTAAGTATGACCAAACGGCTGAAAGCCGCCGCGGTTGCGGCGACCCTCGGTTTTTTTGCGCTGGGCGCCCTGCCCGCTTCCGCAAAGGCTGACGAGCCGTATTGGCAATGCGTGACCTTCGCCCGCATGTTCTCGGGCATCAACATCTTCGGCGACGCCTGGACCTGGTGGCGCCAGGCCACCGCCAACTTCCGCACCGGAAAGGCGCCTGAAACCGGCTCCGTCCTGGTGTTCCGTCCCGAGGGCCGCATGAGCCGGGGCCACGTCGCCGTCGTCTCCGACATTCTGACCGACCGCGTCGTGCGCGTGACCCACGCCAACTGGGGCGGCAGCCGGGGCAAGGTGGAGGAGAACGTCACCGTCGTGGACGTTTCGCCCGCCAACGACTGGTCGCAGGTCAAGGTCTGGTACAATCCGATCAACGGCCTGGGCACCACCGTCTATCCGACCTACGGCTTCATCTACAAAGGCGCACGCGACGCCTTCGACGCCGGCCGTCAGATCGCCGCCAACGCGACTGGCCAAGGCCAGCACTGATCTGATCGCGCTCATCGCGGCGAAAGCCGGGACGCAGTCCTGTCGCTCGGATCGCTCGCACAGATCACCGCCCAGAACGTCGGGTCCCGGCTTTCGCCGGGGATGAGCGAGGGCATGGTTGCACCTTTCCCAGACACGCGCGATAGGCGGTCCATGACCCAATCCAGCGACATCACCTACGCCGGCTATCTGGCGTTGGACGACCTGCTTTCGACTCAGCATCCGCTGTCGGACCAGCATGACGAAATGCTGTTCGTCATCATTCACCAGACCAAGGAACTGTGGCTGAAGCAGATGCTGCACGAGGTGGCCCTGGCCCAGACCCTGGTGCGCGGCGGCGATCTGGTGCCCGCCTACAAGAGCCTGGCGCGGGTCAGCCGCATCCAGGCGGTCATGACCCAGAGCTGGGACATCCTGTCGACCATGACGCCGGCGGACTATCTGCGGTTCCGGGGCGTGCTGGGTTCGTCCTCCGGCTTTCAGAGCGATCAGTTTCGGCGCTTCGAGGCCATGCTGGGCTTGAAAGACGCCAGCTTCCTGAAGTTCCATGTCGAACGCCCGGCCGCCCATGCGGCGCTGAAGGCCGCCATCGCCGCACCCAGCCTCTATGACGACGCCTTGGCCCAGCTGGCGCGCGCGGGCCTGCCGGCGCCGGCCGCCGTGCTGAACCGCGACGTGACCCAACCCTATGAGCCGTCCGAGGCCGTCGAGGCCGCCTGGCTGGAGGTCTATCGCGATACCGAGCGATGGTGGGCGCTGTATCAGCTGGCCGAAAAGCTGGTCGATCTGGACGATGCGCTTCTGACCTGGCGGCACAAGCACGTCGTGACGGTCGAACGAATCATCGGGCGGCGGCGCGGCACCGGCGGCACCGAAGGGGCGACCTATCTGGCCTCGACCCTGACCAAGCGCTGTTTCCCCGAGCTGTGGTCTCTGCGCACCAAACTTTGATGTCGCAGGCGGCAACCAAGGCCGCAGCCCGTCCATTTCGTCCCTAACCGCAACTGCGGAAGGAATGGATGAGATGAGCAATCCCAACGCCCACGACATCAAGGTCCTGAACGGCCTGATCGAAACGACGCTGGACAGCGCGGACGGCTATCGCGAGGCCGCCCAGCAGACGAACGACGCCCACTATCGCGCCCTGTTCGAACGCCGAGCCGCTGAACGCCAGCAAATCGCCGACGACCTGTCGGCCGCCGTGCGCAGCCTGGGCGGCGATCCGGAATCCGACGGCTCCATCCTCGCCAAGGCCCACCGCGCCTTCCTGGATGTGAAGCACGCCCTGCTTCGCAACGATGATTCCGTCGTAGGGTCGATCAATTCGGGCGAGGGCTTCATCGCCGACAAATACGACAAGGCCCTGGAGGATACGGCCATCTCCGCCACCACGCGCGAGACCATTCGCCGGACCCATGCGGCCGTGAAGGCCGAGCACGAGCAGATGGAGGCCCTGAAGCACAGTCTGAAAGGCCAGCGAACCGAGGCCAGCCCCCTTTTTCCCCACTGACCCTGGCCACTGACCCTGGCCCACTGAGCTTGGCCCACTGACCTTGGCGCGCAGACATGAAAAAGGCCCCGGCGTCTTCGCCGGGGCCTTCGTCATTTCGAAACAGGGCCTGACTTAGGCTTCGTCGCTGCTCTTGTCGACCGAGCCGGTTTCAGGGATCACGACGCCCTTGGCCGGACGGACCGTCTGGCGTTCGGCGATACGGGCCGACTTGCCGCGACGATCACGCAGATAATAGAGCTTGGCGCGCCGCACGACGCCGCGGCGCTTCACTTCGATGGATTCGACGTTCGGCGACAGAATGGGGAATTTGCGCTCGACGCCTTCGCCGAACGAGATCTTGCGGACGGTGAAGGTCTCGTTCACGCCGCCGCCGTCACGGGCGATGCAGACGCCTTCGAAGGCCTGAACGCGCTCGCGCTCGCCTTCCTTGATCTTCACATTGACGCGCAGGGTGTCGCCGGGCTGGAATTCCGGGATCTTGCGTTCGCCCAGGACGCGGGCTTTTTCTTCAGCTTCCAGCTGTTGAACGATGTTCATGTCATTTCTCCTCGAGCTTGGCGCTCTTTACCTGTCATTTGGCGGGGCGAGCCCCGCAGATCCGCAAGGTCAAGCCTTGCGGGGCTGAGCGAGATGCGCCGCCCAGAGGTCCGGCCGCCGCTCCCGCGTCGTCGTCTCCCGCTGCGCCTGGCGCCATCCCGCGATCTTCTTGTGATCGCCCGACAGCAGCACCTCGGGTATCTCCAGCCCCTCGAACGTCCGCGGTCGCGTGTACTGCGGATGTTCCAGAAGCCCGTCCTCGAAGCTTTCGGACGACAGGCTGTCGCCTGAGCCGAGCACGCCGGGGATCAGTCTTACGCACGCCTCGATCACGACCATGGCCGCCGCCTCGCCGCCGGCGAGAACCGCGTCTCCGACCGAGACCTCCTCGAATCCGCGTGCATCCAGCACCCGCTGATCCACCCCCTCGAAACGACCGCACAGCACGACGATTCCGTCCGCCTGCGCCCATTCCTTGACGCGCGCCTGGGTCAGGGGCCGACCCCGGGCGCTCATGTACAAAAGCGGCCGTTTCGGCCCCGGCAGGCTATCGACCGCCCGAGCTACAACGTCCGCCTTCAACACCGCTCCCGGACCGCCGCCCGCAGGGGTGTCGTCCAGGAAGCCGCGCGTATCTGTGGAAAAGGCGCGAATGTCAACCGTGTCCAGGCTCCATAGGCCCTTCTCGCGCCAGGCCGTGCCGATCAGCGACACGCCGAGCGGGCCGGGAAAGGACTCGGGAAACATGGTCAGGACGGTGACGGTAAAGGGCATGGCGGCGGCTCATACACCAAAGCCCCGCTGCCCGCGAGGCGAGGCGGTCGTCGGCGTCAGTCGAAGATGTCGAAGATATCCATGCGCTTCTTTTTCTTGCGCCGGTCATCGTCGTCGTTCCGATAGCGGTCCCGATCACGCTCCCGATCATCGAAGCGGGTCCGGCTGTCGTGGCTGGCTTGAGGCGGAGCGTAGGCGGGGGCCGGCGCGACAGGGGCGCCGCGCGCCTCGCCCGAGGCGGCGGCCATCAGATTCTCCAGCTCGCCGCGATCCAGCCAGACGCCCCGGCAGGTCGGGCACATATCGAACTGAACGCCCGACCGTTCGACGGTCGTCATGGGCGCGCTGTCGTTGGGGCACATCAGAAGCGGCATGGAATCTCCGTATCGGTCAGTCCCCAAGATGGCGACGACCTTTCCCCGGCGCAGCGCGACCCGTTGCCGCGTCGGCGCGCGCCGCACCCCTGCAACCAAGGTCAAGCTTGGGCGTTGGGACGGAGCTTGACCATAAGGAGGTTCGTCATGCGCAAGATCGTCACCCTGTCGCTGGTGGCCGCCGCCTTGGCTGTCTCGGCCTGCAACACCATCGCCGGCGTCGGCCGCGACGTGTCGGCGGCCGGTTCGGCCGTGACACAGGGCGCCAACGACGCCAAACACTGAGGCCGTTGCAGGGAGACGAGGGGCCGACCCGCCTTCTCGTTTCCGTTGCGGTCAGAGGGTAGTTTGAGCTCTCAACCCAGAAGGAGACGGATCATGGGCATGCTGGACAATGTGCTGAACGGCCTGGGCGGCGACGCGGCCGGCGGCCTAGGCGATCTGCTGCGGGGCCAGGGCGGCGTCGGCGGCCTGGTCGAAAAGTTCAATCAGGCCGGCCTGGCCGACGTGGTCGGCTCCTGGATCGGGACCGGCGCCAACGCCAATATCTCGGCCGAACAGATCGCCGCCGTGATCGGCCACGGCCCCCTGGCCGACATGGCCGCCAAGATGGGCGTCACGCCCCAGCAGGCGGGCGAGACCCTGGCGGGCCTGCTGCCCGAAGCCATCGACCGCATGACCCCCGGCGGTCGGATCGACGGCGCCGACGACCTGCTGGCCAAGCTGCCGGCCGGGCTTGCGGGCGGCTTGGGCGACATGATCGGCGGCTTCCTGAAGCGCTGAGGCTATCGCTTTCGGCGCTTTTCCAAGGTTAGTCTGACCCATTCGAGGACGCAGAACACCACGGCGACCAGACCGATGGCTGCGGCGAACTGGAACATCGGCGCGAAGCCAGCCCTGTCCACCAGTTCGCCTAGGGGGGCGCGCCCCAGCGTCCCGATGAGGAGCGCCAAGGATGTGAAGACAGCGAACTGAACCGCGCCGAACAGTCTGTTTGAAAGTGCTGACAGATAGGCGACAAACGCGGCGCCGGCGAAGCCGCCAGCAATGTTCTCCCCGGCGATGGCGACCATCAGCCGAGCGAGAGGAGCGCCGACCCCGAAGGTCGAGAATACGCCGTACAGCCCGGTTGCTCGCATGAAAGGATCGATCACCGGCGCGCCCAAGGCCAAGTCCATCATGAGCAGATTCGTCGCGGCGCTCAGCACGGCTCCGATCAGAAGACAGGGCATGCGGCCGATGACGAGCAACGCCCAGCCGCCCAAGCCGATTCCCATCAGGGTCATCACGACGCCGAAGGTCTTGGACGCCAGCGCCACCTCGGTCATCGTTCGCCCCAGAGCACCGCCGTCCGTGCCCAAATAGAATGGATAGGCAAAAGGGCCCCAAATCCCATCGGTGATACGGTAGCTCAGAATCAGACCCAGAACGATCAACGCGCCCCAACCCAACCGACCCATCAACTCCACCAAGGGAGCCAGGATGGCGTCGTAAAACCGTTCGGACAATCCGCCATGGGAGTAACCTTGAGCGGAGGGCATCGCCCTGCTTCGCCATACCAGGAAACCGGCCAATCCTGCCGGCAGGAGAACGGCTGCGGTGACGATCCAGGCCCCCCAGGTCTGTATGAATTCGCCCGCGCTGGGCGCAGGGGTTGTCGTCAATGCCACGATCATGAAGCGGATCACCATGAAGGCGGACCAGGCCCAGGCCGTGAGCGTCACGATAAGGGCGATGCGGCGCAGAGCAGGGGTGGCGATACGCTCGCGCGTGATCGCCTGGCCGGCTGTCACGATAGGTTCGGGCGCAATGAGTGAGCCCAGCAATCCCAACCCCATCAGGCCAGCGCCGATCAGAAAGGTGGCCGGCCAACCGAGATTGTCCGCCAGGATCAGGGCGCCGGCGCCGCCGACCAGAGCCGCAGTGCGAAAGCCCAACTGATAGACCGCTGATAGCAGGTCCACAGGCGCACGATCATCCGCAGCCTCGATCCGCCAGGTGTCGATAACGATGTCCTGTGTCGCTGAAGCGAAGGCGCCTAGAGCGGCCGCAAACGCCAGGAATCCGACGGCGCCGGTCGCGGGGTGCGACAAGGCGATAATGACAAAGGCCAGAGCCAAAACGGCCTGACAGATCATCATCCAAGATCGCCTTTGTCCTAGTCGCCCTAAGCCCGGCAAACGCAAGCCGACTGCGGGCGACCAGAGAAACTTGAACGCGCCGAAAAGCCCGACCCAGGATAGGACCCCAATCGTTGCGACAGACACGGCAACAGCCGAAAGCCAAGCGTTCAGCGTGCCGAACAACATGGCGAAGGGCAGACCGGAAGAGAAGCCGAGCAGCAACATCGCTAGTGTGCGGCGCTCTCGGAAGGCGGCCTTGATGACACCGAAACCCTTGGGCTGTGGTCGCAGGGCGGCGACTTCATCTGCGGGGGTGGCTTTGTCGGTCATGGAACGCTCCGGCGGCGGCCGGAACGCGGACGCCTGAATCTCAGCCGACCTTGGCGCGGATGTCGCGCTTCGTCCAGCGGGCCAGCGCGGTGCGCAGTGAGGCGGCGTCCAACGGCTTTGTCAGGTGGTCGTTCATCCCGGCTTCGAGACAGGTGCGACGGTCCTCGGCGAAGGCGTTGGCGGTCAGGGCGACGATGGGGGTGACGTCGCCGGCGGCGCGGATCGCGCGCGCGGCGGCCGGCCCATCCATGCCCGGCATGCGCATATCCATGAAGACCAGATCGTAGCGTGCGCGCTGGAGGGCCTCGACCGCCTCGACGCCGGTGGCGGCCGTTTCGACGACGCAGCCCTCGCGGCGCAACAGGGTGCGCGCCAGCAGGGCGCCGACCGGATTGTCTTCGACCAGCAGGACGCGCGTTCCGGCGAACCGCGCCGGGGCGACGCGGTCGTCCAGGGGCGGGCGGGCCGGCGCGGCCTTGGCCTGGCTGTGGACGGCCCCGGCGGCGGCCCGAACCCGCTCGACCAGGGAGGCGCGGCGCAGGGGCTTGATCAGATAGCCGTGAGCGCCAGCGACGCGATAGCGGGCGATCAGGTCTCGCTCGGACGGTTTCAGCAGGACGATGGCGCGGCCCGTCTCGGGCAGGGCGGCCAGAGTCTGGCCGGGCGGGGCCGCTGCATGATCGACCAGAATGATCGGGGCGGAACAGGAGACCTTGCCGCCTGACGTCCGGATCTGATCGGCCGCCGCCGACCGGACGAACGGGTCGGGCGACTGGACCGCCACGGCCAGGCCGGCCAGCTCCGACCGGGGGACCTCGAACCCGGCCAGGGCGGGGAAGGCGGCCTCGAAGCGAAAACGGGCGCCGCGCCCCCGGCCGGGTCGATCCTCGATCCTGACCGTGCCTTCCATTGCTGTGGCCAGCTTGCGGACCACCGCCAGCCCCAGACCGGCGCCGTCATAGCGCACGGCGTCCGAGGAATCGGCATGGCCGAACTCCTCGAAGATGCGCTCGCGCGCCTCGGGCGCGACGCCGGGGCCGGTGTCGTCGACGATGAAGGACAGGCGAACCTGGTCGGGACCGGCTTCGCCGCCCGCCCGTTCGACCGCTATGCGGACCCCGCCGGTCTCGGTGAACTTCACCGCGTTGCCGGCCAGGTTGAACAGGACCTGGCGCAACCGCCCCTCGTCGGCCAGAATTCGCGGCACGTCGGCGGCCACCGACCACGCCATCTCCAGTCCCTTGTCGTGGGCGCGGGGGCTGAGCAGTTCGGCGACGCCGCGCACCAGATGTTCGGGATCGACGGGCGTCAGGTCGAATTCCAGAGAACCCGCCTCCAGCCGCGCGTAATCTAGGAGGTCGTTGACCAGGCCCAGCAGATGTTCGGCCGACTGGCGCGCGGCCTCGGCATAGGCGCGCTGGGCGCCGTCCAGCCGGGTGCGCTCCAACAAATTGATCATGCCGACGACACCGTTCAGCGGCGTGCGCATCTCATGGCTCATCAGTCGCAAGAACTGTTGGGACGGATCGGCCGCGCTCGCCGCCGACCCTGAAGCCGCCTGATCCTCGATCCGTTTCGCCGCGCGTCGCGCCATGCCGCCTGTCTCCGTCCTGGGCGCAGTCTAGGCGGTGCGGGTTAAGGATTGGTCCCCCGCTGTTCGACTTCACCGGATCGGTTGGAGATCAGTTGGAGAGGAAGGGCGCCTGCGCCGGGCCGGTCTTCCCCACGCCGAAGGCGGCGCCGCGGCGGTCGAACTCCGCCTGGGCGCCGACCGTGGCGCGGCGATAGATCAAGGCCTCGGCCACATGGCGGCGCAACACGCCGGTGGAGCCGTCCAGATCGGCGATGGTGCGCGCCAGGCGCAGTGTGCGGGTCCAGCCGCGCGCCGTCAGCCCCCCGGCCTCGCCCGCCCGCATCAGCAGCATTCGTCCGGCCTCGTCCGGGGTGGCGAAACGGTCCAAGGCCGCCCCGCCGATGCGGGCGTTCAGACCCTGGCTCGCTTCCAGCCCTGCTTCGCGCGCCCGATCCTCCTGCAGGGCGCGGGCCTGGGCGACGCGATCCCTGGCCTCGGCTGTGCCCTCGGCCGGCGGCGGCAGGGTCATGTCGGCGGCGGTGACGGGCGGCGTATCCACCGTCAGGTCGATGCGGTCGAACATCGGGCCGGACACCCGGTTCTGATAGTCGCGCTGGCAGCGGGGCGCCTTGCCGCAGGCGCCGCGTCCGGCTCCGCCCACGCCGCAGCGGCACGGGTTCATGGCCGCCACCAGCTGGAACCGCGCCGGATAGCGGATGTGGGCGTTGGCGCGGGCCACCACGATCTCCCCCGTCTCCAGGGGTGCGCGCAGCGAATCCAGGGCCTGGGCCGAGTATTCGGGCAGTTCGTCCAGGAAAAGCACGCCATTGTGGGCCAGGGACGCCTCGCCCGGCTTGGCGCGCAGGCCGCCGCCGGTCAGGGCCGCCATGGAGGCGGAGTGGTGAGGGCTACGGAACGGCCGGTCGCGCGTCAGGGCGCCGCGCTCGATCAGGCCGGCGATCGACCAGACCATGGAGGTCTCCAACAGCTCCTGCGAGGTCAGGGGCGGCAGCAGGCCCGGCAGGCGTTGCGCCATCATCGACTTGCCCGATCCCGGCGGCCCGATGAACAGCAGATTGTGGCCCCCGGCCGCCGCGATCTCCAGCGCCCGCTTGGCGCTCTCCTGGCCCTTGACCTCGCGCAGGTCCGGCACGGCGCCGCCGTCGGCCAGGGGGCCGGGTTCGGGCGCGCGCAGGACCTGCGCGCCCTTGAAATGGTTGACCAGGCCGATCAGCGAACGCGGGGCCAGAATGCGCGCGCCGCCGGCCCAGGCGGCCTCCGGCCCCGTAGCCTCGGGACAGATCAGGCCCAGACCCATGGCGTCGGCGGCGACGGCGGCGGGCAGGGCGCCGCCCACCCGCGCGATCTGGCCGTCCAGGCCCAGCTCGCCGATGGCGGCCCAGCCGTCCAGGGCGTCAGGGGCGATCACCCCCATGGCCGCCATCAGGGCCAGGGCGATGGGCAGGTCGAAATGGCTGCCCTCCTTGGGCAGGTCGGCCGGCGCCAGATTGGCGATGATCCGCTTGGCGGGCAGGGCCAGACCGATGCCGGCGAAGGCGCCGCGCACCCGCTCCTTGCTTTCGGCCACGGCCTTGTCCGGCAGGCCGACGATGTTGAACACGGTCGGTCCGTCGCTGCCGACCAGTTGGACCTCCACGTCCACGCGCCGGGCTTCCACTCCGTCGAAGGCGACTGTGACGACCCGCGCGACCATATGTTCCTCTCCGTCGTGGCGAGGAACAAAACACGAACCGAAATCTAATTCAAGTCGTGTTCACGCAACCTGTGCGGCGCGGTTCTTTTCGATCACGTCCCACATCGCGGCCGTGGCGTCGATCCCCGTGAACTGTTTCAGCTGTTGGGCGCCGGTGGGCGAGGTGACGTTGATTTCGGTCATCCAGTCGCCGATCACGTCGATGCCGACGAAGATCAGACCCCGCGCCTTCAGCGTCGGACCGATGGCGGCGCAGATCTCCAGATCGCGCGGCGTCAGCTCGACCGGGGCGGCCGTGCCCCCGACCCTAAGGTTGGAGCGGACCTGATCCTTGGCCGGAATGCGGTTGATCGCGCCCACGGGCTCGCCATCGACCAGCAGAATGCGTTTGTCGCCCTTGGACACGGCGGGCAGGAATTTCTGGATCACCAGCGGATCGCGCGATCCGGCCGCGTGGATTTCGATCAGGGCGTCCAGGTTCGGATCGTCCGCCTTCAGCCGCACCACCCCCGAACCGGCGGCGCCGTGCAGGGGCTTCAGCACCACCTCGCCGTGACGGCGATGGAAGGCGCTGAGCTGGACGGGATCGGAGGTGATCAGGGTCGGCGGCGTCAAATCGGGAAAGCGCGTGACCAAGAGCTTCTCGGGCGCCGAACGCACTTCGGCCGGGTCGTTGACCACCAGCGTCTGCGGATGGACCGTCTCCAGCAGATAGGTGGCGGTGACATAGGCCATGTCGAACGGCGGGTCCTGACGCATCAGGATCACGTCCACGTCGCGGCCCAGGTCCAGCCGCGTCTCCTCGCCGAAGGTCACATGGTCGCCGACCAGCCGCCGTAGGGTCACGGGCCGGGCGCGGCAGTACAGACGGCCCTCCTCCAGCGCCAGGGTGCGGAAGTCATAGACCCACAGCCGGTGCCCGCGCGCCTGAGCCGTCTCGGCCATCAGGAAGGTGGTGTCCGAGGCGATGTTCACCGCCTCGATCGGGTCCATCTGGAGGGCGACTCTGAGGGTCATTTTTATTGGGCCTATCGCGCGTGATGCTGCTTGAGGCCCGGTGGGCGCGCGGCGCCTGGGCCCTGGTTGAGGGTGGGATGGGGGCCTGGATCAGTCCAGGGGGCGCGCTTCCTCGACCAGCATGATCGGCACGCCCTCGCGGATCGGATAGGCCAGTTTGGCGCCGGCCGAGACCAGTTCGCCGGCCTCGCGGTCATAGGTCAGCTTGCCGCGCGTGACGGGACAGACCAGCACCTCCAGAAGGCGGGGATCGACAGAGACCGGGGTGTTGAAGGCGTCGCTCATTGTTCTGGGCCTATCGCGCTGTCGCTAGTTGAGGGAGTCCTTAGCGGCCTACCGCGCTTCGCGCTACTTGAGGCCATTGTTTGGGCTGTCGCGCTGGCGTCGCTTCAGGCTGCTGCGAGGGTGCGCACCGCGCTACTGGATAGGCGGGGCGTCGCCGTCGCCGCCGTCGGCGGCGTCGATGCGCAGCAGGGCCGTCAGGGCCTGGGCGCGATCCATCAGGCCGTTCGCCTCCAGAAGCGCCTGTTTCTCGGCCGGTTCGAACGGCAGGGCCATGGACAGGCTGTTGACCAGGGCCTCCATCGGCGCGCTCTCTGCCGTGTCCCAGTCGATGTCCATGGCGCGGTGGGCCAGATAGCCGCGCAGGGCGTCCAGGAAACCGTCCCGGTCGAAGTCGGGCTCCTCGACCGGAGAGGCCAGGTCGGCGGCGTAATCCTCGAACGCCGCCCTCACCTGGCGATAGGGCGCCTTGGACGGCAGTTCGGCGGCGATGCGGAAGCGCGAAATCCCCGTCAGGGTGATCAGATAGCGGCCGTCGGACGTCTCCGCAAAACTGGTGATGCGCCCGGCGCAGCCGACCGGCGACAGGCCAGGCAAGGCGCGCGTCCCGCCCGTCGGTTGAACCAGGCCGATCAGCCGGTCGCCCGCCATGGCGTCGTCCACCATGTTCAGATAGCGGGGCTCGAACACGTTCAGCGGCAGCTGGCCGCGCGCCAGCAGAATGACCCCCGACAGCGGAAAGACCGGGATCACCTGCGGCAGATCGGAGGCCTTCACATAGGCTTGCGGCATGAAGTCTTTCCTTTGGCCTATCGCGCTTCGCGCTACTTGAGGCCGTCGTCCTTGGCCTATCGCGCTTCGCGCGGCTTGAGGTTCTTGGGCGGATTGAGGCCGTGTCTAACAGCTTGTCGCGCTTCGCGCTCCCTAAGAGAACAGGATCGACGACAGGCGCCGGCGTCCATCCTTGGACACGTCGGAACTCAGGCCCGCCGCTTCGAAGATGACCAGCAACTGTTTGCGCGCTGCCTGATCGTTCCACTCGCGGTCGGCCTGGACGATGGCCAACAGATTGTCGACCGCGCCCTTGAAGTCGCCGGCCGCGCTCTGGGCCTCCGCCAGGTCGAAGCGCGCCTGATGATCGTTCGGATCGGCGGCGACCTTGGCCTCAAGCTCGGCCGAGGCGCCCGCCAGATCGCCAGTGGGGGCCTTGGACGCCAGGGCCAGCTGGGCGCGCACGCTCTGCACCGTCGGCTCCTTGGAATCCTGCGGCGCCATGGCGATGGTCTGGGCCGCCTGCTCGGGGTCCCCGCCCGCCAGATAGACCCGCGCCATGCCGGCGATGGCCTTTTCATTCTCCGGCTCGATCGACAGGACGTGGGCGAACGCCTGGGCCGCGCCGCCAAAGTCGTTCAGGCCCAGCGATTCCTCGCCCAACTCCAGCAGTTGCGCCGTTTCGGTCGAGCCGCCCTGACCGCCGGTCAGCTTGTCGATGAAGGCCTTGATCTGACTGTCGGGAATGGCGCCCTGGAAGCCGTCGACCGGCTGGCCGTTGACGAAGGCGTAGACCGTCGGGATCGACTGCACCCGCAACTGGCCCGCATAGGCCGGGTTGGCGTCCACATCGATCTTGACCATCTTCACCGCCCCCTTGGCGGCGCGCACGGCCTTCTCCAGCGCAGGCCCCAGGGTCCGGCACGGCCCGCACCAGGTGGCCCAGAAGTCGACGATGACCGGTTGGTGCTTGGACGCCTCGATGACGTCGGCCATGAAGGAGGCGTCCGTGCCTTCCTTGATCAGGTCGCCGGCGGCGTCGGGGGGCAGGGTCGGGTCGAGCAGGGTCATGGGCGAGGTCCGCGCAGAGATCGGTCAGGTTCAACGGTTCAGATGGCGTCGGGATGCGTCGGCATCAAGCGGCGATTTGGTTGCGCCGGGATTTCAGACGGTGGTCGCGAAAAACACCGTCTGAATCGTCTGAATAGTGCGAAATCCCCCCGCCGCTCGTCCGATGCATCGACCGTCGGTTACGAGATGGGGCGGCGGCGCTGATCGTCAAGCTGACGTTGGGGGCTTCTGATAAGGGTGGAGAGCGGACGGCCGTTTTGAGCAGCCATCCAACTCCACTGTCAGGGTCAGGAGATCTCAATCCTTTCGAAGGTTTGCGTAGATCCACGACGCCACATTCGTGACCGGGATGCCGTGTTTGTGGTTGAACGTGCCGTCCTTGCTCCAAGCCACACCCCGGCCGATGGCGAAGGCAGCGCGATATTTGCGCATCATGTTCTGCGGATCCTGAGCTAACTCATCCATCAAGAAGGGCACGGTCCATTCCGATCGGCTGAAGGAACGACCAAGCGCGACCTCCAGCTTGTCGGCGACGTCCCCGTAGCTCACGGTGTCTCCGGCGAGGAAGACGATTTCGTTCCGAATTGTGGGTTCGAAAAACACGATCTCGGCGGTCAGCACGCCGATGTCGTCAGGCGTTGTGAGCGTCACTTGGGTGTCGAGGCTGCCCAAGGCGTGGACGGCGCTGTTTTGCAGATCGACCACCCCGAACTCGGGTTCGAACAGGTAGCTCATGAACATGCCGGTCGAGATCACGACCCATTCGGTCTTGTTCTGCGACCGCAGCAGTTCCCGGACGTCCAACTGTGCGTCGAAAATGTCCTGCGGGCCGCCGCGCCCGATGGCTTCGAAATCGACCCCGAACTGCCATGGGAAGTATCGGGGAATTCCGGCCTGGAGCGCGGCCTTTGCGAGCTTCATGGGCGTGTTCACGCCCGCGGCATATCCGGCGCACCCGATCACCGTGTCATAGCCGGAAAACACCTCGGCCAACTCATCGACTGAGCTCTTCACCAGATCGCCAATGACAATCTCGATGCCGAGATCGCGCAGCTCGGCGACGTCGCGCGCCTTGCCCGGATCAGCAGATGTGACGGCGCTGGAGCGAAGCAGCACACTGATCTTCGTTCCATCTATCGCCTTCGCACGGCGCGCCAGATTACGCAGGACCGGCATGCCCAGTTCACCGGCGCCCAGCACCAGGATGTTTCGGGATTTCACGGTTGAAGTTGCATCAGTCATCGATCACGCCTCTTAGAGTTCGTTGCGGCGATGATCTGGCGATCGCTCGACATCAGCGAAAGAAGGCACATGGGTGATACTGCGTTCGACCCGCTTAACCGTGACGAGCTTCTCCTATATTCGCAGGCGGTTTGTGACGGCTTGCGCGACGACGACGACGGACTCCGCCGAGAGATCCTAGCGCACGCAGGTAGTCGATGGTCGCTCGGTGTGGTCCACACCCTCGGCGTCTATGGTCAACTGCGGCACGCGGACATCGGCAGACGCATGCATGGCGTCACTCAGCGGATGCTGACCCGAACCTTGCGGCTGCTTGAGCGCGACGGACTGGTCATCCGTCATGATTTTGAAGAGGTGCCGCCTAGGGTCGAATATCGGTTGTCAGAGACGGGCTTTGAGCTGCTAGCTCGAATGGTGCCGCTCTGGACATGGATCGTCGAGAACGCAGAAAGTTTTCGACGAGTCCGCCTGGCCTTCGACGAGAGGCAGGAGGAAACAAGCGAAGGGCTGACGTCAGAACAGACCTGACAGTCAAAATCTCGGAGTCAAAGGTCCGCAGTGGGTCGAACAAAGTCATGAGCTTCCCGGCTCAAGGCTGACATCGCAAGTGCAGGTTGGGTGATCCCAATAACGCTTTGGATCAACCCAACGCCTCGAAATTCAACACTAACGGCTCTCGCCCCAGCAACCCCAGCACCCGCCGGAACGCCGTCTGGTCCAGCGCCGTCGTCGCCGTATTGGTCAGGGGGTGGAAGTTGACGATGTCGGCGTCCCACAGGCGCTGGTCCACCACGAAGGTCACGCGGCGCTCGATGTCGTTGATCAGTCCCAGCGCCGTGACCGAGCCGGGGCGGACGCCCAAGGTCTCCCACATCAGGCTCTCGGCGCCGAACGACAGGCGGCCTGAGCCCATGACGACGGCGGCGCGCTTCAGGTCGATGACCGTGTCCTGACGCGCCGAGATCAGCCACAGCCGGCCCTTGTGATCCTTCAGGAACAGGTTCTTGGTGTGGGCGCCCGGCAGGTCGGCCTTGAGGTCCAGCCCTTCCTCGACGCGAAAGACGGCCGGGTGGTCGTGGGTGACGTGATCGACGCCGTTCGCCTTCAGCCAGGCGGTCAGGGTCTCACGGTCGAAAGCGGGTGCGTCAGTCATGGTTGAGCCGTCGGGTTTCGGGCGTTAGGAAACGTCCATGGTCGATACCGTCAAGACACGCCCGCTGGAACTGGAATGCTATCCGATGACGGCCCGGCCGCCGGATTTGGTGCCCGGCCGCCAGTCGCGCAACTGGATGGACGCCTTCATCAGTCGGCACCCTTATCGGTGCCTGCCGCTGAACATGGCCAACACCACGGGGTGGGAAATCCTGTGCCCATTCGGCTTCTCGGCCGAGTGGAATGGCGGCCCGCGTCAGGAAGACATCGTCATCACGCCGGATCGGCCCCAGCACGACCTGGACCATTTCGTCACCTCGCACTTCTCGCGCGGGGTGCTGACCATGCATCCGCAATATCTGTTCCGCACGCCGCCCGGCTGGGGGATGATGTGTTCGGGGTCGCCCAACCATGTGAAGGACGGCATCCAGCCGCTGGTCGGCCTGATCGAGACGGACTGGCTGCCCTTCCCCTTCACGATGAACTGGATCTTCACCCGACCGGGACGGATCACCTTCGAGAAGGGCGAGCCCTTCTGCTTCATCAATCTGATCGAGCACAAGAAGGTCGAGCAGTTCCAGCCGATCATCCGCACCCTGGAATCCAACCCGACCATGAAGGGCCAGTTCGAAGCCTGGAACCGCGCCCGCACCGACTTCAACCAGCGCCTGGCCGGCGGCGACCCCGACGCGGCCAAGGAGGCGTGGCAGCGGTTTTACTTCAAGGGCGAACTGCCCGAGGAACTGGGCGCGGCCCCGGCCACCCACTCCAACAAGCGCCGGCTGAAAGCGCCGCGCGTAGGCTGACCTTCAAACCTCACGTCATTCCGGGGCTGAGCGAAGCCGAGACCCCGGAATGACGCAGGCCGGAACGACGCAGGATTGAAACCTGGCGGAGCGACGTCCTAGGCGCCGGGGCGCGTCACGCGGGGGCCTAGGTTCTGAACGACTTCGCGCGCGTCGAAGGCGTTGGGATCACCGGCCGGCTTCGGACCGCGCCCCATGACGATCTCGGCGCTGGCCTCGTAGCGGTCGATCTGGCGCGTGTCGAAGTCGCGCGGACCCCAGCGGTCCCACGGGCTCCAGAAGCCGCCGCGATAGTAGCGCCACGACGGACCCCAGTAGGGGCCATAGAAGCTGGAATAGGGTCCGTAGAAGGGATCGGGCGTGGTGACGTAGCGGGTGTCCCGCTCGGTCGCGCGATTGACGGTGGCGAACCAGTCATAACCGCTTTCGACCGTCACTTCGGCCGAGCGCAGCAACAGCGACATCTCCACCTGTTCGCGCGAGGTGACGGAGTTGCCGGCGAAGGTCACGCGATAGCGGTTGGTCTCCAGCCGCTGTTCGGCATAGCCGCCGCGCTGGCCATTGAAGCCGGCGGGTTGGTAGGGTGTGGCGGTCGCGCAGGCGGCCAGCGCCAGACCGGCCACCATGGTCACGGCCAGGGTCTTGAGGGGGAGGACTTTCATTGAACGACGACTCCTTGAGCGCCCTATAGGGCGCGCTGACGGCTGAACGGTGCATGAACGGCGAAGTTCAAAGCCAATCTAAGGCGGCGCGAGACTCCGTCCAGAGCCTGATCCGTCGAGAAGTAACCGCTATGCGATTCCGTCCAAAATGATCGGGCGTCTAAAGACGCAGGACGATCAGGACGGCGGCGGTCATCAGGAGAAGGCCCACGACCACGCCGAACCCGCGACGAAAGCGCGGCCGCTGCATGCGTCGTGACAGGGCGGCGCCGGACAGGGCGTAGGTGCTCATCGACACCATGTCCATGCCGATGGCGGCGAGGGCGAACAGGGCCAACTGCGGCGCGACCGGGCGCGACACGTCCACGAACGGCGGCAGGACGGCGGTGAAGAACAGGATGGCCTTGGGATTGGCGATCTGCACGGCGAAACCGTCGGCGAAGGCGCTGCGGCCCTTCCTGACCACGACGTGATCGGGCTGGGCGGCCGTGGCGAAGGCGCCGCGCAGGGCCTTGATCCCCAGCCAGGCGACATAGACGGCGCCCAGGACGGCGATGACCTTGAAGGCGGCGGGGAAGGCCTTGACCAGGGCGGCCAGCCCCAGGGCGGCGGCTCCGAACCAGACTAGGGTGGCGGCGTTCATGCCCAGCACCCCGACCAGGGCCGAGGCGCGGCCCTTCTCCATCCCCGTGGCGACGGCGAACAGATTGGCCGGGCCGGGTGTCACGGCCATGACCGCCATCACGCCGAGGAAGGTGGAGTAGAGGTGCGGATCGACGGGCAGGGCGTGCATGCGGCGCGGTGTCGCGTCCCCTCGTCCCTAGGTCAAGCGCCAGGGGCAAGCGCCAAGGTAAAAGCGTCGCTCAGGCGTCGCTCAGGCGACCGTCGCCCTCAGGGCCGGCGCGGGGCGGGCGGCGGTGTCGGAGCCTCGGGCTGTTCGGGGGCCTCGGGCGCTTCCATCGCCTCCGTCGCTTCGACCCGGTCCTCCACCGCGTCGGCGGCCTGGTCCAGGGCGTACTGGGCGATCAGGCCGTAGGTTTCCATCTGGTCCTTGTCGGGATTGGTCCAGGCGCTGTTGCGGACGATGCCCTCGCCGGCGACCACGCCGTGCGCCATGCCGTCGGCCATGGCCTGTTTGACCTCGGGGTCGTTGAGGGCGTCCTGCACGAGGGCCTCCACGTCGATGTCCTGTAGCGCCTGGGCGGCGACTTCGCCCGCGTGCTGGGTCGCCTGGGCGGTGAAGGCGGTCACGTCGGGCTGATACTCGGCCCACAGGGCGGCGACGCGGCGGCCGCGTTCGGCTTCGCTGAGGCTTTCGTCTTCGGAAAGGGCCTCGGCGCGCTTGCCGAACTCTTCCATGCGCGCCTCGAATGCCTGGGCGGCGGCGTCCAGCCGGGCCTCGGCCGCACCGGCGGGCGCGGCTCCATCCTGGGCCAGGGCGGAAGACAGGGGCAGAAGGGCCAGGGCGGCGGTCAGGCTGAGCAGGCGGATCATGGGAGAGCTCCCGTTGACGACCCGCGCAAACTCGACCCAAGGCCGCCCGGCCTCAAGTGAAATCGCGGTAAGGCGGCCTTACTGCGGCGTCGTCGGCTGGGCGGCGCCGGCGGCCGAGGCGGCCTCGATCTTGGCGCGCGCGTCTGCGGGGATTCCCTTGATCTGCTGAATCGCCGGCGCGACCTGTTCGGCGGTCGCCTGTCCGCTGCTGACGGCGAAGGTTTCGACCTCGGCGGCGAAGGCGTCGACCTGGGGCTGATACTTGGTTTCGATGGCGTCCAGATCGGCCTTGGCCTTGGTCTTGTCGGTCTGGGCCAGGGCGGCGCGCATTTCGCCGGCCATGGCCTCCATCGTCCGGCCGAAGGCCTCGGCCTTGGCCTCGAAGGCGGCCTCAGCGGGATTCTCGGCCGCAGGGGCGGGCGCGGCGGCGGCGGGCGGGGCGGCGGTCTGGGCCACGGCGGGGGCCGCGACGACCAGGGCGGCGACGGCCGCGACGGAACACAGAAGACGCATGGGAACACTCCGGGCGCCAGCCGGTATGGCCGGAAACGCAATGACCCCACTATAGCAGTCGGCGCCCCTCCGTCACGGACGAGAATCGGGCGCTTCGCCAAGGTTGCATCACGATCAAGCGATGCTAGCTTTCGGCTATGTTGATCGCTCTCTTCGCCGCAGCCGTGATTCAGGCCGCACCCGCCCCACCGCCTGTAGTCTGGATTGATCCGCCCAGGATCGAGATGCCGCCCAAGGCCCTGGAGGCGGGCGCTTCCGGCGTCGTCGTGCTTCGGTGCGCGTTCAATGCGCAGGGACGGGCGATCAATTGCATCGTCGTTTCCGAGACGCCGCCGGGGCTTGGCTTTGGTCGTGAAGCCCTGCGCGGCGTACGCATGGGGCAGGCGCAAATCGACCAGCCGGGACCGCGCGAGGTCAGGCTGAACTTCCACACGCGCTGAACCGACGCTCGCGCCTGTAATTCGCCGCCGTCTTTTGGCATAAGCCCGCGATGAAGTTCCTCGACCAAGCCAAGATCTACATCCGTTCGGGCAACGGCGGCGCGGGCTCCGTGTCGTTCCGACGCGAGAAATTCATTCCCAACGGCGGGCCGGACGGCGGCGACGGCGGGCGCGGCGGCGACGTCTGGATCGAGGCGGTCGAGGGGCTGAACACCCTGATCGACTATCGCTATCAGCAGCATTTCAAGGCCCAGACGGGCCACCACGGCCAGGGCCGCCAGATGCACGGCGGCAAGGGCGAGGATGTGGTCCTGAAGGTGCCGGTCGGCACCCAGGTGCTGGACGAGGACAAGGAGACGGTCCTTCTGGACATGGACACGGCCGGCAAGACCGAACTGCTGCTGAAGGGCGGTAACGGCGGCTGGGGCAACACCCGGTTCAAGGGGCCGGTCAACCAGGCGCCCACCCACGCCAATCCGGGCCAGGAAGGCCAAGAGCGGTGGATCTGGCTGCGGCTGAAGCTGATCGCGGACATCGGGCTGGCGGGCCTGCCCAATGCGGGCAAGTCCACCTTCCTGTCGGCGGCGAGCGCCGCCAAGCCCAAGATCGCCGACTATCCCTTCACCACCCTGACGCCAAACCTGGGGATGGTGGACCTGTCACCGACCGAACGCTTCGTCATCGCCGACATCCCCGGCCTGATCGAAGGCGCCAGCGACGGAGCGGGGCTGGGCACGCGTTTTCTGGGCCATGTCGAGCGTTCGGCCAGCCTGATCCATCTGATCGACGGAACCCAGGACGACGTGGCCGAGGCCTATCGCATCATCCGCGGCGAACTGGAGGCCTATGGCGAGGGCCTGGCCGACAAGGCCGAGATCCTGGCCCTGAACAAGATCGACGCCCTGACGCCCCAGATGCGCGAAGAAAAGGCCGCCGAGCTGGAGGCCGTCGCCGGCCGCCGGCCCATGCTGGTCTCCGGCGTCTCGGGCGAAGGCGTGGCCAGCCTGCTGCGCGCCGCCTGGGCCGAGGTCAAGAAGACGCGCGGAGCCTTGGCCGGCGAAGGCGCCGCCGACCAGATCAGCGGCTGGCGACCCTGAGGCCCGGAAAGTCTGAGAGCCTGAGGCGGCCCTAGCCTGTCGCCTCGGCGCCGGCTTCGGTCGTGGCCGCGGCCCTGCGGCGCGGTTTCGAGGGCGGCGGCTTGGCCTTGGTCTTGCCCTCGTCGGCATAGGGTTCGCCGTCGCCCGACAGCAGCACCGCCATCCAGCGAGAGCCCTTGAACTCGGCCAGGACGGCCATGGCCATGACCGCCAGCGGAGTGGACAGGAACATGCCGACCACGCCCCAAAGCTTGCCCCAGAAGGCCAGGGCCAGCAGGACGACCACCGGGTCGATGTTCTGGTTGTCGCCCTGCATGCGCGGCTGGACGAAGTTGCCGACCACGAACAGAATGATCTGCAAGCCTACCAGCAGGATGGCGGCGGGCCAGTAGCTTTCGAACTGGACAAGGGCGAACAGCGGCGGGGCCAGGCCGGCGACCGCCCCGCCCAGCACCGGGATGAAGCCGACGATGAAGATGACGAAGGTCCAGAACTCGGCGTTCTGAAGCCCGACCGCCCGCATCAGCAGCCAGGCGGCGGCGCAGATCATGACCCCTGTCACCGCCTGGACCCACAGATAGCCCTCCACCCCGCCGCGCACGCGCTTGAACACCGCCACGGCCTCGTTGCGGTGGGCGGTGTTGGGGAACATGGCGACGATCTTGCGCTGGAACCCCATCTGCGAGGCCAGGAGGAAGCCCAGATAGATCAGGACGAAGAAGGCGCTGGAGACCACGCCCTGCACCTGCATGGCGGTGGCGGCCAGATAGCCCCGAATGTCGATGCTGTTGATCAGGTCCTGGGCCTTGGGCGGATTGGCCAGGTGGAACAGGCCGAAGACGTCGCGGATGATCTGGTCGATGCGCGGGCCGATGTTGGCCGAGACGCCCGACGCCTGGCCGAAGAAGCCGGCCGCTCCGTTCACGATGATGCCGATGGAGGCGAAGAAGCCCAGGACCACCAGGGTCAGGGCCGCGATCCCGGCCCAGCGGCGCGGCAGGGGGGTGCGCGTCTCGATGCTGCGCTTGACCCCGT
The DNA here is from genome assembly GCF_030818545.1 of Brevundimonas sp. SORGH_AS_0993. Lineage (NCBI taxonomy): Bacteria > Pseudomonadati > Pseudomonadota > Alphaproteobacteria > Caulobacterales > Caulobacteraceae > Brevundimonas > Brevundimonas sp. SORGH_AS_0993. The sequence goes on from NZ_JAUTAH010000001.1 coordinate 2,266,692, forward strand.
CGATCATGATCAGAAGGAAGATCGCCATCGCCAGGGGCGTCAGAATGTCCCGCAGCCAATAGACGGCGGCCCCGGCGGCGACGGTGGCGACGACGGCCAGGGCGTTGCGCGACGCGGTTTCGGGCGGGGTGACGATGGCGCTTTTCATTGTCTTGTCTTCGGCTTGAGCGACGAGCGCGTCAATCGCTGTTCCGGGCGTCGCCGTCATGCTCTAGAGCTTGATCGCCACGCTTGCGGAGACCGGCATGTCCGACACCCCCACCGGCCTGTTCATCGGCCAGTCCGACGCCAACGCGCCAGAGACCCTTCTGTTCAACCGGGCCAATCGCCACGGTGTCGTCGCCGGCGCCACGGGCACGGGCAAGACCGTCACCCTGCAGATCATGGCCCAGGGTTTTTCGGACGCCGGGGTGCCGGTCTTCTGTTCGGACGTTAAGGGCGACCTGTCGGGCGTCTGCCAGCCGGGAACGCCCAACGACAAGCTGCTGGCCCGCGCCGCCGAGATGGGCCTGACCCTGACGCCGCGCGCGGCCCCGACCGTCTTCTGGGACCTGTACGGCCAGAAGGGGCATCCGATCCGCACCACGGTGTCAGAGATCGGGCCCGTGCTGCTGGCGCGGATGCTGAACTTGAACGAGGTTCAGGAGGGCGTGCTGACGGTCGCCTTCCACGTCGCGGACAAGGAGGGTCTGTTGCTGCTGGACCTGGGCGATCTGCGCAGCCTGCTGGTCTATGTGGGCGAGAACGCCGAGCGCATCGGGCGAGAGGTCGGCAACGTCGCCCCCGCCTCCATCGCCGCCATCCAGCGCGCCCTGCTGCAGCTGGAGCAGCAGGGCGGCGACGCCTTCTTCGGCGAACCGGCCCTGCGGCTGGAGGACATGATCCGCGTCGGTCTGGACGGCCGGGGCCAGGTCAATGTGCTGGATTCCACCCGCCTGATGAACAGCCCGCGCCTGTATGCGGCCTTCCTGCTGTGGCTGCTGTCCGAGCTGTTCGAGCAACTGCCCGAGGTCGGCGATCCCGACAAGCCGCGTCTGGTCTTCTTCTTCGACGAGGCGCACCTGCTGTTCAACGACGCACCCAAGGCCCTGCTCGAAAAGGTGGAACAGGTGGTGCGCCTGATCCGCTCCAAGGGAGTCGGCGTCTATTTCGTGACCCAGAATCCGGCCGACATTCCCGACACCGTCCTGGCCCAGCTAGGCAACCGGGTGCAGCACGCCTTGCGCGCCTACACCCCCTCGGATCAGAAGGGTCTTCGGGCCGCATCGCAGAGCTTCCGCGCAAATCCGGCCTTCGACACGGCCGAGGCGATCCAGGCCCTGGGCGTGGGCGAGGCCCTGGTCTCGCTGCTGGACGAGAAGGGCGCCCCGACCGTGGTGGCCCGCACGAAGATCCGTCCGCCCGACTCGCGTTTGGGCCCGGCGACCGACGCGGAGCGCGCGGCCGTCATGGCCGCCAGCCCCGTGCGCGGCGTCTACGAGCAGGCGGTGAACCGCGAATCCGCCGAGGAAATCCTGGCGGCCCGCCACGCCGCCAGCGACCAGGCCGCCGCCGACGCCAAGGCTCGGGCCGACGCCGCCAAGGCCGCCGAGGTCCAGGCCAGGCTGGACGCCAGGGCCGCGGCCGCCCAGGCGAAGGAAGAGGCCAAGGAACAGACGCGCATCGCTCGCGCCCCCGCCGCCCCGCGCCGTTCCACCCGCGAGACGCCGATCGAGGCCCTGACCAAGTCGGTGCTGCGGACGGCCGGCTCGACCCTGACCCGCGAACTGCTGCGCGGCGTGCTGGGCGGGTTGAAGCGGCGCTAGGGATCGGCCGCCGCCCCTTGCAACTGGGCAAGGGACGGCGCATCTCCCGCCCATGTTCATCCAGACCGAACCTACGCCGAATCCCAATGCGTTGAAGTTCCTGCCGGGCCGCGAGGTTTCGCCCCACGCAGCGCTGGAGTACCGCACCATCGACGAGGCGACCGCGTCTCCCCTCGCGGAAGCGCTGTTCGAAATCGAAGGCGTCGATGGCGTCTTCTTCGGCGCCGACTATGTCTCGGTGACGCGCCAGGATCAGGGTCCGGACTGGAGCGCGATGAAGCCGGCGGTGCTGGGCGTCATCATGGACCATTTCGTCTCGGGCCAGCCGCTGACGCGCGAAGGCCAGGGTTCAGCCGATCACGCCGAGGACGACAGCGAGATCGTGGCCGAGATCAAGGCCCTGCTGGATAGCCGCATCCGCCCCGCCGTGGCCCAGGACGGCGGCGACATCCTGTTCGATTCCTTCGACGAGGAGAGCGGCGTCCTGTCGCTGCGGATGCGCGGGGCCTGTTCGGGCTGTCCGTCGTCCTCGGCGACGCTGAAGGCCGGGGTGGAGCAGATGATGCGCCACTATGTTCCCGAAGTGACGCGGGTCGAACAGACGATCTGACGCCCGGCGCGGTTTTCCGCCTCGCCAGACGCGCGGTCGGGCGCCATCTTAAGTTGATGGCTCGCTTCGTTCCTGACCCAGAAGTTATTCGCCTCGGGGAGGCCCTGGCCGTCTTGCGCCGAGAACGCGGCCTGTCTCAGGCCGAGGCGGGCGCGCGGCTGGACATGACCAGCCAGGGCTGGGGTCTTTACGAATCGGGACGTCGCCCCGGCCTGTTCCGCCCCGACGTGCAGCGCCGCCTGACCGCCGCCCTGGATTCCACGCCTGAAATTCTGGCCCTGACGGCGGCCCGCATCGCCCCGCCGCCCGCCGAGCGGACGCCGCAGGGCGTCGAGAGCAAGGGACGCGGCTTCGACGGCGCATCCGCCTCGTCCGAAATCCCCAGCCTGCGCCTGACCGACGACCATCTGGCGCCCTGGGCCGGAGCGGGAGTCATCGTGGACTATCGGCCGGGCCAGGCGCCGCGTCCGGGTCAGGGCTGCGTCGTCGAGACGACGGACGGAGACCTCATGATCCGGCTGTTCGACGGCGATCAGACGGATGGGGTCCGTCTGCGCGGGGCCGGGGCGCTGGATCGGCGCGAAATCCTGCCCCACGGCCGGATCGTTCGCATGTCCGCCATCATCGCCCGGCGCGACGAATGAAACGAAATGGTTGCATGCCCGGTTAGGTTGTGGAAGGTAGGGGCCATGGACAAGCCTTCCGCCCCGCCGCCCAGGACGCCCCGATCAGTCGATGCGGTGGATGTGGCGGTCGGCGAACGCATCGCCGCGCGGCGGATCGCGCTGGGTCTGTCGCAGACGGCCTTGGCCGACCGGATCGGCGTCAGCTGTCAGCAGGTCCAGAAGTACGAGGGCGGGCGCAACCGCATCTCGGCCGCGCGTCTGCACAGCCTGGCCCTGGCGCTGGACCTGCCGATCAGCGCCTTTTTCCCCGTCGAAGCGGGGGCGGTCGAGACGGGCGAGGTCTCGGTCATGCGCGCCCTCGCCGCGACGCCCGAAGGACGCTCCCTGGCCCTGGGCTTTTCCCGGATTCAGGATCACGCCGTGCGCCAGGCCCTGAGCCGTCTGGTCAGCGCCCTGGCGGCTGCCTGACCGCCGCCTGACGGCCCGAGGCGGACGCGGCGGTTTCCCCCTCTGTCGTCGAGCGCTAGAAGGCCGGCATGAGACTTCTGGTGATCGATACGGCGATGGGCGCCTGCACGGCGGCGGTGTTCCAGGACGACCGCGCCCTGTCGGTGCGGTTCGAACTCATGGCCAAGGGCCATCAGGAGCGGCTGGGCGGCCTGGTGCGCGACGTGGCGGCCGAGGCGGGCGGCGGTTTCGCCGCTCTGGACCGGATCGGCGTCACTGTCGGACCGGGCTCGTTCACGGGGCTGCGGGTCGGTCTGGCCTTCGCGCAGGGGCTAGGCGCGGCGCTGGGCCGGCCGGTGGTCGGCCTGTCGACCCTGGCGGCGCTGGCCGCCTCTCTGGAGGAGGCGGGTGGCCCGGTCGCGGCCCTGATCGACGCTCGGCGCGGCCAGGTCTATGCGCGGTTTTTGCTGAACGGCGCCGCCCTGGGCCCGGACGAGGCCCTGACGCTGGACGTCGCCGCCGCCCGCCTCGCCGCCCTGACGCAGGAGGTCGGCGGACCGGCGCGCCTGGTCGGCAGCGGCGCGGCCGTGTTGCGCGAGGCGTTTCCCGACCTGGCGGTCGGTGCGGTCGATCCGCGCGCGGCCCCGTCGCCTCAGGCCCTGGCCCGACTGGCCCGCGCCGCCGATCCGGCCGCGTGCGCGCCCCGGCCCCTCTATCTGCGCGCGCCCGACGCCACCCCGCCCAGTCGCCTGCCGGGCCAGCCGCGCCAGCCCGCCGCATGAGCCCGACCGATCCGGCGGTTCTGGCCGATCTGCACGCCCAGGCATTCTCCGCCCCGTGGAACGCGACCGCCTTTGCCGATCTTCTGGCCCAGCCCGGCGTCTTCGCGGTGGCAGAGGCGGACGGCTTCATCCTGATCCGTCTTGTCCTGGACGAGGCCGAGATTCTGACCCTGGCGGTGCGGCCCGCCGCCCGGCGCGCGGGCCTGGGCGGGCGCCTGGTGGGCCAGGGGGCGGTCCAGGCCGCGCAAGGCGGCGCCCGGCGTCTGTTCCTGGAGGTGGCCGAGGACAACGCCGCCGCCCGCGCCCTTTACGCCCGCGCGGGCTTTCGTTCCCTGGGCCGGCGAAAGGCCTATTACGCCGCGCCCGACGGCGGGCGGATCGACGCCTTGGTGCTGGGTCTGGACCTTGCGGCGAATCCGAACACGGCCCCGCTTCCCTGATGCGATCCGAACCCCTATTCTAGGCTCATGGACCGGATCGAGAAACTCTGCGCCGACCGCGGCATGCGCATGACCGAACAGCGTCGGGTGATCGCCCGCGTGCTGTCGAACGCCGAGGATCATCCCGATGTCGAAGAGCTGTATCGCCGCGCCTCGGCCATCGATCCGCACATCTCCATCGCCACCGTCTATCGCACCGTGCGCCTGTTCGAAGAGGCGGGCGTGGTCGAGAAACACGACTTCGGCGATGGCCGCAGCCGCTATGAAGAGGCGGGCGACGACCACCACGACCACCTGATCGACACCAAGTCGGGCGAGGTGATCGAATTCTTCGACGCCGAGATCGAGCGGCTGAAGTCGGAGATCGCCGAACGGCTGGGCTTCGAGCTGATCGGCCACAAGCTGGAGCTTTACGGCGTCCCGATCGAGGGCGCCGAGCCGTCGAAGCGCGAGGGCCTGATCTTCACCCGCTACGCCGCGCGGGTCGATTCCGAAGGCGACGCCTGACCCCGACGACGCGCTTGAGCGCCCTATGTCCGCGCTCACGTCGCGCGAAGCGCGGTGGCGCACTACGTCTGCGCTCAAGTAGCGCGAAGCGCGGTAGCGCACTACAAAGCCCCTCATGACCGAGACCCTTGAGACCGCCGAGGCCGGACGCGCGCCCGATAAGCGCCTGTTCATCAAGACCTACGGCTGCCAGATGAACGTCTATGATTCGGAGCGCATGGCCGATGTCCTGCGCCCGCTGGGCTATGCGACGACGGACGACGCGGCCCAGGCCGACTTCGTCATCCTGAACACCTGCCACATCCGCGAGAAGGCGGCCGAGAAGGTCTATTCAGAGCTGGGCAAGCTGAGAGAATTGAAGGAGGCGAAGGCCGAGAATTCAGGGACGACGATGACCATCGCCGTCGCCGGCTGCGTCGCCCAGGCCGAGGGTGAGGAGATCATGCGCCGCCAGCCTGCGGTCGACATCGTCGTCGGTCCCCAGGCCTATCACCAGCTGCCCGAGCTTCTGACCCGCACGGCGCGGGCGCGGGGCGAGCGGATCGGCGCTGACTTCGCTCCCGACGACAAGTTCGACGCCCTGCCGGTCGCGCGCGGAACCACCGGTCCCACCGCCTTCCTGACGGTGCAGGAGGGTTGCGACAAGTTCTGCACCTTCTGCGTCGTGCCTTATACGCGCGGGGCCGAATGGTCGCGGCCCCTGGCGGCGGTGCTGGATGAAGCCCGCGCCCTGGCTGATCGCGGGGTGCGCGAAGTCACCCTGCTGGGCCAGAACGTCAACGCCTATGACGGCGAACGGCCGGACGGCAAGGCGGCGACGCTGGCCGAACTGGCCTACGCCCTGGCGGAAATTCCCGGCCTGGACCGCATCCGCTATACGACCAGCCACCCCAACGACATGTCCGACGACCTGATCGCCGCTCATGGCGATCTGGACGCCCTGATGCCCTATCTGCACCTGCCGGTTCAGTCGGGCTCGGACCGCATCCTGCGGCTGATGAACAGAAAGCATGGCCGCCAGAAATATTTCGACCTGATAGATCGCATCCGTGCGGCTCGGCCGGACATGGCCCTGTCGGGCGACTTCATCGTCGGTTTCCCCGGCGAGACGGACCGGGAGTTCGAGGACACGCTGGATCTGGTGCGACGGGTCAACTACGCCAGCGCCTTCTCCTTCATGTATTCGCCGCGACCCGGCACGCCCGCCGCCGGCATGGGCAGTCAGATCGAGCCCGAGGTGTCCAAGGATCGGCTGCATCGGCTTCAGGCCCTCCTGCTTGAGCAGCAGGTCGCCTTCAACGCCGCCCAGGCGGGGCGCACCCTGAACGTTCTCTTCGAGAAGAAAGGCCGCCACGGTCGTCAGGCCATCGGTCGGTCGCCCTATCTGCAGTCGGTCCATGTCGACGACGCGGATCATCTGATCGGCCGGATCGTTCCGGTTCGGATCGTCAGCGGGCAGCAGAACAGCCTGACCGGCGAACTCATCCCCGACGGGCTCAAGCAGCCTAGCCCCGTGGGCGAGGCGGTAGCCCAACACACCGGGCTCAAGCAGCCGAGCCCCGTGGGCGAGGCGGTAGCCCAAGAAGAAAAGGCGGCCTAGTGGCGCGTGAGTCCGATTTCGTTCCCCTGAACCATGCCGAACTGCGGGCCGTTGTCGGTCCCAATAGCCGGCACGTCGCCCTGATCGAGGACGCCTTCAAGGTGCTGATCGAGGCGCCGGGCGGCGGGGTTTCGATCAATGGCGGCACGCGCGACCGATCCGACGCCCGCCGGGTGGTCGAGGACCTGGCCAAGCGCGCGGGCCTGGGCGCCGAGGTGACGGAGGCGGACGTGCGCGCCGCCCTGGGTCTGGCGCGCGGCGGCAAGGGGACGCCGGGCATGGCGGCGGCGGGAGTGTCCCTGCCGGGCGGCAAGCGCGGCGCCATCGTCCCCAAGACCAAGGCCCAGGCCGCTTATCTGGACATGCTGGGTCGGTGCGAACTGAGCTTCGGCGTTGGGCCGGCGGGCACCGGCAAGACCTTCCTGGCGGCGGCCTATGGCGCATCGCTGCTGCGGCGCGGTCAGGTGGATCGTCTGGTCATCACCCGGCCGGCCGTCGAGGCGGGCGAGAAGCTGGGCTTTCTGCCCGGCGACCTGAACGAAAAGGTCGATCCCTATCTGGCGCCTATCTGGGAAGCCTTGAACGACATTCTGGGCGCCGAGGACGTCCAGCGTCGCCGCGACAAGGGCGAGATCGAGGCCGCCCCCATCGCCTTCATGCGCGGCCGCACCCTCAGCCACGCCTTCATCATTGTGGACGAGGCCCAGAACACCAGCCGTCTGCAGATGAAGATGGTGCTGACACGCCTGGGCGAGGGCGCCCGCATGGTGGTGACGGGCGATCCGTCGCAGGTCGATCTGCTGAACCCGCGCGATTCCGGCCTGGCCCACGCCCTGCGAATTCTGGACGGGGTCGAGGGCGTCGGGGTGCTGAAGTTCGCCGCCGCCGACGTGGTGCGCCACGCCATGGTCGAGCGGATCGTGCGCGCCTATGACGCCGACGCCGCCCATTCTCGTCGGGATTCGAGCCGTCCGGCGTCGGACCTCGAAGATCCGGCATGATAGAGATCGAGATCGAGGCGGACGCTTGGACCGCCGCGCTGCCCGAGGCCGAAACGGTCGTGCGCCGTGCGGCGACGGCGGCGCAGGGAACCGTCGCGGGCGATGTCGTCGTACTGCTGACCGACGATGCGACGGTGCGCGACCTGAACACCCGGTTCCGCGACAAGGATCGGCCGACCAACGTTCTGTCCTTCCCGGCGCCCGAAAGCGCCGCGCCGCACCTGGGCGACATCGTCCTGGCCTACGGCGTCTGCGCCGGGGAGGCGCAAGCCCAGGGCAAGACCCTGGCCGACCATCTCAGCCACCTGATCGTACACGGCGTGCTGCACCTCTTGGGCCGCGACCACGAGGACGACGCGGAGGCCGAGGCGATGGAGGCCGAGGAGCGCCAGATTCTGGCCGGGATCGGCGTAGCCGACCCCTACGCCGCCGAACAGGACGACTGATCATGTTTCCCGACGTGCTGCTGGATCGCCTCGCCACCCCGATCCGCGCCCTGCCTGACCGGCGCAGGGTCTTGACCTGGCGGATGATCCGCATCGTTCTGGCTCTGTTGGCCGGGGCCGGCGCGGCCTTCGCCCATCCGCCGTTCGGGGTGCTGATCGGCCTTCTGGGCTATCCGCTGCTGATGATCCTGTCGGAGCGGTCCGACACGACGCGCGGCGCCTTCTGGATGGGCTGGCTGGCGGGTTTCGCCTATTTCTTCGTCGGCTGCTGGTGGGTGGCCGAGGCCTTCTTCGTCAATCCTGAACAGGCGTGGATGGCGCCCTTCGCGGCCAGCCTGCTGCCGGCGGGCCTGGGCCTGTTCTGGGGTGGGGCTTGCGCGCTCTATCGCCGATTCGCCCCCATCGGGGCGGTGCGCGTCCTGCTGTTCGCCGCCCTGTTCTGCGCCTTCGAATGGCTGAGAGGCCATGTGCTGACCGGTTTTCCCTGGAACCCGGCCGGCGCGACCTGGCGCGCGGGCGGCGGAATGTCCCAGTTCGCCGCCGTCGTCGGCGTCTATGGGTTGAGCCTTGTCACGGTCGGGGCGGTCGCGGCCCTGGCGCCGCTGATCGGGCCGGGATCGCGGCGCGGTCGGCTGATCTCGGCCGGGTTGGGGGTGGGCGTGCTGCTGGCCGTCGGCCTGTTCGGCGCCGTGCGCCTGGCCCAGGCGCAACTGACTTTCACCGATACGGTCGTGCGTCTGGTCCAGGCCGATGTGAAACAGGAGACGAAATGGTCGCCCGATGCCTATCGCTCCATCGTCGACCGCTATCTGGCCCTGACGGCCCAGCCGCCGGCCGAGCCGGGCGGGCGCGTCCCCAACGTCGTCGTCTGGCCAGAGGGCGCCCTGCCGGCGTCGGCCAACGACGTCTTCGCTTCGGCCGACGCCCAGGCCCTGGCCGCCGCCGTCCGGCCCGGCCAGACCCTGATGATCGGCCTGGCGCGGGGCGAGCCGGACCTGATGGCTCCGGAGGGCGCGCGCTACTACAACAGCCTGTTCGCGCTGCAGAGCGAAGGGGCGGCGGGCCTGCGCGTCTCGGCCGTCTATGACAAGCATCGACTGGTGCCGTTCGGAGAGTATCTGCCGCTGGGATCGTTGATGACGTCCCTGGGCCTGCGCAGCCTGGTGCATATGCCCAGCGACTTCTCCGCCGGACCCCGACCCAGCCCCATCGCCGTACCCGGCGCGCCGCCGGCCCAGGTGCTGATCTGCTACGAAAGCCTCTATCCCGGCTTCACCCCCGGCGCGGCGGGACGGCCCGCCTGGATCGTCAACGCCTCGAATGACGCCTGGTTCGGAGCGACCTCCGGGCCGCGCCAGCATCTGAACCTGGCCAGCTATCGCGCCATCGAGACCGGCCTGCCCATCGCGCGGGCCACGCCGACGGGCGTTTCGGCCATGATCGACCCCTGGGGCCGGATCGTCGACGGCCAACGGCTGGAGCCCGGCGTCATGGGGGTGATCGACGCCCCTCTGCCGCACCCCACCGGTGTCACCCCCTACGGCCGGTTCGGCGACTGGCCTTTCCTGATCGCCCTTCTGGGGGGCTGCGTCCTATCCTTGTGGCCGTCGATGGTGCGATCTAGGGTTCGCGCCAGTTCGTCCGTGATTTGAGTTGAGGGGAACGCCATGGCGCGTAGCGGGGAAGAGGACATCCATCCGGTTGATCGCCACGTCGGGCGCCGCGTCCAGGAGAAGCGCCTGGGCCTGGGCCTCAGCCAGAGCGCCCTGGCAAACGCCGTCGGCGTCAGTTTTCAGCAGGTGCAGAAGTACGAGAAGGGCACCAACCGCGTCTCGGCCTCCAAACTGTTCGATATCGCCGAGTTCATGAAGGTGGACATCCCCTTCTTCTTTCAGGGCCTCGGTTCGCAGGCGGAGGCGACTCCCGGCCTGGCCGAGGAGGCTGCGACCTTCGACCACGATCACAAGCCCAGCAGGACCAGCGTCGAGATCGCCCGCCTTGCGCCGCGCCTGCCGCCGCGCAAGCAGAAGCTGATCCTGGAGATGATGCGCGACATGCTGGGCGACGATCCCGCCTAGCTTAAGGCGACGATCTCTGCGGTCTGACCCGCGATGCGGACCTCGTCGCCGACCTGCTTGCCCATGACCGCGCGAGCCAGGGGCGAGACGTGGCTGACGGACCCTTTCGCCGGGTCGGCCTCGTCTTCGCCGACGATGCGCCAGGTCTGGACGCGGCCGTCCTCTCGCTCCACGCCCACGGTTCCGCCGAAGCGCACGCGGCTGTCTGGCTCTGCGGGTTCGACCAACTGGGCCGAGGCGCGGCGCGCCGACCAGTAACGCAGGTCGCGCGTGGCGCGGGCCATGGCGGTGCGGTCGCTGTCGATGGAGCCCTTGACCTGGGCGGCGGCGTAGGCGGCGCGCGCCGCAGCCAGTTCGGCCTCGATCTGGGCCAGACCTTGCGGCGTGACCAGGTTGGGATGGGGCGAAATGGGCCGATCCGCCAGGTCGGCGGCCGTGGCTTCCAGATCTTCCTCTCGGGTGAAGGCGACGCTCATGACACGGAACATAGCGACGCCGCCCGCTATAGCCAGCGCGGCCGCGAGCAGGCAAAGCGAGGGCATGAGCCAAACCTCCCCCGTCCATGTGATCGGCGCCGGCCCCGCCGGGCTGATGGCGGCCGAGCGGCTGGCCGACGCGGGCGTTCGCGTCGTGATCCACGAACGCATGCCGTCCGTGGCGCGCAAGCTCCTGATGGCCGGGCGCGGCGGGCTGAACCTGACCCATTCCGAGCCGATGGAGCGGTTCCTGCCCCGCTATGGCGACGCCCAGGCGACGGCGGCGGACTGGATCGCGGCCTTCACCCCCGCCGATCTGATCGCCTGGGTCGAGGGACTGGGCCAGTCGACCTTCGTGGGGTCCAGCGGCCGGGTCTTTCCCAAGGCCATGAAGGCATCCCCCCTGCTGCGGGCCTGGCTGGCGCGGTTGGAGGGGCTGGGGGTGGAGGTGCGCACCCGTTCGCGCTGGATCGGGCGGCGCGACGGCGGCTGGCTGTTCGACACGCCCCAGGGCGAACGGATGGAGCGTCCGGCGGCCGTGGTCCTGGCCATGGGCGGGGCCAGCTGGCCGCGACTTGGCGCGGACGGCGCCTGGACGGGCGAGATCGAGGCCCTGGGGGCGAGGCTGTCGCCCTTGCGGCCCGCCAACGCCGGCTTTGACGTGGGCTGGTCGCCCTTGTTCCGAGCGCGTTTCGCCGGGCGGCCATTGAAGGGGATCGCCCTGACCCACGCCGGGCGCACCGTGCGGGGCGAGGCCATGATCGCCGCCTATGGGATCGAGGGCGGGGCGGTTTACGCCCTGTCGGCGGACCTGCGCCGGACGCTGGAGCGGGACGGCAGCGCCGAACTGACTCTGGACCTGAAGCCCGACCTGGCGCCGGCGCGCCTGGCCGAACGGCTGTCCCGGCCGCGCGGCAAGGACAGTCTCTCCAACCATCTGCGAAAGACGGCCGGGCTGGACGCTGTAGCTGTCGCCCTGCTGCGCGAGGCCGGGCCGCCGGCCGAGACGACGCGGGCTCAGGGGCGGGCCCTGGCCGACCGGATCAAGGCCCTGCCCCTGGCCCTGACCGGCATGCAGGGGTTGGATCGAGCCATCTCCTCGGCCGGCGGCGTGCGGCTGGACGAACTGGATGAACGGCTGATGCTGAGGTCCGCGCCCGGCGTTTTCCTCGCCGGGGAGATGCTGGACTGGGAGGCCCCGACCGGCGGCTATCTGCTTCAGGCCAGTTTCGCCTCGGGCGTCGCAGTGGCGCGCGGCGTGCTGGACTGGCTCGACAGCCGGGGCTGAGCGGGGCAGGCTGGCCCTTCGTTCGCCGGAGTTCCTGATGCGCCGTTCCCTGACTGCCCTGACTGCCCTGACTGCCCTGTCGCCGGTCCTGTCGTCGCCCGCCTGGGCCGGGGATGCGCCGGCCATCGACGCCGAACGGATGAACCAGGCGGTGCGCGTCCTGGCCTCCGACGAGTTCGAGGGCCGCGCCCCCGCCTCGGCGGGCGAGGAGAAGACGGTGGCCTGGCTGGTCGAACAGTTCCGGGGCGCCGGGGCCGAAGGCGGCGGGCCGGACGGTTCCTTCGTCCAGGTCGCCCATCTGTCGCGCACCCGACAGGATGGACCGGCGACCATCGCCGCCCATGTCGGGGGCCGTGTCGGCGGCCGGACCATCGACCTCGTGCGCGGACCCGACGTTCTGGTGTCCAGCGACCGGCCGGTCAGCCACATCACCGTGACGGACGCCCCCGTCGTCTTCGTCGGCTACGGGGCGACCGCGCCCGAGCGTCGGTGGGACGATTTCAAGGACGTGGACGTGCGCGGCAAGGTGATCGTCGTCCTGGTCAACGATCCGGATTTCGAGGCGGCGGCGGGCGATCCGGTCGCCGGCATGTTCGACGGTCAGGCCATGACCTTCTATGGCCGCTGGACCTACAAATTCCTGGAAGCCGGCCGTCGCGGGGCCGCCGGGGTCCTGGTGGTGCATGAGACGGCGGGGGCCGGCTATCCGTGGTCCACCCTGCAGAATTCCTCCGCCGCGCCCAAGTTCGACATCGTGCGCGCCGACCCGGCCGCCGAACGCGCGCCCTTTCAGGGCTGGATTCAACGTGCCAAGGCCGAACAGCTGTTCACGGCCGCCGGCCTGGACTTCGCCGCCCTGAAGGAAAGCGCCCGCCGCGCCGACTTCCGCCCCGTGGTCCTGCCGGGCCTGACGCTCAGCGTCGATTTCGGCCAGATCGCCGACCGGGTGGAGACCCGGAATGTCCTGGCCCGCATTCCGGGTTCGGAACATCCGGACGAGACGGTCATCTACGGCGCCCACTGGGACGGCTACGGCATCGGCACGCCCAATGCCCAAGGCGACAAGATCTACAATGCGGCGGTGGACAATGCGACCGGCGTGGCGGCCCTGCTGGAACTGGCTCACGCCTTCGCCGAGGGGCCGCGCCCCAAGCGGTCGGTCGTCTTCGCCGCCTGGTCGGGCGAGGAGGCGGGGCTTCTGGGCTCGACCTACTACGCCGCCAATCCGGTCTGGCCGCTTGCAACTACGGTCGCCAACATCAATGTCGACAGCCTGCTGCCGGGGACCCAGATCGATCCGAACGTCGTCGTCATCGGCAAGGGGAAGAACCAGCTGGACGACATTTTGGCCCGTCACGCCGCCGCGACCGGCCGGGTGCTGATCGCCGATCCGGCGCCCCAGGCCGGCGCCTTTTACCGCTCAGACCACTTCCCCCTGGCGCTGAAGGGGGTGCCGGCCCTCTTCCCTGCGGCGGGCTTCACCGGCGCCAGCGCGGCCAGCCGCGACTATGTCCAGAACCGCTATCATCAGCCCACGGACGAATGGGATGCGACCTGGCGCATGGACGCCGCCGCCGCCGACGTCGCCCTGATCTACGCCGTGGGCCGCGACCTGGCCGACAGCGATCAATGGCCGGAATGGAACGCGGGCGCCGAGTTCGGCCCGACGCGCGAGGCGTCCAAGGCCCTGCGGCGCTAAGGTTCAGCGTTCCGGAAAAGCGGAGAGCGGTTCGGAATAGTCGCTCAACCGTCCTTGACGCAGATCGCAGATTCCCGCTTGTGACCGGATCAGCAGGATCTGCGTCTGGTTCGGTCGGTCGATCCAAATGCTGTTGTTGATCAAGACCTGATCCTCGACCTTGACCGGAGGGCCATAGCGGGCAACCAGGTGATCCAAAAGAGCCGCACATCGCCTGGCCGGGTAATCGATTCGGATCATTCCCAGACCCGCATCGTCGAAATAATAGCCGACCTCGACCCTTTCACCTGCGACACGATCTCGTCGCCTGTTGTGGAGAACCATGCCCGAAAGCCGTGGACCTGAACGCACGATTCTGGCGTCGACGTTCGACGCTTGAACTTGTTCCGGCGTCATTCCCCATGTCGTCTGGCCCCCAGCGGCCAAGGCGCCCAATGGGCATGAGGCGAAGAGCAGAGCGATCGTTACGATGTGAACGCGCTTCATGATCTTTCTTTCAGAGCGCCCGACCCTCCAGTTGAAGCTCGGGCGCGACGGAGCCGGACGCAGCGGCGAGGGGCAGGTGCAGGATGAAGGTCGCCCCCTTGCCCGGTTCGCTCTCGACCTCGGCCCAACCGCCGTGCAGCTCGACCAGGGCCTTGACCAGGGCCAGGCCCACGCCGGGGCCGCCCCGTTCGCGTCGGACGAAGCGGTCGAAGACGTGGGGCTGCAGGTGATAGGGGATGCCCCGGCCGGTGTCCGAAACGCTGAGGCGCACCTCGGTCGGCGATCCTTCGGCCGACAGAGCCACGGCGCCGCCTTCGGAGACGGCGCGGGCGGCGTTTTCCAGCAGATGATCCAGGGCCTGGCCGATGCGGTGGTGATCGGCGCGGATCGGCTTCAGGTCTTTAGGGCAGGTCACGCTCAGTGTCGCGCCGCGCCCCTCGACCTTGGCGCGGACCTTTTCGGCGGCCTGGGCCAGGAGGTCGCAGACCCGCACGTCGCCCGGGGACAGCTCCATCTCCCCGGCGTCGATCTGGGCCATGTCCAGCACGTCGTCGATGGAGCGGGCCAGCTGGCTGGCGGCGATGCGGATGGCGCCGGCGTGCTGGCGGCTGCGTTCGGGCAGGTCGCCCAGGGTCTCCAGCAGTTCGGAATAGCCGACGATGGTGGTCAGGGGCGTGCGCAGCTCATAGGAGACGCTGCCGACGAACTCGCGCTTCAGGGCCTGGCTTTCGGCCAGCGCCTGTTCGCGCTGGACCAGGGCCTGTTCCAGCCCGCGCCGCGCCGTCACGTCCGAGAAGGCGACCAGGGTGGCGCCGTCCGGCAGGGGCCTGGTCTGCCAGGCGGCCACGCGCCCGTCGTTGGTGCGCCCTTCGCCCGATATGGCGACGCGGCTTTCGGGATCGGGATCGGCGACCCGCGCCTTCAGTCCCAGCCACAGGGCCGGGTCCGGCAGGACGGCCTTGCACAGTTCGGCCAGGGCGTCGAAATCGGCGGCCGCCGCGATCCGGTCGCCCGACAGATTCCAGAAGGTCTCGAACGCCTCGTTGTGCAGCCGCAGCCGCCCGTCGGAGCCGAACACGGCCACGGCGTCGTTCAGCTTGTCCAGCGTCGCGGTCTGGACCTGGATCTGGGCGTTGTAGCGGCTGCGCAGCTGCAGCTCGCCGGTGATGTCCGAGAAGATCAGCAGGATGCCGCCCAAGGGGTGGGGCTGGCGCACCACGCGCAGGGTGCGGCCGTCCGGCAGGGACCAGCTGTCGTCGGGCGAAGCCTGGGCGGCGCCGTAGAAGTCCAGTTCGCGCGCTTTCCAGCCGGCGTAGTCGACCACTTCGGGCAGGCGACGACGCTGGCGCAGCCGGTCCAGAAGCTCGGCATGGGTCGGCCGTTCGTCCAGCCAGGCGGGGTCCAGGTCGAACAGGGTCTGAAAGGCGGTGTTGTGGAAGGCCAGCCGCTTGGCCGGGCCGAAGATGGCCACCGCGTCGGCCAGGTGGTTCAGCGTCTCGTCATGGGCCTCGACGTGACGGCGCAGGGTGTCGCGCGTCTCTTCCGCCTCGGTGGCGTCCAGGGCGAAGGCGGTGACGGCGCCGCCGCCCGCCGGTTCGGCGACGATGCGCCAGGCGCGGCGATGGCCCCCGCCCGTGGTCCAGCGGAAGCCTTCCTGACGCACGCCCAGCCGTCCGGCCTCGGCGACCAGGGCGTCGGCGCCCCGGTCGAACGACAGACCCTTTTCGACGGCCTGTTCCAGATTGTCCGCGCCGACCTGGGCCAGCCAGGCCCGGTTGGCCCACGCCAGGCGGCCGGCGCCGTCCACCACCCAGGTCGGCACGGGCGAAGCGTCGCCCAGAAGGGCCAGACCGCTCTCGGCCGCGTCGATGCCCGTCAGGGTCACGCTGGAGGCCGGCGACAGGCGCAGCCAGGCCGCGCCGCCCGCGACCCGACCCTCTATCCGCCAGGGTTCGACCTCGTCCAGGGCGATCAGGCCGTCGAAGGCCTGGCCCTGCTGCACCAGGGCGTCCAGCCGGTCGGCGTGGGTCTGGCGCAGCCGCTCCAGCATGGCCTTGCCCGCCGCCTCGTCCGGGCCGGCCAGGCGGGCGATCAACTCCGGCGGACCCACGGGCGCATCGGCCGCCGCGCCGTCCGGCGTCAGGGCCAGGCTGACGTCGTCGAAGGCGCGAAGCAGCCCTTCGTACCGTCCCAGGGAGGACATGGCCTCGGCGCGCTGGCCCTGCGCGGCCTGGGTCTCGGCGTTCAGCCGGGCGCGCAGCCGCAGAGCCCAGGCGCTGACGGCCAGGGCCAGCCCCGCTGCCCCTGCTGTGGCGACATAGGCGATGTCGGCCTCGGCCATTCCCATCCTGACGTTTCGCGCGAACCGATTCGGTCGTTCACCATACCCCAACCGCGCGAAAAAGCGGCGATGTCCTCACGCGACGGGAGGCGCGGCGTCGCGTCCCGTTGCGTCGGCGCGCGCGGGCGGCGATAGGCGGGACATGACCGACGCTCGCGCCGACCTACTGGCCCCGTCCCTGGACGACTTCGCCCGCCTGGCGCGCGAGACCTTCGACGCCCTGCCGGACGAGTTCCGCCAGGCGGCGGGCGAAGTGGTGTTCCGTATCGACGACTTCGCCGACGAACAGACGCTGAGGGACCTGGAGATCGAGGATCCGTTCGAGCTGACGGGCCTGTATCACGGGGTCGACATCGGCCGCCGCGAGGGGCTGGGACCGGCGCCTGAGCCGTCGCGCGTCTTTCTCTATCGTCGTCCGATCCTGGACGAATGGTGCGAGCGCGGCGACGTCGGCCTGGCCGAGCTGATCGCCCATGTGCTGATCCACGAGATCGGCCATCATTTCGGCCTGTCCGACGACGACATCCACGCCATCGAGGACGCCGCCGACTGAGACCTATTCCGCCGCGGGATAAGGGGTGGTCACTGCGCCGGAGATCATGCCGGGGATGGCCTCGCCCAGACCCAGCAGGATGAACTGGATCGCCAGGGCGCACAGGATCAGGCCCAGAACCTTGACGATGATGGCCATCCCCACCTCGCCCAGAACGCGGCTTAGAAAGCCGGTCAGGGCGAAACAGATGCAGGAGACGACGCAGGCGGCGGCGATGGCGACGACCGAGCCGGCCATGCCGGCATAACCGAGCTGGGCCGCCTCGCCCGCATTGATGATGACGGCTGAGATGGCGCCGGGGCCGATCATCAGCGGAATGGCGAAGGGCACCACCAGCCGCTGGAACCGCCTGCGGGCGTAGCCCCGCACATCCTTGCTGTCGCTCAGGGCGTCCTTGTCGGCGAACAGGGCCAGAAAATCGCCGCGCGCCATGTCCAGCCCCAGGAACAGCAGCAATATGCCCCCCGCGATGCGGAAGGCCGCCAGCGAAATGCCGAAGAACTGAAGCAGGCCCAGGCCCGTGAACAGGAAGAAGCCGAGGAACAGCATGGCGAAGGCGCAGATCAGGGCCGAGACGGAAATCCGCTGACGCAGGGTCGCGCCCGCCGTGGCGGCGGCGAAGATGGGCAGATTGCCGATGGGGTCCAGAAGGGCGAACAGGGTCACGAACAGGTTGACACCCAAATCGACTGCGTTCATCGCCTGCCCTCGCCCTCAATCCGTCACGCCGCCCTGCCGACGCGCCGCGCGTCCGGCATAGCCGCTCAGCGCGAGTCCGTCGATGACCCAGACCGAAACCGCCCGCGACCAGGCCCCCAACCGCGCGCCCGACGAACGGATCATCTGCGCCCTGGACGTGCCGACGACGGCTGAGGCGCAGGCTCTGGTGGAGCGGGTCCAGGACGCGGTCGGCTTCTACAAGATCGGGCTTCAGCTGTTCGCGGCGGGCGGCATGGACCTGGCCCGCGACCTGAAGGCGGACGGCCGCAAGGTCTTTCTGGACTGGAAGCTGCACGACATCGGCGCGACGGTGGAGAAGGCGGCCGCCAGCCTGGCCGAGGCGGGCTGCGATCTTCTGACCGTCCACGCCCGGCCCCAGGTCATGGCGGCGGCGGCGCGCGGCGTGGCCGGTTCGGGCCTGAAGGTGCTGGGGGTGACGGTCCTGACCAGCCTGACGGCCGACGACCTGATCGCCGACGACCACAGCCTGTCCCCCGCCGATCTGGTGGAGCGCCGCGTGCGTCAGGCGCTGGAGGCCGGGATCGACGGCGTTGTCGCCAGTCCGCACGAGGCGGCTCGCGTCAAAGCCCTGGCGACCGAGGCGGGACGGGACGACTTTCTGATCGTGACCCCGGGCGTGCGGCCCGAAGGCGCCGCCCTGGACGACCAGGCGCGGGCGGCCACGCCCGAGGCCGCCTTGACGTCCGGCGCGACCCATCTGGTGATCGGCCGCCCGATCACGGCGGCGGGCGATCCGCGCCGGGCGGCCCTGGCGATCGCCGAGACGATCGCCCTGATCTGAAGCGGGATCAGCCGCGCTCGCCCGGTTCCTGGGCGTAGCCGTGACGCGGACGCGCGGGCGGCGGCGGGGGAGGCGGCGGCGCGACCTCGCCCTCGGGCGGCAGATCGCCGTAGTAGCCGCCGGGCGCATAGGCCGGGGCGGTGTTCACCTGCGGCGGGGCGACGTGGACCTGGGCCGGGGCGACATCGACCGGAGCCGGCTCCACATAGACCGGGGCCTGATCGACATAGACCGGGCCGCCGACCTCCACCTGGGGCGGGGCCAGGTGGACTTGGGACGGGGCGATCTGGACCCGCTGCGGGCCGATGTTGACCGGCGGGGCCTGCACATAGATGGGCGGCTGTTCGATATAGGTCGGCGGTCCCATCTCGATCTGGGGCGGGGCGATGTTCACCTGCGACGGCGCGACATAGATGCGTTGCGGCGCGACATGGACCGGCGGCGCCTGAACATGGACCGGACGCTGTTCGATGTAGCGTTGCCCGTACTGTTGCCCGTACTGTTGCTCATACCGCTGCTCGTAACGGGGTTGCGGCCTCGGGCGCGGCGCCGGGCGGCAGTCGCAGCCGCCGCCCTGATAGGGACGCCAGCCGATATAGTCGCGGCCGAACCCATAGACGGGATAACCGACCGGCGCGCTGACCGGCGCCGGACCGACGAAGCTCACCGGCGCGGACATCACCGGCCCGCCCCAGTATCCCCCCCCGGAATAGCCTTCCGAATAGCCGCCGCCGGAATAGACCGTGCCGCCGCCGACATAGCCGCGCGAGACGCCCGACGACCCCGAATAGGCGTGCGCATTGATGGCGGAATAACTGCGGGCGTAGGCCGCGCCTTGCGCCGAAGCGTAGGCGTTGTTCACATTGACGTTGACGTTGCGGTTGTAGTTTCCGCCGCCGCCGCAGCAGCCGGCGCCGCCGCCATGACCGGGGCCTCCGGCCAGGGCCGGCGCGGTGGAGACGAGCAGGGCCGCCGCTGCGGCTGGGATCACCAATTGTTTCGTCACGGGACAGACTCCTTTGTGTTGTCCCGGTTTGAGCAAGTCCTGCGCCCGATGTTAAGCTTTTGTTAAGGATTTCCGCCGGTCGACTTAAAAATCGACGGCCAGGCCCTTTTTCTCCCAGTCGCCGTATCGGGTGGGTTCCGGACCGCGCGGGCCGCCGTGTTCGGGCGGGGCGGACGGAGCGGATACGGCGGCGCGGCGTTCGGCCGCCTCCATCAGGGCGCGGCGCGCGGTCTCGGTCAGGGGCCGCTCGGGCGTGGCGTGGGGCACGTCGGGGTTGAAGGCGGGGGCGGGCCGTTCGTCGGGGGTGGGCTGTTCGGTCACAGGTCGGCTCCCTTGAGCGCGGGATCGGGCCGCCTCAAATAGGGGATCGAACGCGCGACGCCAACGCAGCGAAGGAACGGTCCGGCGCCCGCGAAACGGAAGAGACGATGAACCATCTGAAGACCTTCGTGCTGCTGGCTGTCATGACCGCCCTGTTCATGGGGCTGGGCTATCTGATCGGCGGCGTGACCGGCATGGTGATCGCCCTGCTGTTCGCGGGCGGCATGAACCTGTTCAGCTATTGGAACGCCGACAAGATCGTTCTGAAGATGTATCGCGCTCAGCCGGTGGACGAGCAACATCCCAACGCCGTGGTCCGCAACTATGTCGCCGACGTGCGCCAGATGGCGCGCGACGCCGGCCTGCCCCAGCCCCAGATCGCCATCATCCCCAACGATCAGCCCAACGCCTTCGCCACCGGTCGTAACCCGCAGAACGCCGCCGTCTGCGCCACGACGGGCTTGCTGGACATGCTGACGCGCGAAGAGGTGCGCGGGGTGATGGCGCACGAACTGGCCCATGTGAAGAACCGCGACACCCTGACCATGACGGTCACGGCCACCATCGCCGGCGCCATCGCCGCCCTGGCCAACTTCGCCCTGTTCTTTCAGGGCGGCGACGACCGCGAGCGGCCGGGCGGCTTGATCGGAACCCTGGCCCTGATGATCCTGGCGCCCATGGCGGCCGGCCTGGTGCAGATGGCCATCAGCCGGGGCCGGGAATACGAGGCCGACCGCGTGGGCGCCGAGATCGCCGGCGACCCCCAGGCCCTGGCCAGCGCCCTGCAGAAGATCGAGGCGTACGCCAAGCGCATCCATAATCCGACGGCCGAGCGCAATCCCGCCTCGGGCCAGCTGTTCATCATCAACCCCCTGGCCGGGCGTGGCGCGGACAATCTGTTCTCGACCCATCCGAACACCGGCAACCGGGTCCGCGCCCTGATGGAGATGGGCGCCCGGATGGGGCTGTCTGTCCGCCCCGTCGCGGCGGCCCCCGCGCCCCTGGCCGTCGGCCGGGCCGCCGACCGGACGCAGCCGCGCCCCGCCGCCGTCACCACAGGCGTGCCGACCACGCCGGCCGCGCCCCGAGGTCCCTGGGGCTGACGCCGAACCCAGGCTGAGACCGATTGTCGCGGCCCCCGATTTCGACCCGCCTGCATCGTCCTTGCGGTTTGCGCTCCGCCTGCGGATCGCCTCACATAGGGATCGGTTTCGTTCAGGGGGTTCCATGTCGCGTCTGCTCGCCTTCGTCTGCGCCTCGGCGCTGCTCGCCACGCCGGTGGCGGCCCAGTCGGTTGATCGGGTCGCCGTCAACGGCATCATCGACCAGGGGCTGAACCACAGCCAGGTCATGCAGACCGCAGCCTATCTGACCGACCGGATCGGCGGGCGGATGACCAACTCGCCCCAGATGCGCGAGGCCGAACGCTGGGCTCAGGCGCAGTTTCGCGACTACGGCCTGTCGAACGTCCGGGCCGAAGGGTTCGAGTTCGGCCGAGGCTGGTCCATCGTCCGCTCCAGCGCGCGGATGACCGCACCCCGCCCTTTGGATCTGCGCGCCATTCCGGTGGCCTGGACGCCCTCGACCAACGGGACGATCAGCGCGGGCGTGGTGGTCGCGCCCCTGGCCAAGGTCGAGGATTTCGACAAATGGCGCGGCAAGCTGGCGGGCAAGATCGTCATGATCTCGCCGCCGGGCACGGGCTCGGAACCGACCGAACCGGCCTTTAAACGCTGGACCAGCGCGGAGCTGGCCGAGCGCAACACCTATAACCAGCCGCAGTATTCGCCCGCCGCCATCCGCAAGTCGCTGGAGACGGCGGACTTCGCTTCGAAACTGGACGCCTTCCTGGTCGAACAGGGCGCCCTGGCCTGGGTGCGGATTTCCCAGCGCGACGGCGGCCTGCTGCACGGCACGGGCTACACCTATCAGGTGGGCGCCACGCCCCGGCTGGCGGGTATGGAGCTGGCGGCCGAAGACTATCGCCGTCTGGCGCGCCTGGCCCTGACCGAAGCCCCGCCGACGCTGGAGCTGATGAGCGAGGTCCGCTTCCACGACGAGGACGTCAACGCCTACAACATCCTGGCCGACATTCCCGGAACCGGCGGGACCAGCGAATATGTCATGGCCGGCGCCCATCTGGACAGCTGGGTCGCCTCCGACGGCGCCCAGGACAATGCGGCCGGCAGCGCGGTGGTGATGGAGGCGGCGCGCATCCTGAAGGCGCTGAACGTGCGGCCCAAGCGCACCATTCGTTTCGCCCTGTGGAATGGAGAGGAGCAGGGGGATCCTGGGCTCCCTGGCCTATGTCGACCGGCACCTGGCGACCCGCGCCCCGTCGAACGATCCGGCCTTGGCCAACCTGCCGAACAATCGCACCTGGCGCAGCCGCTGGCCGATCCAGCCGCGCCCAGGCTATCGCGATCTGGTCGCCTATTTCAACCTGGACAACGGCTCGGGCAAGATTCGCGGCATCAACGCCGAAGGCAATGTCGCCGCCGCCCCGATCTTTCAGGAATGGCTGGCGCCCTTCGCCAGCATGGGGGCCACGACCGTGTCGCTGCGCAACTCGGGCGGCACCGACCATGTCTATATGCAGACGGTCGGCGTGCCGGGGTATCAGTTCATCCAGGACCCGCTCGACTATTCCGCGCGCATCCACCACACCAGCATCGACAGCTACGACCACCTGAAGGCCGAGGATTTGCGTCAGGCGGCGGTCATCCTGGCCAGTTTCCTGCTGAACGCCGCCAACCGCGACGCCCCCCTGCCGCGCATGCCGCTGCGCCGACCCAGCCGACCCCGACCGATCCGTTCGAATATCCGCCGGCAGATTGAAGTCACGTCATTCCGGGGCGCCCATCGGGCGAACCGGGAACCCAGGAGGGTGGCGTACCGCCTCGAGACATCGTTCAAGGCGCTCGGGCGGTCCTGGCTTCCGGGTTCCTCGCTTCGCTCGGCCCCGGAATGACGGTTTAAGCGTTCGCCCGTTCGACGCACATGGCGACGCCCATGCCGCCGCCGATGCACAGGGTCGCCAGACCCTTCTTCGCCCCCGACCTCTTCATCTCGAACAGAAGCGTCGTCAGGATGCGCGCGCCCGAGGCGCCGATGGGGTGGCCGATGGCGATGGCGCCGCCGTTGACGTTGACCCTGGCCGGATCGAGGCCCAGCTCCTTGACCACGCACAGGCTCTGGGCGGCGAAGGCTTCGTTGGATTCGACCAGGTCCAGGTCCGCCACGGTCCAGCCCGCCTTCTCCAGCGCCTTCTTCGACGCCGGGATCGGCCCTGTGCCCATGAGCGACGGATCGACGCCGGCGGTGGCGTAGGACGCAATGCGGGCCAGCGGCTCCAGCCCGCGCGCCCTGGCCTCGTCTGCGCTCATCAGCACCAGGGCGGCGGCGCCGTCGTTCAGGCCCGAGGCGTTGGCGGCGGTGACGCTGCCGTCCTTGGCGAAGGCCGGCCGCAGCTTCTGCATCGCCTCGATGGTCGCGCCGTGGCGGATGTACTCGTCCTGATCGACGGTGACGTCCGCCTTCTTGCCGGGAATGACGACGGGGACGATCTCCTCGGCGAACTTGCCGGCCGTCTGGGCGGCTTCGGCCTTGTGCTGGCTGGCCAGGGCGAACTCGTCCTGGGCCTCGCGGCTGATCGCCCATTTGTCGGCGATGTTCTCGG
Organism: Brevundimonas sp. SORGH_AS_0993; assembly: GCF_030818545.1. Lineage (NCBI taxonomy): Bacteria > Pseudomonadati > Pseudomonadota > Alphaproteobacteria > Caulobacterales > Caulobacteraceae > Brevundimonas > Brevundimonas sp. SORGH_AS_0993. The sequence continues at coordinate 2,290,405 of NZ_JAUTAH010000001.1, forward strand.
CCGTCTGGCCCATGTGATAGCCGTTGAAGGCGTCCCACAGACCATCCTTGATCATGGTGTCGACGAAGGCGACGTCGCCCATCTTGGCGCCCGTCCTCAGCTGTTGGGCGTGCGGCGCCTGGCTCATGCTTTCCTGCCCGCCCGCGACGACGATCCTGGCGTCGCCCAAGGCGATCTGCTGGGCGCCGATGGCCACGGCGCGCAGGCCCGAGCCGCAGATCTGGTTCAGGCTCCAGGCGGCGGCTTCCTTTCTGACCCCCGCGCCGACGGCGGCCTGACGCGCTGGTCCCTGACCCGCGGCGGCCTGAAGCACATGACCCAGGATCACCTCGTCCACCTCGTCGCCCGAGACGCCCGCCCGATCCAGCGCCGCCTTGATGGCGATCTCGCCCAGCTTGGAGGCGGGCAGGGACGACAGGCCGCCCAGGAAGGCGCCCACGGGCGTGCGGGCGGCGGAGACGATGACGACCTCGGTCATGGGATTTCGCTCTCTGGGGAATAAAAGTCGTGGCCGTTCTGCCGCATCGCGCGGCCGTCGTCACCCTCAAGGCGCGAGGTCGCACGGCGATTCAGCCAATTGTCACGGTCTGGGCGCATTCTGTCGGGAACGATGGCGGCGATCCCGGATTGGAAAGGCCATGCTGCGCACCCTGCACCGTCTTGTCTCCCACGTCTGCACGCCGGACGAACTGGATATGATCGATCACTACCAGACGCGGGCCGAGCGTCTGGCCGACCTGTGGGTCCATGTGGTGGGCCTGATGCTGGCGGCGGTGGGCGGCCTGATCCTGGCGGGTCTGGCGGGGGTCTATACGGGCGTGGGCGGGGTGATGGCGACGGCCATCTACGCCCTGTGCCTGGTCGGGATGCTGACGGCCTCGACGATCTACAACTGGACCACCCCCTGCGCCGCGCGGCCCGTGCTGCGCCGGCTGGACGAGGCGGCCATCTTCCTGATGATCGCCGGCAGCTACACCCCCTTCACCACCCAGCGGTTCGAAGGCGCCTGGGCGGTAGGCTTCACCACCCTGATCTGGACCCTGGCCTTCGTCGGCGCCGGGGTGAAACTGCTGGCGCCGCGCATCTCGGACAAGTTCTGGAGTGCGGTCTATGTCGTCTTCGGCTGGCTGGCGGTCGCGGCCCTGAAGCCCATGGTCGAGACGGTCCATCCCATCGCCCTGGCCCTTCTGGTCATCGGCGGCCTGATCTACACCGCCGGGGTCTTCGTCTTCATCAGCCCCAAGGTCCGCTTCCGTCGCGCCATCTGGCACGGGTTCGTCGTCACCGGGGCCACCGTCCACTGGGCGGCGGTGCTGGTGGGCGTGGTCCTGGCCCCGGCGATGGCCCAGGGTTGAGGTCGGAAAGGCCCAAAGCCTTCCCTCTGGCGCTTCGCGTCGCAACGGACGATAGTGACGCCTTGCAACATCGCGGGAACAAGCGTGGCTGACGATAAGACCAAGGGCGGAAAAGACGGCGACCCGGCCGTCGTCGTCATCAAGAAGTATGCGAACCGCCGCCTCTACAACACCCGAACCAGCGCCTATGTGACGCTGGAGGACCTGGCCGCCATGGTGCGCGAGGGGGTCGAATTCGTGGTCTATGACGCCAAGACCAACGACGACCTGACCCGCCAGATCCTGACGCAGATCATCTTCGAGGAGGAAAGCCGGGGCGAGGCCCTGCTGCCGGTCCAGTTCCTGCGCCAGTTGATCGGCTTCTACGGCGGATCCATGCAGGGGGTTCTGCCCTCCTATCTGGAGATGTCCCTAGCCAATTTCAGCAAGCAGCAGGAACAGTTCGCCAGCCAGATGAGCCGCGCCTTCGGAACCGGCTCGGGCGCGACCCTGATGGAAGAGGCCGCGCGGGCCAACATGGCCATGTTCCAGCGCGCCCTGCAGATGTTCCCCGGCTTCGGTTACGCCCGCGCCGAGCCGGCCGCCGAACCCGCCGCGCCGTCCCCGGACCCGGCGCCTGAGGCGCCCGACGCCCTGGCCGAGATGCGTCGCCAGATGGACGAGATGCGCCGCCAGATCGACCGGCTGGCGGGCGGCCAGTCGGAATGACCGATGGCGTCCGTCCGGTCGGCGGACCCGAACGGGTCGACCGCCGCGAGAGCGAGCGCCGCCGCCGCGATCGCCGCGTCGCCGCCCGCGCCCTGGTCGCGGTCTCCGGGGGGCAGGCGGAAGAGGCGGCCGCCTCCGACCCGGCAAGACCTGCCGTCCATACGGCGCCCGAGCCCGTCACCGCCGCCTTCGTCGCCCAGCAGATCGGTCAGGGCGGCCAGAAACGGGGTCTGCGCGGCGGTGCGCCTGTGCTGGACGCGGCCCGCGCCGCCTATCTGGGAACCGAATATTCCGGCGCCGCCGAGCGTCGTCCGCCCGCCGGAAAATCGACCAAGACAGAAATCTGATCGCGCGGCACGCGGCTTGCTGAAGCGGAGCGACGTCGTCCGCTTCGGAACCCGCCCATGCCTGCCGCCCTTACCGTCGCCGCCAAGGTCTTCGACGTCGCCGTCGTGGCCCTGATCTTCACGGCCTTTTCTTAGGGCCTGCCGGATTTCGCGCTGCCTGAGGCTTGTTCCTGGCCTATCGGCCTTGGGCCTGCCTGAGGCCGGGAAAGCCGGGAAGCGGGACCTGCGCGCCGGAGAGGCGTGACGACGGGTCTCAGTTTCCGAAGTCGAAGTCCTTGCGGGACGCGATGATGGTCACGATGAAACCGGCCAGCACGTCCAGCAGGATCATCACCACGATCAGGAAGAAGGTCGAGGTGGCGAAGCCCTGCATCAGCAGGAATTCGATCAGCACGGCGATGAACAGCACCATCGACAGGGCGTGGTTGACGATGGCGATCCGCTGGCTGGACGTGGACTTGATCAGTTCGAAGAACAGCAGGATCAGGCCGACGAACAGGATCAGATCGCCCCAGCTGACGCTCCATTGCGCGCCCGAGGTCATGGTCACGGAAAACAGCGGATCGTTCAGCAGGGCGTCCGCCTGGCCGACGCCGCCGGTCAACACCAGGATGTTGTAGAGCGCCACCGGAATAATCAGCAGGGGGATCGCGATCAGCATGGGTCCGGTCTTTTCTGCGCGGCGGGTCCGGGGCCGTCGCGTCGGCGGGACGATAGCGCGCTTCGCCTTCGCCCGCCACGGTCAAGCCTCCGGCCGCTTTCATCCTCTGGGAAAGCCGCCCGCGCGGCTGAGGGCCGAGGGCGCGGGCCGGCCGATCACCGCGCCGATCCATCGCGCCGTCTCGATCAGGGCGTCCAGATCGTAGCCCGTCTCGAACCCCGCGCGCGACAGCATGTAAACCAGATCCTCTGTGGCGATGTTGCCGGTGGCGCCCGGCGCGAAGGGGCAGCCGCCGATGCCGCCGACCGAGGCGTCCAGCACATCGACGCCCGCCTCGACACCCGCATGGGCGTTGGCCAGGCCGGTGTTGCGCGTGTCATGGAAATGCAGGCGCAGGGTCGCGTCCGGCGCCGCCTTTCGCGCGGCCTCGACCTTTCGCGTCACCGCCCAGGGGTCGCCGGCGCCGATGGTGTCGGCCAGGCCGATCTCGGCCACGCCCATCTCGCCGAGGGCGCCCACCATGTCCGTGACCTGGCCGACCGAGACCTCGCCTTCGAACGGACAGCCCCAGACGCAGGAGAGGGTCGCCGAAAGGGACGGCGCGCCGTCGGTCGCCTCCGCATTGTGTCGCCGCGCGACGATTTCGCCCAGCATGGCCAGTTGGTCCTTCACCGCCAGGCCCTGGTTCTTCAGGCCGAAGCCGTCGGTGGCTGCGACCGAGACGTTCACCTCGTTCACCCCCGTGGTCAGCGCCCGGTCGTAACCCTTGCCGTTCAGGACCAGGCCGATGCGGCTGCGCCCCGCCTCGGGCGGCAGGGCGGCCATCACCGCTTCGGCGCCGGCCATCTGGGGCACATATTGGGGATGGACGAACGAGACGGCCTCGATCCTTTTCGCCCCCGCCGCCTCCAGCCGCCGCACCAGATCGACGCGCACGGCCGTGTCCAGCACGGTCTTTTCGTTCTGCAGGCCGTCGCGCGGCCCGACCTCGACGATCTGGATGAAGCGGCTCACCGGCCCGCGCCCGCATCCGTTTCCGCCCCTGCGCCCACGACTGGCCGGGGCGGCGGGGCATAGACCGTCAGGCTGACGTCGTCGCCCGCCGAATAGTTGTGGCCGCGCACGGTTCCGACCGCGCGACCCGACACGCCCAGCCGGGCCGAGGCGGCGCGGAAGGCGTCGGCGTCGCGCGCCTCCACGATGGCGGGCCGGCCCTCGGCCAGGGCCTCGGCGGCCCCTTGCGCGTCCGTCAGGTCGGTGTCCCGTCCGGTCAGGAAGACGAAGCTGGGCTCGTGGAAGCCGGTGATGGCCACCGGCCCCGGCGTGCGGCCCTGGCGGGGATGCAGGTCGGCGGCCTCCAGCGTCTTTTCCAACTGGGGCGCGATGGCCAGGGGGCGCAGCTGACGGATGGTCCCCGCCAAGGCCGCATGGGCCGTGATCCCGAAAACGAGCGAGGCCAGAAGCGCCGTCACCGAAGCCCGGTTCAGCAGCAGGAAGGCCCCCACCAGGGCCGCCGCCGCCGCCGTGCCGATGGTCAGGGCCGCCCAGGTCTGGGCCGTGGAGGTGCCATAGACCGTCAGCCCATAGACGGTGATCCCGATCACCAGCACCGCCGCCAGAACCGCCAGGATGGAGCCGACGATCCGCGACGCCGTTCCGATCGGCCGGGCCAGTGCGGCCGCCGCCAGCAGCGCCAACGCGCCGAAGGTCGGCAGGGTGTAGTGCCACAGCTTGGTTGGGGCCAGTTCGAACATAAGCCAGCCGGGAACCAGCCAGCAGACCATGAAACGGATCGCCGGCTCGGCCCGCCGGCTCCAGCCCGTGGAGACGGCGGCGGGCAGCAGCAGGGTGGACGGGAAGAACAGCAGCGGCGCCAGAAGCAGATACATGCCGGGAAAGCCGGAATGGCTCTCATGCGCGCCGGCGATCTTGGGCGCCAGGTCGCCGCCTATGGCCTCGCGCCAGAAGCCGCCGTCGGTGGCTATGGTGATGGCGATGGCCCACGGCCCGACCATCAGGGCGACCAGCGGCAGGCCCCAGCCCCAGCCCAGCCGCGCCAGCCAACGGACGTTCCGGTCCCAGATCGACAGGGCGATGATCGCCAGCCCGACGACCAACAGACCGATCGGCCCCTTGATCAGGATCGACAGCCCCAGGCCCAGCCAGAACAATAGTTTGTGCGGCCGGATCGGCCGTTCGCCCGCCTGGGTGGCCATATAGATGCGCGCCAGGGCCGCCATGGCCAGGGTCGTGGCCCCGCAAAGCATGGCGTCCGTCTTGGCGATGCCCGCCTCTGTGGACAACAGGAAGGTGGTTCCCAGTATGGCGCCGGCCAGGAAGCCGACGCGGTTGCCGAACAGGGCCGCCCCCGCCCAGGCCGCGGCCCAGGCCGCCAGCATGGCTCCCAGCAGGGACGGGATTCGATAGGGGGCGATCTGGCGATCCTCGACGTCGGAGGTCAGGGCCACCGCCGCCGCCTGCAGCCAGTAGATGCCGACCGGCTTCTTCCAGCGCGGCTCGTCCTGGAAGCGGATGTCGACGAAGTCGTGGCTCTCCAGCATCTGGGCGGTCGCCTGGGCGAAGCGGCTCTCGTCGCGGTCCAGCGGCGGCAGCAGCATCAGGCTGGGCAGGCCCGCGACCAGGGTAAGCAGGGCCGCCAGGACCGGGCCGCGCCAACCGGCGATGAGATGATCCAGTTTCGGAAGGGTCATGCGGCTGTCGTATCACGCCATCCGGCCCCGCCGGAAGCGGTCGTGATCGCATGCGCGTCGCCGTTTCGCCGCGTCGGGCGATGCGCTACAGAGCCGCGATGACCGACGCCGCCGCCGCCCCGCCTGAAACCGCCGCTCCGGACATCTCCGTCGTGGTGCCGGTGCATAACGAATCGGGCGCCGCCGTGCCCCTGGCGCGCGAGATCGCGGCCGCCTTCGCGGGCCGGCCGTATGAGATGATCTTCGTCGACGACGCCTCCAGGGACACGACCCTGGCCGAGCTGAAGGCCGCCATGGCCGAACTGCCGCGCCTGCGCGTCCTGGCCCCACGCCGCCAATGCGGGCCAGAGCCGGGCCGTGCGCACCGGCGTCCTGGCCGCCCGGGCGCCTGTCGTCGTCACCCTGGACGGCGACGGCCAGAACCCGCCGGCCGACGCTCCGCGCCTGGTGGACGCCCTGCTGGCGGCCCCTGCCGATGTGGCCCTGGTGGGCGGCCGCCGCGCCAAGCGCCAGGACTCCAACGCCAAGCGCCAGGCCTCGCTCTGGGCCAACCGCATCCGCCGCAAACTGTTGGGCGACGACGCCGACGACACCGGCTGCGGCCTGAAGGCCTTTCGCCGCGACGTCTTCCTGCGCCTTCCCTATTTCGATCACATCCACCGCTATCTGCCGGCCCTGATGATCCGCGAGGGGTATCGCAACCAGTATCTGGACGTGGACCATCGCCACCGCGAGACGGGCCAGTCGAAATACACCAACTGGGGCCGCCTGCGCGCATCCTTCTCGGATCTTTTGGGCGTCATGTGGCTGAAGACCCGCTCGCGCCAGCCCGGCGCGATATCGGAGTTCTGAATCGCCGTCTCCTCCCCGTTTCATGGGGCGGTGGCGCGACGCCTTTTGGTGTCGTGATGGAGCGGCCGCCGCCGCATCACAGACGCACTTGCGACTTCAAGAGCCCCTTCGCCGCTACGCAGTCCCCCTCCCCGCTTCGCAGGGAGGCGATATGAAAAAGGGCGAGGTCTTGCGACCCCGCCCTTCTGCATTTCAGCGTCGAGTGGCTTGGACTTAGAAGTCCATGCCGCCCATGCCGCCCATGCCGCCCATGTCGGGGGCGCCGCCGGCGGCGGCCTTCTTCGGCGCGTCGGCGACGGCGGCTTCGGTCGTGATCAGGATGCCGGCCACGGAGGCGGCGTCCTGAAGCGCGGTGCGGACCACCTTGGCGGGGTCGATGACGCCCATCTTGACCAGGTCGCCGTACTCTTCCGTCTGGGCGTTGAAGCCGAAGGCGGCGTCAGCGTTTTCCAGAACCTTGCCGACCACGATCGAGCCTTCGACCCCGGCGTTTTCCGAGATCTGACGGATCGGGGCCTGCAGGGCGCGGCGGATGATGGCCACGCCGGCGTTCTGGTCGGCGTTGTCGCCCTTGACGTCGGACAGGATCTTGGAGGCCTTCAGCAGGGCGATGCCGCCGCCGGGAACGATGCCTTCGTCAGCCGCAGCGCGCGTGGCGTTCAGGGCGTCGTCGACGCGGTCCTTCTTCTCCTTGACCTCGACTTCGGTGGAGCCGCCGACGCGCAGGACGGCGACGCCGCCGGCCAGCTTGGCCAGACGTTCCTGCAGCTTCTCCTTGTCGTAGTCCGAGGTGGTGTCCTCGATCTGGCGCTTGATCTGGGCCACGCGGGCTTCGATGTCGGCCTTTTCACCCACGCCTTCGACGATGGTGGTGTCTTCCTTGGTGATCGAGACCTTCTTGGCCTTGCCGAGCATGTCGAGCGTGACGCTCTCCAGCTTGATGCCCAGGTCTTCGGAGATGACCTGGCCGCCGGTCAGGATGGCGATGTCTTCCAGCATGGCCTTGCGGCGGTCGCCGAAGCCCGGCGCCTTGACGGCGGCGACGCGCAGGCCGCCGCGCAGCTTGTTGACCACCAGGGTCGCCAGGGCTTCGCCCTCGATGTCCTCGGCGATGATCAGTAGGGGACGGCCCGACTGAACCACCGCTTCCAGGATCGGCAGCATGGGCTGCAGGCTGGTCAGCTTCTTCTCGAACAGCAGGATCAGCGGCTCTTCGAGAACGGCCTCCATCTTGTCGGCGTTGGTGATGAAGTAGGGCGACAGGTAGCCGCGGTCGAACTGCATGCCTTCGACGACGTCCACGGTGGTGTCGGCGGTCTTGGCTTCCTCGACAGTGATGACGCCTTCGTTGCCGACCTTGGCCATGGCCTGGGCGATCAGCTCGCCGATTTCGCTATCGCCATTGGCCGAGATGGTGCCGACCTGGGCGATTTCCGAGTTGTTGGAGACCGGCTTGGAGTTGGACTTGATCTCTTCCAGCACCAGGCCGACGGCCTTGTCGATGCCGCGCTTCAGGTCCATCGGGTTCATGCCGGCGGCGACGGCCTTCAGGCCCTCTTGCACGATGGCTTGAGCCAGAACGGTTGCGGTGGTGGTGCCGTCGCCCGCCTTGTCGTTCGTTTTCGAAGCGACTTCGCGGATCATCTGGGCGCCCATGTTCTCGAAGGCGTCTTCCAGCTCGATTTCCTTGGCGACCGAGACGCCGTCCTTGGTCGAGCGCGGGGCGCCGAACGACTTCTGGATCACGACGTTGCGGCCCTTGGGACCCAGCGTCACCTTGACGGCGTCAGCCAGGACGTTGACGCCCTTCAGCATCTTGTCGCGGGCGTCGGTGTTGAATTTTACGATCTTAGCGGCCATGCGGGCTGCTCCTTTGGTGTGAGTGGCGAGTGGTTAGCGGCGAGTGGCGAGGGACTTGAACGGGGCGGCGGCGGCGACTTCCTTCGGAAATCTGCTCGCCACTTGCCACTAATCGCTCGCCACTGAGGGCTGAGCCTTAGCTCAGCACTCCGAGCACGTCCGACTCTTTCATGATGATCAGGTCTTCGCCGTCGATCTTCACTTCCGTGCCCGACCATTTGCCGAACAGGATGCGGTCGCCGGCCTTCAGTTCCAGGGCGTTGACCACGCCCTTGTCGTCGCGGGTGCCGGGGCCGACGGAGACGACTTCGCCTTCCTGCGGCTTTTCCTTGGCGGTGTCGGGGATGATGATCCCACCCTTGGTCTTGGATTCTTCTTCAACGCGCTTGACCAGCACGCGGTCGCCGAGCGGACGGAACGCCATCGGACTTCTCCCTTAAAAACCCCCGGATCGGGGCGTTCTGAAACGGTGAGCGGACCCTCTCGCGATCGCCATGTTAGCAGCCGACCAGCAAGAGTGCCAACGCACGGCGCAAGTAGGGCCGGGCGTCGTGACCGTCAAGGCGAAGCCAGCGAAACAAATGCGACGAATTACGCATTGACGAAACAAGTGCTTTGCATATCAAAGTGATTGTGAAGGAGGCGATAGGGCGGTCATTCCGATCCGCCCGTCTCCTTCGAGGAGGCCGATCCGCCATGAACCTGAAATCCAAATCCGTCCTGATCGCTGCGACGGCGGCCCTCGCCGCCCTGATGGGCGGGGGCGCGGCCCTGGCCGGCGACGTGACCATCACCGTTACCGGCGTCCAGGCGCGCGGCGGCGACCTGCTGGTCGGCCTGCAGACCGCCAGCCAGTTTCTCAAGCACGAGGGGTCCTACGGTCAGATCATCGCCGCCCCGACCGCCGGAACCCATGTCGTGACCCTGCGCGACGTCGCCCCTGGCGACTACTCAGTTTCGGTGCTGCACGATGTGGACGGCGATCGCCAGATGAAGATGGCGAACGGTCGTCCTGCCGAGGGCTGGGCCATGGTGAACGGCGCGGCCCTGAGGGCGGCGCCCCGTTTCGACCGGGTCAAGTTCACCGTGCCCGCGGCCGGCGTGGCGGCCGTCAGCGTCGCCATGCAGTATCCGCCGGCGTCCTGACCGCCCCGTCCGGCGGGTGAACCCAGGATGAACGACCCTCTGGCGGTGCGTTCAGACGCGCACCGCTAGAACCGTCTCAACATCGATGCGCGTTTTGGAAGCATCGACCCGAAACGAAGGAGACGGATATGTCCAGGTTGCTGAAGATCACCGCCATCGCCGCCGCCCCCGTCGTCGCCCTGACGATGATCGCGGCCCCGGCCTCGGCCCAGTCGCACCGCGACCGCGACAACACCAGCCGAAACGCCCTGATCGGCGCGGCGGTGGGCGGTCTGGCCGGCGCCCTCTACGGCAATGGCGACGGCAACTATATCGCCGGCGGCGCCCTGGCCGGCGCGGCGCTGGGCGCCGTGGCCTCCAATCGCGGCTCGGGCTGCGAATACTATCGCGGCGGCCGCTGCTACCGGAACCAGGGGCACTGGGAACGCGAACACGGCATCAACAGCCGCGACTACGGCTACGACTACCGGTACGACGGTCGCCGCTACGAGTCGCGTTACGACCGCCGCTACGACCGCGATTATCGCGACGACCGGGGCTATCGCCGCGACTACCGCTACGACCGTCGCTGGTAGGGGCGCCATCCGATCCTCCAAGGGTCGCGGGGCCCGGCCGAAAGGCCGGGCCTTTTCGCGTCTGTGTCCTGCAGGCTCAGGCGGCTACGCGCGGTCCCCAGTAGGGGAAGGGGTCGTCGAACCTGGCCCAGCCCTTGGGGCCGCGCTCCATCTCGAACCGGGTCAGAAGGGCTGCGTCGAACATCGAGGTCAGCAGGTCGCGGTTCATGTCCTTGCCGATCAGCACGATCTCCTGCCGCCGGTCTCCATAGGGGCGGCGCCAAACCGCCTCGATCGACTTCAGCCAGTCCGCGTCGTCGTCGGGCCAGCGGTCGCGCGGCGCGGAGGCCCACCACAGGCCGCCCCACTCATGTTCGGTCACGGCGCCGGCCTGGCTCCAGGACCCGACATAGTCCATGCGGCTGGCCAGCCAGAAGAAACCCTTGGAGCGCCACACGCCCGGCCATTCCCGTTGCAGCAGGTCGTGGAAACGGCGCGGGTGGAAGGGCTTGCGCGCCCGATAGACGAAGGTTGAGACGCCATATTCCTCGGTCTCGGGCGTGACCTCGCCACGCAGGGCCTGGGACCACCCGGCCGCCTGTTCGGCGCGGGCCATGTCGAACAGGCCCGTGCCGATCACCGCCTTCAGCGGCACGGCGCCGCGCACCGCCTCCACGATCCGGGCGCGGGGGTTGAACTGGGCCAGCATGGCCCGCAGCACCCTTTTCTGCGTCTCGTCCAGCAGGTCGATCTTGTTCAGCACGATGACGTCGGCGAACTCGATCTGGTCGATCAGCAGATTGGCGACCGTGCGTTCGTCGTCCTCGCCCAGGTGTTCGCCCCGCGTCTTCAGCCGGTCGGTCGAGGGATAGTCGCGGTGGAAGTTGAAGGCGTCCACCACCGTCGCCATGGTGTCGATCCGGGCCACGTCCGACAGGCTGAATCCCTCCTCGTCGCGGAAGTCGAAGGTGGCGGCGACCGGCATGGGCTCCGAGATCCCGGTGGATTCGATCAGCAGATGGTCGAACCGCCCCTCGCGCGCCAGCTTGCCCACCTCGATCAGCAGATCCTCGCGCAGGGTGCAGCAGATGCAGCCGTTGGACATCTCCACCAGCCGCTCCTCGGTGCGCGACAAGTCCGCCCCGCCGCCGTCCCGCACCAGGGCCGCATCGATGTTCACCTCGCTCATGTCGTTGACGATGACGGCGACGCGCAGACCCTCTCGGTTGGCCAGCACATGGTTCAGCAAGGTGGTTTTCCCGGCGCCCAGAAAGCCGGACCGGACGGTGACGGGCAGGGGTTTGAAGTCGGACATCGGCGCTCCATGTCGCCCGGCGCTTGACCCGGCGGGCCTGATCATGGAAATGATAGGTACATTATAACATATCAAATCATCAAGGTCATCAATGGCGGTCGGCGCGGTCGTGCACGGGCTCTCGCCCTCGGTCTTCACCACCCTGTTCGAGCCACAGGTGCGCCTGGCCATCTGCGCCCGGCCCGACCTGCTGCGTAACGGCGCCGAGGCCGCGCCCGCGGATTTCTCGGCCGCTTGCGACGGACGCTGGATCGAGCCGTCGGGGCCGGCGCCCGACTGGCTGCTGGACGACATTCAGCGGCTGGGCGAAATCCTGAGCCGGGTCACGGGCGTCGAGACCTGGCGGGCGCGGTTTGAGACGGTCCAGACCCGCGCCTGCCCGCGCTTTCATCAGGACGCGATCGCCGCCCGGCTGATCGTCACCTACGACGGTCCGGGCACGGAATGGGCCTTCGAAAGCGAGGTGGCCGACGACCTGGACGCCCGGCGGGCCGAGACCCGCGCGCGCATCCGCAGACTGCATCCGGGCGAGATCGCGGTCCTGAAGGGCACGGCGCCGGGCTGGGAGCCGTGGCCCGACTTTCCCGCCGTGCTGCATCGCTCGCCTCCGGCCAGCCGCCAGACCCCCCGTCGGGTCCTGACACTGGACGCCGTCTGATCAGGACAGGGCGGGCGGTCGTCCGATCCGCCCCAGATGGGTGATGTCGAACCCGTCCGGAGATTTCAGCCCGTAACCCAGGGCGCGATCCAGGCCGATATGGGCCAGCCAGATCAGGGCCACGGACGTGGCTGACGGACTGGATGCGGCGAGCCCCACGGCTCCCAGCACGAGGGGTCCGATCAGGCTGTGCGCCAGATTATAGCCCAGGGCGCCGAGACGCGGTCCCGCCAGATAGGCTGCGAAACTGACGTCGGGCGCCAAAAACAGGACGGCGAACAGGATCCAGCTGGCGTCCATATGGGCGTAGGCCGCCAGGGCAGCCACAAAAAGCGCCAGGGCTTCGAGCCTTTGCCAAGTTGCAGCGACGACCTTCATTGCGACAGACGTCGCATCAGGGCGGCGGTTGAGGGGTCCAGGGCCTCGGACGGTCGTCCCGCCTCCACATCCTTCAGGATCGCCTTCGCTAGAACCTTGCCCAGTTCGACGCCCCATTGGTCAAAGCTGTTGATGTCCCAGATCACGCCCTCGACGAAGGTCTTGTGCTCATAGAGGGCCAAGAGCGCGCCCAGGGTCTCGGGCGTCAACCGATCCATGACGATGGCGGTCGAGGGCCGGTCTCCCGTGAAGGTGCGGTGGGTCGAAAGCCGCGTCGCCTCTTCGTCCGACAGCCCTTGCGCCAGACCTTCCGCCTTGGCGGCTTCGGTCGTCTTGCCCAGCATCAGGGCCTGCCCCTGGGCCAGGGCGTTGGACCACAGCGGGGCCTCGGGCGCATCCCCATGCGTTCGGGCGACGATCACGAATTCGGCCGGAACCACCTGCGGACCCTGGTGGATCTGCTGGAAAAAGGCGTGCTGGCCGTTGGTTCCCGGTTCGCCGAACACGACGGGACAGGTCTGGCGCGTCACCGGCGTGCCGTCGCGATGCACCCGCTTGCCGTTCGATTCCATCTCCAGTTGCTGCAGGAAGGACGGCAGGCGGCGCAGGGCGTGGGCGTAGGGGGCCACCGTCCGCGCCCTGCGGTCCAGGCCGTCCACGTTGAACACCTGGGCCAGGGCCATCAGCACCGGCGCGTTCTTCTCCAGCGGGGCCGTGACGAAATGGTCGTCCATGGCGGCGGCGCCCGCCAGCATCCGTTCGAACACCTCCCACCCCAGGGCGATGGCGCACGACAGGCTGACCGCCGCCCACAGCGAATAGCGCCCGCCGACCCAGTCCCGGAAGGCGAAGGTCCGGCCGCAGCCGAAAGCCGCCGCCTTGTCCGGCGCCGCCGTCACCCCGATGAAGTGTTTGGTCATGCCCTCGGCGGGCAGCGACGCCGCCAGCCAGGTCTTGGCCGCCTCGGCGTTGGCCAGGGTTTCCTGCGTCGTGAAGGTCTTGGACACCACCACCACCAAGGTCGTCTCGGGGTCCAGGCCGGTCAGGGCCTCGGCCATGTCGCGCGGGTCGATGTTGGCGACGAACCGCAGGTCGAGGACCGGGTCCAGCGGGCGCAGGGCGTCCCACACCAGACGCGGCCCCAGGTCCGACCCGCCGATGCCGACATGGACAATGGCCTCGAACCGCCGGCCGGTCGCCCCGGCCTCCGCGCCGGTACGCACGGCCTCGGCATAGGCCCTCATCTCGGCGCGGACGGCGTCCACCTCGGCCGAGACTGGTTCGCCCAGGGCCTTGAAGTCGGCGCCCGGCGCGGCGCGCAGGGCCGGGTGCAGCACCGCCCGGCCTTCGGTCAGATTGACCGCCTCGCCGCCGAACAGGGCCGCGCGGCGCCCTTCCACGTCGCTGGCTCGCGCCAGGTCCAGACACGCCTCGAAGGCCGCGCGGGTCCAGCTCTGTTTCGACAGATCGACATAAAGGCCCGCCGCCTCGACCGACATCCGATCCAGCCGGTCTGGATCGGCGGCGAACTGGTCCGCGATCCGGCCTTTCGCGGCCTCGGCGGCGGTCAGGTCGAAGGTCGTCCAGGCGGCGTCGCGGGTCATCGGCGGTCCTCGTCTAACAGGGTAAACACTCGTTTACGGTCGGGGCGTATTCAGGATCAACGTCCCAGCGGACGCTGAAACAGGAAGTCACCTCAATGTCCTGCGGCCTTGCTCTCACGATCGCCCTGTCGATGTCCAATCCCGCCGTGGCCCTGGCGGCGGAACAGCCGGCGGCGGCGCCGGGCGCGCCGGTCTCCGTCGCGGGCGAACCCCTGTTCGCCGACATCATCGCCCGCTCGGCCCGTCTGAAGGCGATGGTGGACGGCTGGGCCGCCGCCAAGGCCGCCGACGACGCCGCCTTCTTCGCCAGCCAGGTCTTCACCGGCTTCAAGGCCCAGGCGGACGAACTGGCGGCCCTGGACATGCAGGGGCATCTGATCCTCAAGGAACGCGGCACGGACGGCGATCTGAAATGCATCCTGCGCGGCATTTCTGAAGACATGCCCAAGAAGGTCGCGGCCGTTCAGGCGGCCGCCAGCCCGGCCGAGCGCGCCACCGCCCTGTCGGAACTGTCTTATCTGCTGAACGACAATGTCGAGGTCATCACCGCCCCGCCGAAGCCGGCGGTGTAGGACCCCGGTTCCGCCTCAGCGCCTCGATCACCACGCCCTCGGTCAGCAGCTGGGGCAGGATTTCGGGTTCGGCCCGGCCGGGGCGATAGACCAGATACAGCGGCACGCCCGACCGGCCGTGCGCCTGGAGTTCTTGCGCGATGGCGTCGTCGCGCCGGGTCCAGTCCCCCACCAGATAGACGGCGTTCGCCGCCCGGATCGCCTCGGCCACGCGCGGCGACGACAGGGCCGTCCGCTCGTTGATCTTGCACGTCACGCACCAGTCGGCGGTCAGGTTGACCAGGACCGGCCGGCCCGCCGCCGTCGCCTGGGCCACCGCCTGGGGCGACCAGGGCCGGGCGGGCAGGGCGGTCTGGGCGGCTTGGGCGGCTTGGGCGCTGGCGCCCTCCACGACCGCCGGCCGATCTTGCGCCGTCATGGCTGCGGCGCCCGCCAGCATGAGGGCCGACAGCAGCGCCAGGGTCGCGGTCACGACGCCGATCGCCGCCCGCCGACCTTCGGCCCGACGCGCCTGGACGCGGCCATAGGTCCAGCCGGCGAAGGCCAGCGCCAGGCCGGCGGCCAGAAGCCCGGCCAGGGGCTGGCCCCCGCCCTGCTGGCCGAACACCCAGGCCAGCCACAGGGCCGCCCCGTACATGGGAAAGGCCAGGACGCCCTTCAGCGTCTCCATCCAGGCGCCGGGGCGGGGCAACCGCGCCAGAAGGCCGGGCGACAGGCTGATCGCCACATAGGGCGCCGCCAGACCCAGCCCCAGGGCCGTGAAGACCGCCAGCGCCAGGGGCCAGGGCAGGACCAGGGCCGCGCCCAGGGCGGCCGCCATGAAGGGCGCGGTGCAGGGGGCCGCCACCACCACCGCCAGCACTCCGGTGAAGAAGGCGCCGGTCGCGCCGGGCAGGCGGGCCAGAGGCCCGGACCCGGCCCCCTGCAGCCCGGCGCCCACATGAAAGACGCCCGACAGGTTCAGACTCACGCCCAACAGGATCAGAGCCAGGGTCGCGGTCACGCCCGGCGACTGCAACTGGAAGCCCCAGCCGACAGCCTGACCGGCGGTCCTCAGCACCAGAAGCGCGCCCGCCAGTGTCAGAAAGCTGGCCAGCACCCCGGCCAGAAAGGCCAGGCCGTCGCGGCGCGCGCGGGCCGGGTCGTGGGCGGCGGCCGACAGGGCGGCGGCCTTCATCGCCAGCACCGGAAAGACGCACGGCATCAGATTCAGCACCAGTCCGCCCAGCAGGGCCAGGGCCAGGACGTGCTGCAAACCCAGGCCGCCGGCCCCGGACGTTTGCCCCGTCTTCGCCCCGGCCTCGACCCCGGCCTCGACCCCGGCCTCGACCCCGGCCTCGACACTGGCCGCGGCCTCCGACAGAGGGGTAAGGGTCGCCTGGCCCTCTGCTCCCGCCAGCGGCGGCCCCGGCTCGGCGGTGATCTCCCAGGCGCCCCTGTCGGTGGCCAGAACGCCCGAGACGGCGCCGTCGCCCGCCTGTCGTCCCGGCGTCAGCCTCAGGCTCAGGCCGTCGGGTCCGCGTCGGCCGCTCTGCACCGCCGCATGGTCGATGCGACCGGCCTCGAACGGAAAGAAATAGGCCGCGCCGACGCCGCCCGCCAGAGGCCCGCCGGTCGCAGTCAGGGTCAGGCTTTCGCCCTGGCCGCCGCGCGTGACGCGGGCGGTGACGCCGGCCGGACGCGGTGCGGCCGCGACGGTCTTGCGGATCGCCTCGCCCCAGGGCCGGGCCAGGGGCGCGGCGCCCTCGCGCACCGGCAGGGCCAGGGACAGGGTCAGGGGTTCGGGCACGCACATCCGGTCGCTGCACACCAGAAACAGGGCCTGGGCCGTCAGGGTCAGGACCTCGCCCGGTCGCGCCGTCGCCGGAACCTGGATCGGCACGGGCAGGAAGACCTCGCCCGAATAGCCGTAGTTCATCAGCCCCAACAGCCTCTGGCGCGTCGGCAGGGGCCACAGGACGGGATCGGCCTTCACCCCGGCCGGCAAGGTCCAGTCCAGGGTGGTCGCCCCGCCCGAATCGCCGGGATTGCGCCAATAGGTGTGCCAGCCCGGCTGGATCGCCTGGCGCACGGCCACGACCACGGTGGAACCCGGCGTGGCCCATTGGGTCATGGGGACCAGTTCCGCCTCGATCCGTTCGGTCCTCTGGGCGCCGAAGGCCGGCTCGACCGCCGAAGCCTGAACCGTGGGCGCCAGGACGGCCAGCATCAGGGCGACAAGAAGAGCGAAGGGACGCAAAGGGGCATTTCCGAAAGGCGCGACGGGCCTGCCGATCTTAGGCGCTTGCGTCGCCCTTCGCCATCACGACCGGCGGCGCGCGATCAGCGCGGGGCGACCTCGACGATCACCTCGGTGCGGCGACGCAACAGTTCTTCCTGGCCCGAGGGCGTCACCGCGCCCGCATCGCCCGCCGCCGCCACCTCGAACACCGGGGCGGGCATGCCGGCCTGGGTCAGGGCCTGGGCCACCGCGCGGGCGCGCTGCTGCGACAGGGTCATGTTGGCCTCGGACGCGCCGGTGGCGTCGGCCAGACCCAGGACCCGCACCCGGGCGATGCGGCACTGGCGCGCCTTTTCGGCGGCCGTGGTCAGCAACAGCTGCGCCGCATCAGTCAGCCGCGCCTGGTTTTCCACGAAATAGACATCGAAGCGCCCGGACTGGCAGCCGCTTTCGCCGACCACCAGGGCCGACCGCTTGGGCGTCTGCGCGCACCCGACCACCGCCAGGCCGACGACCGCCGCCGCCGCTACGCCCGCTTTGAAACCCTTCATGACGCCCCTCATCCAGACAGCCCCTCAGACACGAAAGGGGCGGCCCATCCTTCGACGCGCCGCCCCCGGAACTCAAGCCCGGTCACGCACCCGCGACCGGCGCCCGCGTCGATCAATAGCGACGCTGGCCGTTCTCCCAGTAGCACTCGTCCTGGCGGTTGTCGTAGCAATAGTAGTACCGTCCCTGGCTGTCGCGGTAACGCTGCTGGTTGTTGCGGTCCTGGTTGGAGCCGCGGATGGCGCCCGCCGCGCCGCCGACGGCTGCGCCGATCAGGGCGCCCGTGGCCGCATTGCCGCCGCCGACGTTGTTGCCGACGATGGCGCCGGCCACGGCGCCCAGGCCGGCGCCGATGGCGCCCTGGCGAACCGACTGGTTCGGCCCGTTGCCATAGGGGTCGCTGGCGCAGGCCGACGCCAGAAGACCGGCGCCCGCAATGGCGATGATCGCTTTGTTCATGATGAAATCCTTCTTGTCCCTGGGGTCGTCCCGAGTTTCAAACGTAACGATTGGGTTCGGGTTCCGCCGGGGGAAGGCGTCGAACAGGCCGTTCGACCCGAACCGTCTCGCCGTCGCCATGGTGCGGGTCCATGAGGCCGAAATACGGCCACGCTTTCGGAACGGGCGAGGCGACCATACGTTGCGTCGCTCATGAACGACCTTGCGCCACCCCCGTCCCATACCCCGCCATCACCCCCGGCCGATGGGCCCGACGTCCCGGCGCACGGCCTGACGCCGCATGTGGCGCTCAAGCGGGTGGTCATGCTGGTGAACCCCCTGTCGGGCAGCGTCGGGCCACGCGCGGCCGACGAGGCGCGAACCCTGTTGGAGACCTACGATCTGGAGGCCAAGGTCATCGTCCTGTCGGACGATTTCGACGCCCGCATCGCCGAGGCCTTCGCCGACAAGCCCGACGCCATTCTGGTGCTGGCGGGCGACGGCACGGCCCGGGCGGTCGCTGCGCGCGCCCGTTCCAACGGCCCCATGATCGCGCCCCTGCCGGGCGGGACCATGAATATGCTGCCCAAGGCGCTGTACGGTACGGCGGACTGGAAACTGGCACTGAAACGGGCGCTGGAGGAAGGCGCGCCCCAGCCCGTCTCTGGCGGAGAGGTCCAGGGAGAGCATTTCTACTGCGCCGCCATCCTGGGTTCGCCCGCCCTGTGGGCGCCGGCGCGCGAGGCGGTGCGGACGGGCAAGCTGAAACTGGCCTGGCGATACGGCCGCCGGGCCTTCAAGCGCGCCTTTTCCGGCCGGCTGCGCTTCACCCTGGACGGGGGCGAAAAGCGCCGCACCGAGGCCCTGGTCCTGATCAGTCCGATGATCTCCAAGGCCATGGAGGAGCCGGTGGGTCTGGAGGCCGCCGCCATGGACCCGTCGGACACTACCCAGGCATTCCGCCTGGCGGCCACCGCCCTGTTCAGCGACTGGCGCCAGGACCCGGCCGTCTCGACCCGGCCGGCGCGCCTGATCGAGGTGCGGGCGCGCTCGCGCATTCCCGCCGTCATCGACGGCGAGCCCCTGCAGCTGAAGCCCGAGGCGGTGATCCGTTTCGTGCCCAGGGCCTTCAAGGCCCTGGCGCCCCTGCCGCCCTCGGCCGAGGACAGTGTCTGATGGGGCGCGTCCTTCAGTTTTCGGACGTCCATTTCGGGTGCGAGCACAAACGCGCCTGCGCCGCCGCCCTGGACTACGCCCACGGCACGCCCAACGATCTGGTGCTGATCACCGGCGACATCACCCAGCAGGGCTTTCCGGATGAGTTCAAGGCCGCCGCCGCCTGGATGCGCGCCATGCCACAGCCGCGGTTCGTCATCGTCGGCAATCACGACGTGCCCTATTGGGACGCCCTCGCCCGCGTCTTCAATCCGTGGAAGGCGTTCGAGACGGCGACCGGCTTTCCGGCCCACGACGGCCAGTTCCGCAGCGACAAGCTGATGGTGCGCGGGGTCGTCACCGCGCGCGGCTGGCAGGCGCGGCCCAACTGGTCCAAGGGCGTCATAGATCTGGATCAGACGCGGCGCGCGGCCGAGGCCCTGCGTCAGGCGCCCATCGGCGCGCTGCGTATCCTGGCCTGCCACCATCCGCTGATCGAAATGGTCGGCGCCCCGATGACCGGCGACGTCAAGCGCGGCGACGAGGCGGCCCTGATTTTCGCCGAGGCGGGGGTGGATCTGATCATGACGGGCCATGTCCATGTGCCCTTCGCCATGCCCATTCCGTTGGCGGATCATTGCTCCTATGCGGTGGGATGCGGGACGCTGTCGCACCGCGAGCGGGGGTCGCCCCCCGGCTTCAACCAGATCGACTGGGACGCCAAGACCATCACCGTCACGGCTCTGGCCTGGGACGGCGAAGGCTACAACTCCCACCAGGTCTGGCGCCTGCCGCGCCGCCAGGACACGCGCAAGGCCGCCACCGCCCCCCGGCCGGACAAGCCCGGCGAACTCGAAAAGGCGGTGGTCGCCCCGGCTTCTTAGGGCGGCTTAACGGAACGGCGGCTCGTCGAAGGCGCGCAGTTTGCGTGAGTGCAGCTTGGAGCCTTCGCTGCGCATCAGATCCACTGCCTGGATGCCGATCTGCAGGTGTTCGGAAATCGAGCCTTCGTAGAAGCGGTTGGCCTGACCCGGCAGTTTGATCTCGCCGTGCAACGGCTTGTCCGATACGCACAGCAGGGTGCCGTAGGGAACGCGGAAGCGATACCCTTGCGCCGCGATGGTGGCGCTTTCCATGTCGATGGCGACGGCGCGGCTCTGATTGAAGCGCAGCGCCGACTTGGAATAGCGCAGCTCCCAGTTCCGGTCGTCGGTGGTGACGACGGTGCCGGTGCGAAGACGCAGCTTGACCTCGTCGCCCGGCATTCCGCTGACCGACTTGGTGGCGTCGTACAGGGCGCGCTGGACCTCGGCGATCGATGGGATCGGAATGTCGGGTGGCAGCACCGCGTCCAGCACATGGTCGTCGCGCAGATAGGCGTGGGCCAGCACATAGTCGCCGATGGTCTGGCTGGCGCGCAGGCCGCCGCAGTGACCGATCATCAGCCAGACGTGCGGACGGGTGACGGCCAGGTGATCCGTGATCGTCTTGGCGTTGGACGGGCCGACGCCGATGTTGACCAGGGTGACGCCCTTATGACCCGGCGCGGTCAGGTGATAGGCCGGCATCTGGTGCTTCTTCCAGGCCGTGTCGCTGATCGCCGCCTCGGGATTGGGCGTGTCGCGGGTGATGATCACGCCGCCGGCGCAGGACAGGGTCTGATACGGCGAGCCGGGCGTCCGAAGCTGCTCGATGGCCCAACGCACGAACTCATCGACATAGCGATTGTAGTTGGTGAACAGGACATAGGACTGAACGTCGTCCACCGGCGTGCCGGTGTAGTGTTTCAGCCGCGCCAGCGAGAAGTCGGTGCGCAGGCCGTCGAAGTGCGACAGGGGGAAGTCGCCGCCCATCTCGAACAGACCATCGGCGATCTCATCGCCGATATGGGCCAGGTCCGTGGTCGGGAACCAGCGCGCAAGAGCCGCCGTCATCGATCGGTCCAGCGCGACCTCCAGCCCGTCGGTCACATAGGGGAAGGGGATTTCCTGGCGCGACACCCCGACCTCGAAGGTGGCGTTATATTCCTGCTCCAGCAGGCCCAGCTGTTCGGTCAGATAGGGGCGGAACAGGTCCGGCCGGGTGACGGTGGTGGCGTAGCTGCCCTGTTTCGACAGCCGGGCGTAGGCGCGCGGCTCCAGGTCCTGGGGGCGATCCCCGTCCCAGCGGATGCGAAGCTCGGGATAGGCGAACACCCCTTCGGCGCGTTTGACCGGATCGGGCCGCGCGCCGGTGTTGACGAAATCCCGCACGGCGTCGCGCAGGTTGGTCACGGATTGGGTGTAGAGGGCTTCGAGGCGGTCCAGCGCCGCCTGTGCTGTCATCTGTTCTGTCATGACTTCCTCTAGCCGAGCTTCGCGGCGATGGCGAGGCGCCCACCGTTCAAGCTCGATTTCGCTGCATTGCGGACGGGGTGTCAGTCTTGTGTTTCTGGAGGCAGGTAGGTCGCGTGTGTCAGGACGAGAGCATCGTCGCGGACATCGAAAATCAGCCTGGCGCTCCCGCCGGTGGGGCAGCAGTCACCGTCCTCGGGTCGCCAGAGGCTCGTGCGGGCCGTCAGCAAACCTGATGCATAGTTGAACGCCAATCCCTTCATGATCCAGAGGTCGGCGGGAAGGGGAGCGGGGGCGGCGCCGATCCAGCCTCCGGTCTGAATCGGAACCAGCGTCTGCGGTCCGTTCGTCCATCGAAACAGCGCATCGGCGCTGTAATGTCCATTGCCTTTCTTGACCCCGGCGATGGCGATGATCGGGTCGGCGCCATCGCCCGGCCAGAACACGACGGGAGTCTCATAATCGTTTGCTTCCGCCGCCCAGAATATCGGAATCAGGGCCGCACCCGACTCCATGAAGAGCGTGAAGCCCGCGGACGCGGCGTTCTCGTCAGGTTCGCCTTCCTGAAGTTGCCAGTAGATGCGCGGCCTTCCCGGCGCACTCAGATAACCGCCTTTGAAGGTTTCGCAGTTCGCCAGGAGGCGAGGAATGCAACGTCTCGCCAATTCTTTCATGGCGAAGGGCGGTTCGGTGATCGCACGTCCCCAACCCGCCGGTCGGTCACGCCAGACACCCTTGGGATCGGCAAACTTCTCCCTCACGCGAACCTGCGGCGATCCCTGCAGGTCAGCGGGCCGGCACGACATGGCTGACAGCATGATGGGGAGGGCCAGAAGGGCTGGGATGTGGCGTTTCATGGGCGGCGCTCCACCGATTAGATTGCATTCGCCGTGGTTGCGTGTCGAGCGATCATCGCTTGATGCAGCCAAGGGTTCGCTGCATTGCAGCAATTTATGACGGGCCTGCGGTTGCGGATCGGGGCGTGACGGCGCATCTGGCCCGGATGTCCTCTTCCCTCGCGTCAGCGCCCGCCAAGAAGGAGCTCGGCTTCGTCGAGTTCGTCTGTCTGATCGCTCTGATGATGGCCCTGAACGCCCTGGCCATCGATTCCATGCTGCCCGCCTTGCCCCATATCGGCGCCGACCTGGGGGTCGCCGACGCCAATGCCCGGCAATGGGTGGTGACGGCCTATCTGCTGGGCTTCGGCGGGGCGCAACTGATCTATGGACCGCTGGCGGATCGGTTCGGGCGAAAGCCCGTCCTGCTGTTCGGCGTGGGCCTCTATGTGGTGTTCAGCCTGTTGGCGACCCTGGCGCCCAGTTTCGAGTTTCTGATCCTGTCGCGGATCGGCCAAGGGCTGGGCAGCGCCTGCACCCGCGTTCTGGCCGTCTCCATCGTGCGCGACCGTTACGAGGGGCGCACCATGGCGCGGGTCATGTCGTTCAGCTTCCTGGTCTTCCTGGGCGTGCCGATTCTGGCGCCGTCGCTGGGTCAGCTGATCATGCTGGTCGGGCCGTGGCGCTGGATCTTCGCGGGCCTGGGCCTGATCGGGGTCTGTCTGATGGTCTGGGCCACCCTGCGCCTGCCCGAGACGATGAAGCCCGAGGATCGCCTGCCGATTCAGGTCAAGCGCCTGACGTCGGCCTATAAGACCGCCCTGACCGACCGCAACGCCGTCGGCTACACCCTGGCGATGACGGCGATCACCGGCGCCCTGTTCGGCTTCATCAACTCCTCGCAGCAGATCTTCGCCGACGTCTTCGACGCGGAGGCGGCGTTTCCGGCCATCTTCGCCCTGATCGCCGGCGGCATCGCCGTGGCCTCCCTGGTCAATGCGCGGCTGGTCGTGAAGCTGGGCTCGCGCAAGATTTCCCACACCGCCCTGATCGGCTTCACCGGCATCGCCGCCGTCCACGCCGCGGTGGCGGTCAGCGGCCATGAGACGCTCTGGACCTTCGCGGTGCTGCAGACTCTGACCATGTTCTGCTTCGGCCTGATCGCCGGCAACTTCGGCGCCATGGCGATGGAGACGATGGGCCATATCGCCGGCACCGCCGCCTCGATCCAGGGCTTCGTCTCCACCGTCGTCGGCTCGCTGCTGGGCTTTGCGGTGGGTCAGCAGTTCAACGGCACGACCGTGCCCATGTCGCTGGGTTTCACCGCTTTCGGCCTGACGGCCCTGGTCATGGTCCTGTTCGCTGAGCGCGGGCGTCTGTTCCGGGCCCACCACGCCTCGCCGGCCTGAACGGGCCTGAACGGGGGCCTGAACCGCGGGTCTGGCGAGGCTTGATCTTTTCGGCGTTTCCGCGCGTTCTCCGGCCAGTTCTCAAGGTCAGCCACGGAAATCTCGATGAAGCGCAAAGCCCTCGGCCTCGTCTCCGCCCTCGCCCTCGCGTCGGCCATGGGCCTGTCCGCCTGTTCGACCACGACCGCAGGCGCGTCCCTGGCCCCGCCCGCCGTCGCGCCGGCGCCGGGGCCCGAAGCCGTGGACGTCCACACCCACGCCCGGCCCGAGATCGCCCGGGTCGTCGATGTGGCGCTGGACCTGACCGCGGACTTCCAGGCCAGGACCTTGTCGGGCACGGCCACCCTGGACATCCTGGCCGCGCCGGGCGCCAACGAGATCGTGCTGGATATCCGGGACCTGGACATTCAGGACGTGCGCGACGCGGCGGGTCAGCCGCTGCGCTATGTCGTCGGCGACAACGACGCCGTCCTGGGCCAGCCGCTGACGGTTTATTTCCCGGCCTTCGCCGCCAATGAGCGGCGCAAGATCGTCATCCGCTATTCGACCCGGCCGAACGCGGCGGCGCTGCAATGGCTCAGTCCGGCCCAGACGGCGGGCGGTCAGAAGCCCTATCTGTTCAGCCAGGGCCAGGCCATCCTGACCCGCACCTGGGTGCCGACCCAGGACAGCCCCGGCATCCGCCAGACCTATTCGGCCCGCATCGCCGCGCCCGCAGACCTGACTGTGGTGATGAGCGCCGACCACCTGACGCCGAACGGCGAACCGGCCGCTCCAAATGCTCAAGGCGTGAGCATGAAGACCTGGCGCTTCCGGATGAACAATCCGATCCCGCCCTATCTGATCGCCCTCGGCGTGGGCGACATCGCCTTCGCGCCCTTCGACGCACGCAGCGGCGTCTGGACCGAGCCCAGCCGTCTGCGCGCCGCCCAGTGGGAGCTGGAGCCCACGGCCCAGATGGTCGATGCGGCCGAGAAACTTTACGGTCCCTATCGCTGGGGCCGCTACGACCTCCTGGTCCTGCCGCCCTCCTTCCCGTTCGGCGGGATGGAGAACCCCAAGCTGACCTTCGCCACCCCGACCATCATCGCCGGCGACCGCTCGCTGGTGTCCCTGGTGGCGCACGAACTGGCCCACTCCTGGTCGGGCAATCTGGTCACGAACGCCACCTGGAACGACTTCTGGCTGAACGAAGGCTTCACCGTCTATTTCGAGAACCGGATCATGGAGTCCGTCTATGGCCGCGACCGCGCCATGCAGGAGCAGGTGCTGGGCTGGGACAGCCTTCAGGACACGCTGAAGTCCCTGCCGGCCGCCGACACCCGACTGCATCTGGACCTGAAGGGCCGCGACCCCGACGACGGCATGAACGACATCGCCTACGAGAAGGGCGCCCTGTTCCTGCGGACCATCGAACGCACTGTCGGGCGGGATCGGTTCGACGCCTGGCTGCGCGGCTATTTCGACCGCAACGCCTATCGTCCGATGACCACGGCCATGTTCCTGCAGGACATCCGCGATCATCTGATCAAGGGCGACGCGGCGCTGGAATCCCAACTTCAGCTGGACGCCTGGGTCTATCAGCCCGGCCTGCCGTCCAACGCCGTCGCCCCCGTGTCGCACGCCTTCGAGCCGGTGGACGCCGCCGCCGTCGCCTTCTTTAAGGACAGGGGACCGGCATCCGCCATTCCGTGGGGCGACTGGAACACCCAGCAGCGCCAGCGTTTCCTGGGCTGGCGGCCCGATGGGCTGCGCGCCAACGCAGACTGGCTGACCAATGCCCAACTGGCCGATCTGGAGCGGACCCTGAACCTGGCGAACGAGGGCAATGCGGAACTGACCTTCGCCTGGCTGCAGATCGCCCTGGCCCATCGCTATCAGCCGTCGGTCGCCACGGCAGAGACGTTCCTGACCCGCCAGGGCCGGCGGAAATTCGTCCTGCCCCTGTTCCAGACCCTGTGGAACGAAGGCGACTGGGGCCGATCCAACGCGCGTCGCATCTACGCCCAGGCCCGTCCCCTGTATCACCCCGTCACCGCCGGCTCGGTGGATCAACTGGTCGGGCGACCCTGATGGAAAGCCGTCTCCTCCCCGCTCTCGCGGGGAGGGGGCGCCGACCCTGTGGCTTCGGCGCTACAGGATCTCGACGGTCATGCCGTCCTCGTCGGCCAGTCGTTCGGCCAGGACGGCGCGGTGGCATCCGGCGTGGTCGGCCTCGAAGCACAGCAGGGCGACGCGCTTTTCGACCGCCAAGGCTCTCAGCCGCGCGTACTCGACCTGCGCCTGCGGTTCGGAAAGGTGGTCGGCGAAGATAGCGCGCATCGTCCCGACATCGCCCTTGCGCGCGGCGTCGCGTCCGGACTTGGGCGTGCCCAGGTTTCTTAGATGGACGTAGTCGATCGCCTCGGCCCTCAGGCTCTCGCTCAGGATCGTCTTGGAAAAGCCGGCGCGGCGCGAGGCGGCGACCGCGCGGACATCGACCAGGGTTTCGACCCCGGCCACCTTCAGGCGCGCGATCACATCCGCCTGGGTCGCGCCTTCGTAACCGATGGTGAAAAGCTTCATGGGCCTCAGATGGGCGATGACGGCCGGATCGCCAGCGTCGCCGTGAACGCTCGCGTTGCGGTGCGGCGCCCTATCGTCTATCCCGCCACACGGATTTCGACTGGAGCTTTCCTCATGGCTGACCTCGCGCCCGGCGTCGTGACCGTTATCGGCGGATCGGGCTTTATCGGATCCCAGGCGGTGCGCGCCCTGGCGCGGCGCGGCTGGCGCATCCGCGTCGCCGTTCGCAATCCGGTTCTGGCCATCGAGGTCCAGACCGCCGGCGACCCTGGCCAGATCCACTTCACCCGCTGTGACGTGACCAACCCGGACGACGTCGCCGCCGCCCTGCGCGGGGCCGATGCGGTGGTCAATCTGGTCGGCGTTCTGCACGACGGGCGCGGCAAGCGCGGCTTCGACGTGGTTCATGTCCAGGCCGCCCGCATCGTGGCCGAGGCCGCTCGCGCCGCCGGCGTCGAACGCCTGGTGCAGATTTCGGCCATCGGCGCCGATCCGATGTCCAAATCCGCCTACGGCCGGTCCAAGGCCAAGGCGGAGGAGGCCGTGCGCGCCGTCTATCCCGACGCGGTCGTCCTGCGCCCCTCGCTGGTGTTCGGCGCCGGCGACGGCTTCCTGAACCGTTTCGCCGCTCTGGCCGCGATGTCGCCGGTCCTGCCGCTGATCGGCGGGGGCCGCACCCGGTTCCAGCCCGTCTATGTCGGCGACGTGGCCGAGGCGATCGCCCGAGCCGTCACCCGCGCCGACGCCGCCGGACGCACCTATGAGCTGGGCGGGCCGCGCGTCTACACCTTCCGCGAGATTCTGGAGCTGGTGAACCGCGAGACGGGCCGCAACCGTCTTCTGGCGCCGCTGCCCTTCTTCGTCGCCAAGCCTCTGGGCGCCCCTCCTGGAGCTGACGGGGATCGTGGGCGTGACCCCGCCCCTGACGCGCGATCAGGTCTTCATGCTGGAGCATGACAATGTCGTCGCCGACGGCGCCGCGACCCTGGCGGACCTGGGCGTCCAGCATCCGAACGGCATGGAGGTGATCGCCGCCTCCTATCTGTGGAAATACCGCGTCGGCGGACAGTTCGCCGCATCGCCCGCGCTTTGAGCCTGTCGCCGCCCGACGCCGCCATGCAGGCGGCGTCGCCCACGCTGGACGACGCCCGCGCCCTGCTGTCGCGCGTTTGGGGCCATGCCGATTTTCGCGGGCTTCAGGGCCAGGTCGTGGAGACGATCCTGACCGGCGGCGACGTTCTGGCCGTCCTGCCGACCGGCGGGGGCAAGAGCGTCTGTTATCAGATTCCGGCCATCCTCCGCTCCGGCCTGGGGCTGGTGGTTTCGCCGTTGATCGCCCTGATGACCGACCAGGTCGAGGCGCTGAAGCAGCAGGGCGTCGCCGCCGCCCGGCTGGATTCGGGCGTCTCCCTGGACGGCCGGTCCGCCATCTGGGCCGCCGCGCGCGCGGGCGAACTGGACCTGCTCTATGTCTCGCCCGAAGGTCTGGCGGCCGGCGCCATGCTGGACCGGCTGGCCGAACTGCCCCTCAGCCTGATCGCCATCGACGAGGCGCACTGCGTCTCTCAATGGGGGCACGACTTCCGACCCGACTATCGCAATCTGGGCCTGCTGGCCGAGCGGTTCCCCCATGTTCCGCGCATCGCCGTGACCGCCACCGCCGACGCCCGGACCCGCGACGACATCCTGCGCTCGCTGCGGCTGGAAGAGGCCCGGGTCTTCGTCGACAGTTTCGCGCGTCCGAACCTGCAACTGTCGGCCGAGCGCAAGGAGAGCGCCTCGCGCGCCAAGACCGACGCTCGCGTTATCGAACTGGTGCGCGAACGACGCGGCAAGTCGGGCGTCGTCTATTGCGGCAGCCGCGACGGCTGCGACCGCGTGGCCCAGGCGCTGCGCGACGCGGGGACCAACGCCATCGCCTATCACGCCGGCATGGACACGAAGGAACGCGACCGGCGGCTGGAGCGGTTCCTGGCCGAGGAGAGCGCCGTCATGGTCGCCACCATCGCCTTCGGCATGGGGGTGGACAAGGCCGACGTGCGCTTCGTCATCCACGCCGATCCACCGGGGTCGCTGGAAGCCTATTGGCAGGAGATCGGCCGGGGCGGGCGCGACGGCGAACCGGCCGAGGGAATCACCCTGTACGGCCCGTCCGACATCGCCTGGTCCCTGCGTCGGCTCGACAGCCGCCCGATGGCCGAAGAGGTCAAATCGGTCCAGGTGCGAAAGACCCGTCAGCTGTTCGCCATGCTGGACGGCGCCGTGTGCCGCGCCCAGGCCGTGCGCCGATACTTCGGCGAGCATGACGCCCCGCCTTGCGGCGTCTGCGATATCTGCGGCGACCCGCCCCAGCTCTATGAGGCCACCGTCCCGGCCCAGAAGGCGCTGGCGGCGGTTCAGCGGCTGGGCGGCCGGTTCGGGCGCAATCGCGTGATCGACCACCTGACCGCGCGCACCAAGGACGTGCAGCCATGGGAGCAACAGCTGTCCACCTGGGGCATAGGGGGCGACATTTCCCTGAGCTCGTGGCGCGAGATCGTCGATCACCTGCTGTTCGAGGGGCTGCTGGTCGAAGACCCCAACGACGGCAAGCCGCTGGTGGGCCTGGGCGACGCCGAGGCGGTGCGCGCGGTCTATAAGTCCGAACGCCGGATCGAGGTGCGCCGCGCGCCGCTGCGGGCCGACGCCGCCCCGCGCCGCCGCGACCGTTCCGGCGAGGGGCGCAATGCCGCGCTGGAGACGATGGACGCGGACGTGCGCGCCCGGTTCGAGGCCTTGCGCGCCTGGCGCCGCGACCGCGCCGCCGAACAGCACGTCCCGCCTTATGTCATCTTCCAGGACAAGACCCTGCTGGAGATCGCCCACGCCGAGCCGGGCGATCTGCACAGTCTGGGCGCCGTTTCCGGCGTCGGCCAGTCCAAGCTGGACCGCTACGGCAAGGGCGTGCTGGAGGCGCTGGCCGCCGCGTCCTGATCGGGCCGTGTCGGATCGTCGCCCAGGCCCGGCGCCACGAAATAGGGAAAGGCGCATCCATCAGGCGGTCCGCCCGGCGCCATGCCCGACACTCTCTGCCGTTCGCCGCCCAGCACCTCGCCGATCAGGGTCTTGATCGCGTCCAGGCCCGGCCGCGCCGCGCCCTTGGGGAAGTACATGTAGGTCGAGCGCCCGTCACAGCGGTATTCGTCCAGGAAATAGACCGGATCGGAACCGCCCATCGGATCGGGCGAGGTGGTCAGCCAGAAGGTGCGCGGCGCCGCCCTGGGCTCGGTCGAGCGCGCCACGCCCACGATCAGGCCCGTCAGCCCCGGATGAAGCGCCGTCTGCCGTTCGAACAGGTCGACGGCGTAGGGCCCCTGCTCCAGGCGGCCCAGGGCGGTCGTCCCCCGCTCGGCCGCCAGTGCCTGGACCGCGGCGCCCAGCACCGTGTCGCGCTCCTTCGCATAGGCCGCCCAGTCGTCGCGTTCGGCCTGGGCGGCCATGGCGACGAAGCCGACATAGCCGCCGATGGGCGCGGGCGCCGGGCGCGGAATGGGCGCCAGCAGGGCCACGGCCCTGTCCGGGTCCTCGTCGCCCAAAGCCAAGAGGGCGCGCATGATCCGCGCATGCCAGGACGGCTGGGTTTCGCCGCACAGGGCGATGATCCGGTCGGTGGCGGCGACGGCCTCGTCCTCCGCCCCCGTCTCGTACCGCACGACCGCCGAGGCCCACAGGCGATCGACGTCCTCGCAGCGCGCCACGCCGGCCGGCTCGACCATCGTTGCGGACAGCGTCGTCTCCGCGCGCACCTGCATCGCGCCGGGCAGGAGGTCGGCATAGGCCTCGGGCGAACCGCAGACCTGCCCGCCCAGGGCCGGCATGGCCGTGAGCAGCACCATGCCGCACAGGTCCAGGCGCCGCGCATCGGCGTCGCTGACGCCGGGGTCGGTGATCTGCACGTTCAGGATCGTGCCCGGATTGCCGTTCACCCCCGGCTGATAGATAGGCAGGGTGCGGCTGCGCGGCGCGCCGGCCAGGGCTCTCAGACTTTCGGCGCCGACGGGATCCGACGCCACGCCCCGCAGGCCGACCTTCTTCAGAAACGACAGCGCATACTGGGCCTGACGGTCGCCCTCGGCCGCCCGGGCCTCCAGCGACGGCACGGGCTCCGTGAACGCCAGCTTCAGCGGCGCATTGGCCGTCATCGGATCGACCGCCGTGACGCAACCGGCCAACAGCGCGCTGACGGCGACGACGACGCCGAACCTTCCGAACATGATCCACCCCCTCGTGAACCCCTGTCATGCCAAGACGAGAGGGGCGCGTCCAGCGGTTGCGGTTCTTGTCACGCCGGTCCGGTCAGAAAGCGTTCGACGACGTTCAGGAAGCGGGCGGGCTGGTCGGTCATGACCTGATGTTCGGCGCCCTCGATCCGTTCGAAACGGGGCGGACGGCGCAGGCCGCCGAAGCCGTAGCGATACAGGCCCTCCAGCCGGTTGCGCGGATTGTCGGGGTCGCGCGTCCAGCCATAGACGACGGTGACGGGCGCCCGGATGCGGTCCAGACGCGGGCGCAGATCGACGGTCAGGGCCTCGTACAGCCCTTGGGCCAGGACGCGCCGGTCGCCGCCCTGCAGGTTCAGCCCGCCGAACACCATGTCTCCGGCCAGGCCCAGGTCGCCGCCCATGCCCGCCACCTGCGCCTTCAGCGCCTGGTCGCCGAACAGCATCAGGGCCTGATAGCCCAGCCGCGCCAGGGGTTCGACCTCGGCCGGGGTGACGCGGGCGTCGACCAGGGCAGGGAAGAAGGGGGCGGAATCCACCACCATCACCCGGCCGACGCGGTCGCCCAGATCGGCGGCGACGCGCAGGGCGATCTGGCCGCCCAGCGAATGGCCGATCAGGGCGGGCCGCGCCAGGCCCTGGTCGCGGATGTAGCGTTCGATCTCGGCCGCCGCCGGGGCCGACAGGGCGCCCTGGGCGTTGGCCTGGGGGTCGGTGCGGCCGAACCCGCGCAGGGTTACGACATGGACCCGGTAACGGCCCGCCAGCCGGTTCGCCGTCGGCCGCCAGGCGTCGCCGGTCGAGCCCAGGCCCGGAATGAAGATCACGTCCGGCCCGCGCCCATAGGCGTCCACCAGGATGCGGTTCGACTGGAAGGCCGGCTTGACGGCGGTGAAGGGCAGGGCCGGCGCGGTCTGGGCGCAGGCGGGCAGGGCGCCGCTCAGAGCCAGGGCGGCGGACACGACAAGGGTGTACGGGAGGGCGGACAGAAATCGGCGCATCATTCGCCCCTAACGCCGGATCGCGGCGATCGGTTGACGCTCCAGAGGCCGCGACCGGGCGCAGTCACGGGCCCCCATGACCTGGCTCCGATGACCTGGCGGCGAAGGCGGCGTCAGCGTCCCTTGAACGCGGGTTTGCGCTTCTCCACGAAGGCGGCCATCCCCTCCTTCTGATCCTCGAAGGCGAACAGGGAGTGGAACAGGCGGCGCTCGAACTGAACGCCTTGCGTCAGGGTCGTCTCCAGGGCGGCGTTGACCATCTCCTTGTTGGCCATGACCGCCAGCGGGCTTTGAGAGGCGATCTTCGCCGCGATCTTGCGGGTCTCGTCCAGCAGGGTCTCGTGCGGGAATACCCGTGACGCCAGGCCCGACGCTAAAGCTTCGGCCGCGTCCATCATCCGGGCCGTCAGGACCATGTCCATCGCCTTGGACTTGCCCACCAGACGGGTCAGGCGCTGGGAGCCGCCGATGCCGGGCGCGACGCCGAGGTTGATCTCAGGCTGGCCGAACTTCGCCTTGTCGCTGGCCACGATGAAGTCGCACAGCATGGCCAGTTCGCAACCGCCGCCCAGGGCGAAGCCGTTGACGGCGGCGATGATCGGCTTTCTGAACCGGGTGATGCGGTCGTGGCCCAGGGCGAAATAGTTGCCCGTGTACATCTGGGCATAGGTCTGGTCGGCCATCTCCTTGATGTCGGCGCCGGCGGCGAAAGCCTTTTCGCCCGATCCGGTCAGGATCAGGCAACGCACGCCGTCGTCATGCTCGACGCTGTCGAGGAAGTCGGCCAGGTCCTTGAACAGGGCCGCGTTCAGGGCGTTCAGCGCCTCGGGCCGGTTCAGGGTCACGACCGCATAACCGTCGGCATGACGTTCGATCAGCAGGTTGGCATAGGCGTCGGCCATGGTTGGTCTCCTCTTGCGCCTGCTCATACAGAACCGGGCGTGCGGCCGCTAGCGACGCGGCATCAGGGCCAGGGTCAGTGCCGCCCGCACCAGTTCGGCGACGACCACAAGGCCCAGCAGAAGATTGGCCGCGATCACCTGGCCGCGCGCCCCGGCCAGGTCCAGGCTCCAGCCGAAGCTGGCCGACAAGGCCAGCGTCAGCGCCGCGGTCAGCATCAGGCCGACCAGCAGCATCAGGGCGACATGGCCCGCCTTCAGCGCCGCCTGCAATGTGGGGCCGTCGTCCAGGGTCCGGCTGCGGCGTCGGAACAGGCAAGCGATCAGGCCGGTCGCCGCCGCCTCGGCCACGGCCGCAACGCCCAGCGCCGCCAGGAACCACCAGACCAGGCCGTCCAGATCGCCTGCGCGCAGACCCTGCACGAAATGGGCGAAATAGGCGCCCCAGACGGCCAGGCCGACGATCAGGCTGATCCAGAGGTGAATTCTACGCATGGTCGAGGCTCTCGGGGCTTATCGCTTCTGGCAGGCGGGGCAGTAGAAGGTCGACCGACCCCCCTGGACGATGCGGGCGACGACGCCGGTGCAGCCTTCCCCCCGGCAGGGCTGGCCCTCGCGGCCATAGACGTCGAACCGGTGCTGGAAATAGCCCTGGCCGCCCTCGGCGTTGGCGAAGTCGCGCAGGGTCGAGCCGCCCGCCGCGATGGCGTCGTTCAGGACGTTGCGGACCTCGCTCGCCAGCCGCTCCAGCCGCGCCTTCGACACCGATCCGGCCGCGACCAGGGGGGAGATGCGGGCG